>DATDQZ010000036.1:0-18382 GCA_035292005.1 Bathyarchaeia archaeon | reverse complement strand
GCTTTATTCTAAGCCAAAAACGTAGAGTGCTTGAGAAACTTAGCGTTCGGCTGGAATATGAGAAAAATCATGACTTTTATTATTGCGATACGCCAGGATGCAAGCGAGTCCCGTTTGAAGAAGCCGTAGAGCTGATTTTTCATTGTTCAACTTGCGGCAAACCTTTAGCTCATTATGCAAACGAGAAAATTGTCCAAAAATTGGCAATGAAAGTTGAGCAGTTAAGGAAGGAACTGGGTGAGTGAAAAGCTTCCATCCAGAGAACAAGCATTACAACTTCTCCGTGAAAGCCAATGCTCCGTGAAAGTCATAAAACACTGCAAAGCTGTGGCAAAACTCGCACTGAAAACCGCTGAAACTTGCAGAGAAAAAGGCTTGAACGTTAATTTAGAACTTGTGGAAATAGGAGCACTTCTTCACGACATTGGTCGCTCAAAGACGCACACTGTTAGTCACGCGGTTGTTGGCGCTGAAATTTCAGAGTCAGCGGGTTTACCAGAACCCGTGATTTCAATAATAAAGAGGCATGTCGGAGGCGGAATAACACCAAGCGAAGCAGAAAAACTGTGTTGGCCAAAAGATTTTTACATCCCAGTAACCCTTGAAGAAAAAATAGTTTCATACGCCGATAAACTGATCGAAAATTCGAAACGAGTGCCAATAGAAATAGCCATTGAGAAACTTGCTAAAGAACAAAAACAAGACGCCGCTGAAAGAGTTCGAAAACTTCACGAAGAAATAGCCAAACTCGTCGGCGACTACCCATGACTACGCTGACATTACTAACAAGAATTTACAATGTTGATCAGTTGAACCAAATCGATAAGGTCTTAAAACTTTCATTCGAAGGTCTAAACGTAGAGGTAAAGATTCTAGGCACTGCCGCTAACAAATGGGTTCAAGTAGCCCTCACTGGGGAAGATGAAGGCGTCGCAGCAAATTACCTAAGTAAGGAGGTAGGGTTCTGCCCAACCAGTTTTGAAAACGTAAAAAAATTTTCAACATTAAACGGATACGTTACAAATCTTGAAAAAAGCAGAGAAGAACTATCGGTGGATTTGGGAGTTTTCCAGCCGAAAATCGTCTATGCAATCGTACCTTTGCGTCATTTGCAAGCTCAGCTTGTAGATGGGAGAAAAATTGCTCTGGGAAAAATAGCTGAACTATATGGTTTCTGCGAAGATTTACCTATAAACATCAAAATTGCCCGTGTGAACGAAGAAGGAAGCCTTATAGAAGCTGAGTTGTCAACGCGGCAAGTTAAGCGGTATGAGGATTGGCAAGAATCTCTGCTGGACAGGCTATTGGTTCTAGGTGCATCTCTTTACGAGGTGAAGAAGACGTTGGAGTACGCGAGATTAAACAGAGACGTCATAAGCGTAGAACCTTTGGGAATGTTTGAACACGCTTTAACATGCAAACTCGGAACGGATGCAGCGGGATTAATTCCGAAAATCGGCAGAATCCTAAAAAACGCAAAATTCGCCGTGTTCAACCCAAAGAAAATCAGGGGATTTCTAGAGGCAAAAACACCTAGTGGTGGGCCGAGCCGGACTTGAACCGGCGACCTTTGGCTCGTAAAGCCAATGTCCTAACCAAGCTAGACGACCGGCCCATCTCAATTTTCGCCTTTTGATTAAACCGTTTATTCTTTTTAAGCTTGTCTGACGGGGAATAAATATAAATCGGTTACGTCTCATAATGGAAACGAACTTGCGAAAAACCGTCTTATCTGTGATTTAGCGAAAATTCAGGGTGAAAATGTGAAAAGAATCCTGTCCACGGGCGCTGGTGGACCCGCAGGCATAAACTTTGTCATGTCGCTACGTATAGCGCCAGAGAAAATGTTCATTGTTGGAACCGAAGCCAGCCACTACTATCTTCATTTGGCACCCACGGACAAACAATATTTGGTTCCAAAGGCAAAAGAACCCAGCTACATTGACAAATTGAACGAGATCATACGTAAGGAGAAAATTGATTTTCTACACGCTCAGCCTGACGTTGAAGTAGAAGTTGTTTCAGAAAACCGAGAAAAGATAGAGGCAAACGTCTTCCTTCCCTCAAAAAAAGCAGTGAAAACATGCCAAGACAAGCTAGAATCCGCCAAGATATGGAAGAAAAAGAACGTCCCAGTTGCGAGAACAATCCAGCTGAACAAGGAGCAAGACATAGCCAAAGCTTTTGCAGAGTTGGGAAGCCCAATATGGATCAGAGCAAGACACGGTGCGGGTGGAAGAGGCAGCACTCCCGCCGATAACAGAGAAACCGCCATGTCATGGATCAAATACTGGAAATCCAGAAACACGAATTGGGAGTTCATAGCTCAAGAGCATCTGCCCGGAAGAAACCTGGGATTTCACAGTTTATGGAAAAATGGCGAACTTGTAACGTCGATGGCTAGGGAACGCATTGAATACATCTACCCCTATCTTGCACCATCGGGCATTATGGGCACTCCAGCAGTCCAGAAAACAGTACACGACAAAGCCGTGAACAAAATCGGCACAGAAGCAGTGTTAGCTATCGACTCCAACTTTAATGGAATCGCCTGTGTAGACTTAAAAGAGAATAGAGATGGCGTTCCATGTGTCACCGAGATAAACGCGGGAAGAATGTTCACGACCTCCTTCTTCTTCTCTTATGCGAGCAAAGTTTTGCGCAAAGACTACTGCGCGAACATTCCCTATTTGTACGTGAAACTTGCGTTCAAAGAGAGTATTCCAGACATGCAGAAATATGACGTTCTACCAGAAAACGTCTACTGGATTCGGCACATGGATGCGCCAGCAAAACTTGTTAGAGACAACAAAGTCCTTGGAGCAATGTACAGTTGATTAAGGCTGTCATATTTGACCTTGATGGGACACTGATACACTTACCGATTGCTTATGAAGCGCTATTTCTGGAATTCAAGAAACTAATGCTGGTAGATAATGTTCACCCGTTGGCAGATGCTGTTTCAAGACTGGACAAGAACACGCGAGAACAAGTTTTCAGAGTATGGGACAAAGCGGAACTTGCCGCGTCAGCAAAGATGACCGTTAACGAGGAAGGAATGAAAATCTACAGAAACTTCTCTCAGAAACCAAAAGCGCTCGTCACGATGCAAGGAAGAAAGATAGTGAAGAACATACTTGCGCAGTTAGAGTTATCTTTCAACATCACAGTTACAAGGGAGGATTCACTCAACAGAACTGAACAACTTAAAAACGCCGCAGAAAAACTCAAAACACAGTTTCAAAGCATTCTATTTGTTGGAAACACAGAAAGCGACTCCCTATCAGCGGAAAAAATAGGCTGCCAATTTTTAAGAATAAGATGATTAAAAGAAGGATAAGAAGGCAAAGTCATTAGCAAAACTTATAAAAACGATAGTTAACCTTCATACGCAAAGGAGCAAACTTTCGTGATCCTTATCACAGGAAGCTCAGGATTTGTCGGAATAAACGTCGCAAAATATTTCGTTGATAAAGGAACCCAAGTAACAGGCGTAGACCTCGCCAAACCCAGCAAGAATTTCCCAAAGGAACTATTCACTTTCCACAAATGCGACCTGACAGACAGAGACGCAGTTCTCAAGACTTTCGAAAAGTTCAATCCAAAAAGCGTTATCCACCTTGCCTTTGTCACGCATCCAAAAGACATCTATGGAGAATTCTTAGATGACGTCAAGATTACTTTGAACATGCTGGATGCGGCTTGTAAGCAGCGTGTTGAAAGGTTCCTTTTGATGAGCAGTTCAACCGTGTATGGATTGAAACCTGTTGATGAACCTGTAAATGAGGAAGATAATAAGCCAAACCCAAGAGGAGCCTATGGAAAAGCCAAGTTAATGGCTGAGTTAATAGCAAAACAATATGTTGAAGCTAAAAAATTGCCTGTAACAATTTTTAGAGGCTTCGAAATTTATGGACCCAACCTCACCATCCCCTCAATTGTCAGGAAACTTCTCGATAGGGCCATCCGTAAGGAGCCGATGCAGTTATATTGCTACGGAAAACAGAAGACCGATTTCACGTACGTGGAAGATCTCGCCAGAGCCATGGACATCGCTTTACAAGATCCAAGAGCTATTGGCGAAACGTTCAATGCAGGTTCAGGAAAAGTTTACACCTACGAAGAATTTGCTAAAAACATAAGCCAAATTTTGCCTGCGAAAATTGAGTTGCTCCCGCCGAGACCAAGTGAAAAGCCGTTCTACCTCTACTCTGACGTCAAAAAACTAAAGGCGCTTGGTTTCACTCCGAAATATGACATTAAAGAAGGACTAAAAAACACTATAGATTGGATGTTAACCGCGAATGGTTGATGTTTGGTTAGACGCAGTCACCCCGAAAGATTCGCTTTTAGTATATGCACTGTTGCCCCTACTCAGGGAGAAAGGGTATGAAACGATTGTCACTGCAAAAAAGCAGACCCAAACCACGGATATTCTAGAGCTTTTGAATGTAGATTACACTTGCGTAGGAGAATACGGCGAAACAGTAAAGGAGAAGCTGGCAGTAGAGCAAAAGAGAACTTTGCAATTTTTGGATCTTTTTGACAAAATCGGATTGCCAAAAGTTTTGTGGACCCATGGTGATGTAAGCGCAATTCGAACAGCTTTCGGCTTGCAAATGCCAATAGTGTACTCAAATGATACCCCACACGCGGTTCACGTAGCCAAACTGGTCTGTCCTTTGGTAAATTGGCTTATCGCGCCCATAGCTTTTGGAAAAACATGGAGCAGATTCGGAATTTCAAAATCAAAAATTGCGTTATACGATGGCGTAGAAGAAATCGCTTGGCTAATGAATTCCAGATTTGAACATCCGAAGTTTTTGGAAGAATTAGCAGAGAAAGAACGAGTTGTGCTTTTTAGAAATGTTGAGTATAGAGCTAGTTACTGCAAGGATGTCAAATTAGATGTGTGGCGATTACTGAAGCAACTTTCTGAAATAGCCACAGTAGTTTACTTACCACGATATGAAGAAGAAAAAGAGAAAATTAGAGACATAGATAACATTTGGATTCCGCCAAAACCAGTATTAGCAGCGCAATTAATTCCATACGTGGACATAACGATTGGTAGTGGCGGCACCATATGCCGAGAAGCAGCCCTCATGGGAGTGCCCACGATTAGCTTTCACTTTTGGGATGTCGTGGCAAGATATCTTCACAAGAAGAAGTTCCCAATGAAATACGTGGCGAACACGAACAAGATCATAAATGTGGCACAGAAAATCCTTAAGAACCCACAAAAGCACAGAACGGACATCAGGCAGCTGCTAGAGAAACTTGAGTCGCCTGTTCCAATAACTGTTCACTACATAGAAAGTTTCCAAGGAAAGCTCATGTGAGATACATTTCTATTTTGGCTGATCCTTTCTGCTTTTGAACAAGTAGCCGTACACAACGAAAGGTCTCAAACGCAACACAGAATGCCCAAGAACTCTCCAGAACGGCATATGCAACTGCCTACGCATTCTTCCAGCCTGAATCTGGCTTCTAATAGCCTTCCTAAACGAAAACTTCCTCAAATGGTAATAGACAGCATCCTTCACAACAATCGACCGGTAACCAGAGTTCCTAAGCTCAATGTCTAACTGAGTTTCCTGAGCTATCACGTCTTTGAAGCCGCCAACCTGCTCTAAGCATTCGCGCCTGATCAGACGAAAAGCTCCTCTCGGCTCTTCGCCTAGAGGCGCAAATCTTCGGGTCTTTTCCCACCAGTAATACAAACGATTAAGAAAGGACGCATCTTTACGTGTTAGCAGCGTGGGAGCAACGGATGCTACATCGCCTTGCAACTTGTCGAGCAAAGATCCAAGATTAGGCGGCGCAGTCGCATCAGCATCCTGAGTGCAGATGATGTTGCCCTTCGAAGCCTCAAGACCCAATTGGAAGTTCTCGGCAAGGCTGTTCTTCCACTTGCTGGACTCCTTCTTTATAATTTTGGCATTTGGAAACCATTGCATCACAATGCTTCCAGAATTGTCCGTGCACCTGTCCAGAATAAAGATAAACTCGAAAAACTGATTTTCAATGTTTTTCAAAGTCTTCAAAGACTCTGGAAGGTATTCTTCTTCGTTGTGAATCGGCATTATGAGACTGATCAGCGGTTTTGTAGGCAAACTCTAATCCTCTTTGCTCTCGCTTAACTCGGATTTTCTTGTTTTAATACTTTACTTAGCACACCAAAAATAATGAGGAGAATTCGCTAAATTTCTTATTTGGGTGATAGATGCTCCATGAATACATATGCTTTTTTCAGGGAATCTTTAAGCCAGAGCACGGGCAAGCCATTGAGAACGTCAGTGTCTTTCATACCGACTATTCTAGAACTATACCATGAATGCCAAGCATATGTTTTTCCTCTGTACATGTAGCGAGTGAGTAAAGGAATTTCAGCATGCATCTGCGTTTCAAGAAACAATGTCTTACCTGCAACCTTACGAGCGATTCCATGATAGGGTTCAAACGATCTGCCGTCAATAAGAGATTGGTCGCCAAAGAGATTGTGAATAACAAGTGGCTGCATCATCATGAACGAACCGTGGACGACATCGGGAAAGTTTCTAAGATTCCCTTTCTTGAGCGGACCATAATCATGGGGGATCTCAACATAATCTCTAACGCCTATCAGAAGAGTCTCCCTGCCATCAAGCTTGTCTATCAGGTCGTCAACACGGTTAGCAAGAATACAATCTTGGTCCAAGAAGGTCACCGTGGAATCTGATTTCTGAGCAGCGTAGTTAAGAAGAAACTGCAAACCCATTATGTGACAAGCCCACGTATTAGAATAATCCCGCTTACTTGAAAATAAAGTAACATTCTCGTAGCTCTTCAGCCCACTCAAGGCAGCCTCGAGATTTGCTTCAGAAGAAGCATTATCAAAAACGTAGAGCTTGCTCTCAGGATGCGAAAGCTCAAGCCGCTTTACGTTGAGCAGAAGAAAATGCGGAGCATTCCAGTGAACAATGCAAAAAGCCCTTTGATTGTCATCCTCTTTTCTATTCGTGAGCAGTTGCTCCACTTTCATGTTTCGAAGCATTCTTCCGAACAGTCGCTCTTTGACAAAACCTTTTGCCGCGTTCACCAGAACGTTCGTCAACACTTCCACCGAACCATTATGGCCAGACTGTTTACCTCAGATATTAGTTGATCCTTCTCTAACACGTGATTAATCACGTTATAATCGTATTGGGTTGCAGATTTATCTGTATTGCCAATTCAAGCATTCTATTGATTGCCTTCATCAAGAGCAACCATAAATCCCCCTCTTCAAAAGCAATCTCTCCATCCTTCTTCTATAGAGAAACCTTTCGAAAATGAACTTGTCGTCTCTTTTCTTTCTCTTAGCAAACACCTTGCGATAGCGGTTATAGTACGGAAAGGTTACAAGAAAGCTTAATGTGCCGCTGACCATTCCAATATTATTCGCCAGCTGCTGCCCTCGAGCCAGAAATCTCGCCATCAGATACGCCACGCGCACCAGAAAAACTCTGAAAAAGTTGTTCAAACGAAGAAGTTTGTAGTATGTAAGCAGAAGGTTACGAGTTGCATAGAACGACGTCTTCGCAGGTAAAAGACCTGCACCGCCAATGTAGTGGTATATGCGACTATCTCTAACATAACCTATCTGACCCCCTAGCAAAACTGTCCGAAGCGATAGCTCAATGTCCTCGGCATAGAAGACATAATACGGATCAAAAAGATACCCGATATTCTGCATCCAACTCCTTCTTATCAAGAAACAAGCTCCACTTGCAAACACAGAGTCAGTAACCGGCGAATCGCTTTCATAAGGGCTTGGAGTCGAATCCCCAAAAGCGTTCAACGTCCTGATTCTATTCCTTTCCTGAGAAGGAATCTGTATGCTGCACAAGATCTGATATTCTGGACGTTCATCCGCGACTCTAACTAGGCTCTTGAGCCATCCAGCCTCAGCTTTTGTGTCTGTGTTGACAAAAACTAAGTATTCCCCTTGCGCGTAGTTCAAGGCTCTGTTGTTGCCTTCGGCAAAACCATAATT
The DNA here is from genome assembly GCA_035292005.1 of Bathyarchaeia archaeon. GTDB lineage: Archaea > Thermoproteota > Bathyarchaeia > Bathyarchaeales > Bathycorpusculaceae > DATDQZ01. The sequence continues at coordinate 10,365 of DATDQZ010000036.1, read as the reverse complement.
CTTCCCAAGCTGCACAATTTTAACGCTGGGAAAATTTTCCTCAACGTACTGGACACTTCTATCGGTGGAGCCATTATCCACGAGCAAAACTTCAAAATCTTCACCTGCATCCTGACTTAATATTGAAGAAAGGCAAATACGAAGCCATTTCATCCCGTTCCAGTTTAGAACAACAACTGAGATTCTGGCCCCCATCCACATCAGCGACGCGTTAATAAGATACTCCTAATTTATAAGCATGCACGACCCCCACAGGAAAGCCTACCGCAAGAGTTGGAAAATCTACGTGTTAGAGACGACGGTTCTTCATTGGGTGAGAAATCGCGCGCGCTTTCTTGACGAGTATGAATTAAGAGCCTCTTATAAAAGATAGTGCCTTAAACTTAAGATGGTTTCTTGATCCAGCAGTTCTTTCAGCGACACAGCCAGCTGTCTTGTGATCTAGGAAGGCAAATACTTGACCATTGATCTCGGCAACATCGATTGGGCTACATGCGAGAGTACGATTGGCTGCTTCCTGCGGTACGGGCGCTGTCTATCTCCTTTTTTGTTGAGGCATTTTCTCCTGAAAATAAGAAATGACTTTGTTGATGCCTTCACTGAGTTGGATCTTGGGTGACCAATTGAGAGTCTTTCTGATTTTTGTCGCATCTAATACTATGGATGGTTGATCAGAAATGGACGGACGATATGGATAGCCTGGAGGATACTGTCCGAATTTGATTCTTTTTCTGTTATACCCGATTCTTTCAGCTGTCATTTCAGCCAGTTTCCTATTGCTTATACCAACTCCTGTTCCTGCATTGTAAACCTGCCCAGTCGCTTTGGGACCCTTGATAACAAGCAAGTAAGCATTTACATGATCGTCCACATACATATAATCTCTGACCGAGTCAGGTGCACCAACGTACACTTCTTCGCCTCTCAGCATTTGAGTGACCAAGTACTCAATGATGAAGCTGGTATCAAATTTTCTCCCATACGAATTCGTGGGTCTTATTACAGCCCCATTCAGGCTGTATGTGTGGAACATCATCTGCAAATATAGGTCAGCTGCAGCCTTGCTAACTGCGTAAGGACTAGTTGGCCTCAAAGCAATAGTCTCTTTCAACGGTTGTTTTCCCTGCAACCCGTATACCTCTGCTGTTGACGCAGCAACTAGTCTTCTCGTTTGTGGGTCTGGAAGCTCAAGCAGGGCATGTGCAACATTCATCGTCCCCACAAGATTCGCTTGCTGATATTCGAAGGGGCGCTCAAATGAGTCACGAACAGGAGTAAGTGCTGCCAAGTGGGTCACAACATCGGGACTCACGGTTTTCATTGCATTGCGAACAGAGACATAGTCTGTGATGTCTCCTGAGATTAACGTTACGTCTTTCAAAACCTTCCTGATAGCTTCCAGATTTCTGTTTGCGACATGACGCACAACGCCATAAACCTCGTATCCATCGTCAACCAGTTTTTCTGCGAGATGACTTCCTATGAAGCCCAACATTCCAGTTACTAGCACTTTCACCTTTTATAATCCCCTTATGGACACAAACTCCTTTTCTGCAACAGATAAATCCTTGACACTATTAATAGTTAGCCATCGCTCATCCTTGCCGAGTCTAAATGCTTTGAGAAGTCTTTTCTTTGCGAGCACTGGAAATGCCGTTCTCTCGATAGTTCCCTTCAATGGCAAGTAATCCAGAATGGCATGGTTGAAAACGTATATGCCTGTGTTGACAAGTTTGTCTTTAACAATAGGTTTCTCTTTGAACTCTATTATGTCGTTTCCATCGATTTTTAGTATTGCAAAAGGCGAATGCATCGGCGAAACAGCTATTGTAGCCACGGGTTTCTGTTTCAAGTGAAACTCGGCAAATTTCTCAAGATTCATGTTGGTTAACTCGTCTCCGTTCATGGCCAGAAAGTCCTCGTCATTTACATGCCTCTCAATGGCAAGTCGAAAACCCTCACCAGTCTCGCCCTCTTGCGTGTGTTCGCTGAAATCCACGTCTACGCCTATAGGATTTTCTCTGACGTATTCTATTACTGTTTCTTTGCGATACGCAACTCCAAGGACGAGGTGGTTAAAACCATAGTCTCTTAACCAAGTCAGTGTCCAGTATATCAGGGGCTTGCCCCCCAATGGTATCATGCATTTTGGTATATCCTCCGTGTAAGGACGCATTCGAAGCCCTGCGCCACCAACCAAGATGACCGCTGTTCGGATTTTCGTTTTCATGCTCGTTGTCTCGTTGTGTGCCTGTCTCCATGGTTTTGGACAATTAGGTATATAAATATTAAACTATCGTCTAACATCCATCTGGTGGCACAAAGTCATGCGAATAGCGATTATTCACACTCCGTTTTGGGGACGATGTGGCGGTGAGAGACAGGTCCTAAGATTGGCAATCGAACTGCAGAAGATTGGACACGAAGTAGAGATATTCACAAACGCCATAAACAAAGAAAGTTATCCAGAGTTTTTCAGAAGTGTAAAAGTGAATGTGATACCTCACCCATTAACAGGGAAGCTGCCTGCGAGCCTGACTCCACAAATAGCCACACCCATAATTCGACAAGCCCCTCCTAAAGAAGCAAAAAGATCCCCTAGTTTGAGAGAATGGATGCGAAAAACTGTAGGGCGCCAATTTTACACGTCTGAAGTCCCATCCATGCTTAGCCTAGCAAGAAAGATACCCAAAGGATTTGACATAATCAACAATCACAATTTTCCCACCGAGTGGGCCGCATTCTTCGCAAAGAAAAGACTGAAAGCCCCGGTTGTATGGATGTGTAATGAACCACCATACTGGTTTTTTGCTCCAGAGCACAAAAAGGGTTTACGTAAGATTAACTGGCCACTTTTTGAGTTGCTGGACAGGGTAGCAGTGAGTTATGTTGATGAGATTATGGTTCTATCGCATGTTTCCGCGGAATATGTTAGGAAAGCTTACGATAGAACAGCCACGATAGTGAGAACAGGCGTGGACACCGAGTTATTCCATAACGCCTCTGGAGAGAATTTGCGGAGGAAACATGGTCTTGGAGACAGTTTTGTTTTATTGTTCGTTGGCGGCAGCAGATACGCGCGCCGATCAGACATCATTAGAGCGCTCTACTACTTGTCCAAAGACTTTGACAATGTCAGGCTGATCCTAGATGTAGCAAGACAGCGACAGATGCTGATGGAACTTGCCGAAAAGTTAGGTGTACGTGATAAAGTCTTGTTCTTGAATAGCACAAGCGACCAAGAACTGGCTGAAGTGTATGCTGCCTGTGACGTGTTTGTTTATCCTGCGTCAGCTAGCCCGTGGGGGTTAGTTGTGGCTGAGGCAATGGCTGCCTCCAAGCCTGTCATAGTCACAAAGCAGGTTGGAATATCCGAGGTCATTCAGAACGGTGTTAACGGCATAGTTATCGACCGCGCAAAACCAAAAGAGATTGCGAAACAAGTTAAAATGCTAATGAATGATCCCAAGTTGCGCAAGAGAATTGGAGAAAACGCCTACGAATACGTCAAGAATAACTTATCGTGGGAAAGGTATGCCAAGAGTGTGGAAAGGGTCTTTCAAGAAACAATATCCCGTTCCAAACGTAGTCGTTAATGCACAGACAAAAACGGCACGCCATAAATCCATTGACCCTTGTTACTAAAACTCTTATCAACCGTTTCTGCCAGCTATTATTCTGAACTTGGGTATGGCCGTTATCATTTTTCCTCCTTTTTCAAGAAAATCTTTCTCTTGATTCTTGATCTCTTCTATGAAATGGTAAGGCAAGACAAACAGATAGTCTGGTTTTTCCTTTCTGTACTGCTCAATAGACAGTATGGAAATGCCTGTTCCAACTATATACTTGCCCCATTTATCAGGGTTCTTATCTACTGCGGCTTCAATCAAATTCTTGTCTATGCCGAAATATTGTAGAACAACCAAGCCGCGAGTAGATGCCCCATAGATGAAAACCCTCTTTCCTTTCTTTACTTCTTGATTCAAGAAGCCCATTAGGTCTCTTCTTATTCCTTCTATCTTTCCTGCAAATTCATCATATGCTTTGCTCTTGCCGAATCCCTTTTCCTTCTCATTTTCCTTCAGTTCTTCTAATCTCTTTTCTGCCCCAGGAAAACCTCTTATTTTTGCACCTTTGTGCCTTACGTATATCCTGAAACTGCCACCATTAACATCGTTGAGTTCGACGTCAAAGGGTTCCATGTCACGCCTATTCAAGAGATTTTCGAGAGACATCAGAGAATAGTATTCGAGATGTTCATGACTTATGTTGTCGAAAGTGTTGTTTTCCAACATTAAACCCAAATAGTTCATTTGTATTATCCATAAGCCTTCCTTATCCAAACATTTTCTTATGTCTTCGACAAACGTATTCGGATCTTCCAAATCGTAGAACATAGCTATACTAGTTATGAGCTTTGCCTTCTTATTGCCAAATTCCCTCCTGAACGCTTCATAATTGAAATAATCGTTGATTATTCTCGACGTTCCTTCAACACCTAACTTCCAGAGGTTTGAAGGCTCAAAACCAACAGTTATTAGACCAGAAGTCTTGAATTGCCTCAACAACGTCCCATCATTTGATCCGATATCAACAACTATGTCCATAGGAGATAGTTTGACCAATTTCTCTCCAGAAGATACCACGTCTGCCAGAGCGTTCACCATCATTGTACTTATTCCAGATCTGTACCAGTATTTTCTGTACAAAACGTCGTGATCCAAAGTGTGCTTTAGCTGCAATAATCCGCAGCCGCCGTCTTCCACGTTGCAGAGAACCAACTCTAGCGGACCTTTTGCGTGGTCTTTCTTTGATTCTTCAACAAAATTGGTCACAAACTGATTTCCCAATGACAATATCGGAGTCAGCTTATTTGATCTGCAAACTCTGCAGGTTTCCCTAGCTTTCAAGTACATATGTTTCCCAAAATCTTACACTTTGAACTGTATTTAAACATGTTGAGGCTTCAAGCAATTTGCGTTGCCAACTCAGATACGCAACTGTTAGCCTTCTCTTTTAGCTTCACGATTGCATACTTAAGGGTTAGCACATAGAAAAGGTTGAGAATTACGGTTCTCAGCCTTCTTCTCCACAAAGCTTTATTGATAACTTCAAAGCGTTACCCTATCAGTTTAGGTTAAACAATGACTTATTAATTATGGCACTTAAAAGTAACATGGCTAGCGATTGAAGATGAAGAGATTGATTGTCACAGGGGCCAGCGGACTCTTAGGCAGTAAAATAGTGAAACTTACACGCAAAAACTACGAAGTTACACCTCTGCATGACACTAGAAAGCTTCATCCTTACTCATTAAAGCTTGACATCACAGACCAAAAACGTGTACTAAACCTCTTCAACAAACTCAAACCAAAAATAGTGATTCACACCGCATCTGAAACTAACGTTGACAAATGCGAAAACGAAAAAGATCATGCTTGGAAAGTAAACGTGGATGGAACACGTAACATAGCCCTTGCCTGCAGCAGTATGGAGGCGAAGCTCGTGCATGTATCTACGGACTATGTCTTCGACGGCGAAAAAGGACTCTACAACGAAGAAGACAAGCCTAATCCAGTCAACTACTACGGCGTTACAAAGCTCGAAGGCGAAAATCAGGTCATAAATCACTGCCAAAACCATGTGATACTGCGCACAAGTGTTTTATACGGTTGGCATCCACAAAAACAAAACTTCGCTACATGGGTAATAGATTCTCTAAAGCAAAAAAAAGAAATTACGGTGGTTGACGATCACTATAACACGCCGACTCTGGCAGACAACTTGGCTGAAATGGCAATAGAAGCCGCCGAAAGAGACCTGCGAGGATTATACCATGCTTCCGGAAGGGAAAGAACAAGCCGCTTCGAGTTTGCAAGGCAAATCGCAGAAACTTTCAACTTTGACCCAAGCCTAGTTAAACCAATAAAGATGAACCAGCTAACTACATGGATAGCCAAAAGACCGAAAGACTCATCCCTAAACACAGACAAAATACGGAATGAATTAAAAACAAAACCATTAAGCATAAGGGAAGGACTATACAGAATGAAAGCAGAGGCACAACCATGAAAGGCGTGATACTTCACGGTGGACATGGCACAAGGCTGAGACCGCTAACACATACGGGACCAAAACAGTTGATTCCAGTTGCAAATAAACCTATATCTCAATACGTGCTGGAAGACCTGAGAAATTCTGGAATAAAGGACATAGCCATAATCCTAGGCGACATAATGCCAGAAAAAGTCAAAGAGTATTACGGAGACGGAAGCAATTTCGGCGTGAACATCACATATATACATCAAGAAAAACCAGCAGGAATAGCACACGCCGTAGGCTTAACCGAAGACTTCGTAAAAGACGACACATTCATTGTATACCTAGGCGATAACCTTCTAAAGGGTGGAATAGCAAAAATCACCAAAGAATTCCAACAAAAAAACTGCGACGCCTTGACACTTTTATCAAAAGTTGACAACCCACAACAATTCGGAGTGGCAGAATTCGACAAGAAAGGAAATCTTGTCAGGCTAATCGAAAAACCAAAAAAACCGCCAAGCAACTACGCTTTAACAGGCATATATTTCTTCACGCCCAAAATATTCAAAATGATAAAGAAACTAAAACCCTCTTGGAGAGGAGAACTCGAAATAACAGAAGCAATACAACTTCTCTTAGAAGAAGGCTACAAGCTCGACTACAGAATCGTTGAAGGATGGTGGAAAGACACAGGCACAATCGAAGATATTATGGAAGCAAATATCCTCGTACTGGATGAACTGGAACCAAAAATGGAAGGAACAGTTGAGGACAAAACATGTATTCAAGGGCGAGTATCAATAGGAAAGAACACCTGCATAAAAAACGGCGCCCTGATTCGCGGTCCATCCATAATGGGTGAAAACACGATAATAGAAGGCGAAGTCTACATAGGACCCTACACGTCAATAGGCAACAATACAAAGATAAGAAGAGGAGAGATAGAAAACTCCATAATAATGGACAACTGCACAATAGAAATCAACACAAAAATAACCGACAGCATAATAGGCGCAAACTCAGAAATCATAGCAAACCAGAAAGTACCAAAAGGACACAAACTAATTGTAGGAGAAAACTCGAAAATAGTGTTTTGAGAGGAAAAACCATGATAGAAGGTGTTGTGACCAAACAGCTGAAACAAATAGCCGACGAGAGAGGATGGTTAATAGAAATATTAAGAAACGATTGGGAACACTTCGAAAAATTCGGACAGGTATACATCACAGCAGCCTATCCTCAAATAGTTAAAGCTTGGCACATGCACAAAAAGCAAACAGACAACATAGCATGTATAAAAGGTATGGTAAAACTTGTTTTGTATGACGACAGAAGAAAATCAAAGACTAAAAATGAAATAAACGAGTTTGTGATTGGCGAAAAAAACCTTATACTCGTCAAGATTCCGCCTGAAGTTTGGCATGGATTTAAAAACGTATCCGAAGAGCATGCACTAGTCCTCAATCTACCCACTGAACTTTACAACTATAAGGAACCCGACGAGCACAGATTACCGCCAACCACAGAAAAAATCCCTTATGATTGGAAACCAGCACCATGGCTTAAACACGGCTGATACAAATGAAAGTTCTAATAACCGGAGGCGCAGGATTCATCGGAAGCAACTTTGTGCACTACATGCAAAGAAGACATCCAGACTACGAAATAGTTGTTTTAGATAAGCTCACCTATGCTGGAAGAAAAGAAAACTTGCAGGATATTCTGGACAAAATAACCTTCGTTAAAGGAGACATAACGAAAAAAGAAGATGTTGAAAAAGTCATAAAAGACTGCGATTGCATCGTGAATTTTGCTGCTGAAACCCATGTTGATAGAAGCGTAATAGACGCAGGCACATTTGTTTTGACTGATGTCTACGGAATTTATATTCTCCTAGAAAACGCAAGGAAATTTAACATTTCAAGGTTTGAACAGATAAGCACGGATGAGATTTATGGTCATATTCAAAAGGGAAGCTTCAAGGAGCAAGACAATCTAAATCCGCGCAATCCATATTCTGCCTCCAAGGCTGCCGCAGAGCTACTATGCCGAGCCTACTTTGAAACCTATCGTTTGCCAATAATCATAACCAGATCTTCAAATAATTACGGACCATACCAGCATCCTGAAAAGCTCATCCCTAAGACAATAATCTACGCATTGCTGAACAAACTGATACCAGTTTATGGAGCTGGAGAAAATGTTAGGGATTGGCTTTACGTAGAGGATAACTGCGAAGCAATAGACCTAGTCTTGCATAAGGGCGAGGTTGGACAAATTTTCAACATAGCAGCAAATCAAGAGTTAAGAAACATTCAGATTGCAAAGAAAATTCTAGAGCTCACCGAGAAACCGGAGAGTTTGATAAAATTTGTAACAGACAGACCGGGACATGACATAAGGTACTCCTTGAATACGGAGAAAATACGAGGACTTGGGTGGAAACCCAAAACCGAGTTTGCAGAAGGTATAAAGAAAACTCTAAAATGGTATGAACAGAATACTGAATGGTGGAGGCCAATTATAGAAAAAGAAAACCTAGATTTTTACGAGAAATTTTCATGAAGACGATCCAAGTCTATTTTTTCGCACAATGCAAGAAGACTCAGCTAAAGAGTTTATAATCAGATAATAAATCTAATTGGAAGTAACAAACGGAGAAGACAATGATAACGATACGAATCGACGTTGACTATCCGTACCCTTCGCGAATTAAGGGCTTTATTCACACAGCCCTAAACATCAAAGCAAAAGATTATTTAAAAAACTCAAAAATAATCGCAAAAATGGTTAACGAGTCGCAAAAAGAAGTAAAAGCATACTGGTTTTTCACGCCAAAAACGATTCCAGATAGAGAACTGCTGGAACTGCTGGAAAATAGCAAACACGAAGTAGCCCTTCATGTAGCAAATGACCCGTATGGTGAGTTATCTCTTTTGGAGAAATCAACTGGAAGAAAGATGAAATATTATACTGTTCATGGAACCGCACGTTTTCTTGCAAGAATACTGTGGAGACGTTGGAAAACGAAAGAACCCATAATTCCTAAAGATTTTCCCCTTCAATCTTTTTACCAATTTCCCACAGGTGGTTTAGACGTTATTTGTTTTAGTCATACCGTCGACCAAGCCACTAAAATAGCGAATGACTGGATCGCAAAAGGAGAAGTCGTGCATGTTCATCCAGAATGGCTTTTTCAACGGGGAAAAATAAACTACAGAGGGCCATTCTATGAGACGCTAAAAAGGATTCTGGGCGTAGATAAAGAGCTTGAGACTCTGGTGATACGCAAAAAGGGTTTTGCCAGAATCTCCAGCGATAGTGAAGAGTACGGGAAAGATATTGTTCCAACGAGTAGATTCATCGAAAAACTCGTTGATAGGGGAATCGACATTTTCACTTTCATCGAAAGAAAATGGTGTTACGCTCTGCCTAACCCCTCGAACTCCTGGGTGAGAACGGAAGATAACATCGCGCTTCTTCAAGTAATAACCTATGACGATTGGTGGAAAAGCATAGGCAAAAAGACGCGCAATATGGTTCGTAAAGCAGAAAAAAGTGGAATAAAAACAGAGGTAGTTGAGCCAAGTGAAAGACTAGCTGAGGGTATATGGAAAATTTATAATGAGACGCCGATACGACAAGAGAGAGCATTTCCACATTATAGAGTACCAATGCAGACTGTTACAAGAAGTGTGCTTTCAGCGCAGAATTGCACATTCATAGGGGCATTCTTCCAAGACGAGCTTGCAGGTTTTATGCAACTTGTCCATGGCGACAAAATAGCGATTATTTCTCAGATACTTTCTTTACAGAAATATTTTGATATAGCAGTGAACAACGCGCTGGTCGCTAAAGCAGTAGAAGTTTGCGCAACTAAACAAATCAGATGGCTCATGTATGGGAGAATGGGAAACCACCCATCTTTGGACAAGTTTAAACAGAACAGTGGCTTCACCAGCTTTCCCTTAACTCGATACCATGTGCCTATCACGAAAAAAGGCCGAATCGCCATGAAAATGGGATTACACAGAGAGATTAAAGATGTTCTTCCTCAGTCAATAAAGTATCCACTCATTCCAGTCTACAATTGGGTGAGCAGAAACAAAATGCGGATAAGGCTCCGTTTAGGCTCATAGTGGTTGCAACAGCGATAGTTTAAAGCATTTAGGCACTCACGATGTTAGAGCTTTAAGAGCTATGCAAGTAAAATTACAGATACCCTCTGCCAAAAGAGATAAACATCTCTTTTGTTAACGTCTATTAACTCATTAACTTGCAGGTACACGTTGGGACAGAATGAATGAGCAAAGCTGCGAATAT
>DATDQZ010000035.1:0-6274 GCA_035292005.1 Bathyarchaeia archaeon | reverse complement strand
GTCTCTGTTTGAGCCGTTTGGGATAGTTGCTTTGGAGGCGATGGCGGCGAAAAGCCCAGTTGTGGTGTCCGACACGGGTGGTTTGTCGGAGATTGTTGAGCATGATGTAACTGGCGTCAAGGTTTACCCGAATAATACTGACTCGCTAGCGTGGGGAATAACCAAGATTTTACTGGATGAAAACTACAAAAACCGCATCGTGGAAAACGCGTACAAGAAAGTGCAGGAAAAATACGACTGGGACAAAATAGCGCAGCAGACAAAGCGGATATACGAAGGCGTCTTGGGCGAATACTCAAAGAGCTTCTGGGCTTAAGAGAGCGGAGAGCTAGCGCGTGAAAAAGACCATAGCCCCTCTATAAATAGGTAGAACTTTGTTGTAGAACCGATATTTGACAGTTGGAGTTTTGAAGCCCATCCATCGACGATACTAGACAGAAGACCTATTTTCCGATGACTTTGACGTTTTCAACCAGCATCCAAGGCGCGATTAGCTGCCCCATTTTCCTGTCGTTGCTGGCTATTGCGCTCACGTTTTTTAGCACTTCAAAGATGTTGCCCGCCAACATCACTCCTCGGCTGCAGTGCACTATTTCGCCCTTCCTAATCTTCCATGCAGGAGTTGCGACAACCGAGAACTCGCCGCTGACAGGGTTGCTGCTGTGCGCACCCTGCAAGTAATAGATTATCAAACCGTCGTCCACTTCACTCATAAGTTGCTCTGCCTTTTTGGTTCCAGGCATTATGTGGAAGTTTGTAGCCTCTATGTTGGGTGTTGACAAGTACCCAGCCCTTGAAGCGTTTCCAGTGCTTTCCCTGCCTTCTTTCTTAGCCGCGTAATTGTCGTATAAGAAGTTGCGCAAGACGCCTTTTTCTACAAGAAGAGTTTTTTGGCGCGGAACACCTTCGCCGTCAACCGTTCCTGTGCGGAGACCACCAGGGAATAAACCGTCATCGTAGATTGTTACCGCTTCAGACGCGACTTTGGCGCCTATTTTGCCTTTAAACGGCGACTGGTTCCGCTGAACACTGTCAGCCTTAACAGCGTTGATTAACGTGAAGTAGAGGAGTTCTTGCAGCGCGAACTGTGTCAGGATTAGCTTAGTGGTTTTTGTTTCGATTCGTTTGGTTTTCAGTGCGGAAACTGCAAGGCGCGCCGCTTCTTTCCCAACCCATTCAGCGTCAACATCGTAGCTTCTTTCAGCGTTGAACTCGAAGCACACAGGCGTCACCGTGTTTCCTTCTTTCGCTACTGCCGCCAAACTGCATTCAATTATTGTGCCTTTGTCAAAGCCTGCGATGCCATTCGAATTGGCTATGGCATTGGACAGATAAGCGGTGCCAGCCCCACCTTCGATGGGAAAAACACGTTTATCCGCGTTCGCAGCGGCATCCAACATGACAGAAGCGACACCCCCCAAGTCTTCAGAGCGAAGTTCAAAGATTTTGTAGTCAAATGTTTTTTCCGCAGAGGCATAGGGTTTCTTTTCGGGAAGCCCTTTCCAGTCTTGGTCGGGCTTGCTTGCTCTTGCGGCGCTTAAAGCCTTAATTATCGTGTCTTCGATGGCGTTTTGGCTTTCTATAATGTTTGTGTATGCAAAGCCTATTGCCCTGTTGACTGAGACCCTGACGCCTAAACCGCGGTCGATTATCCTGCTGCTTTTGGTGATTTGGCCGCGTTCTATGCCCACGCTTGTGGCTTGCCCCTCATAGACGTAGGCTTCGGCTTCCGCAGCACCTTTTTTCAAGGCTGCGCTCACAGCATTTTCGGCTATATATAGCATTTCGTCTTTTTCAAGCACTGCCACCAACAGTCACCTCTCTAACTCTAATGTGCGGTCCACCATCGCATATAAAGGCGGTCTGGCCTTTTCCGCATCGTCCAGGCCCCAGTTCAAAGTCTTTTCCGACAGCGTCAACCTTAAAGAGCGTTTCAAGGGTGTTGCCGCTTATAGAAGCGTCGCGAACAGGTTCGCCTATTTCGCCGTTGATTATTTCGTAAGCTTCTTGGATGCCTACTTGGAAAGTGCCGTCTACGTTAGCTTGTCCGCCCCTGAAACTCTTAAAGTAATAGCCAAAGCGTATGCCCTCCAATAGCTCTTCGAAGGAACAATCTCGCGGCGCCATGAACGTGTTACACATGCGAATAATCGGTTCAACTCGAAAATCCTCGGCTCTCGCGTTGCCAGTGGGTGCAACGTTGAATTTTTGTGCGGTTTCACGGTTATGCATTAATCCAGTTACAACGCCGTCTTTTATGAGGAGCGTTTTCTGAGCTGGAACACCTTCATCATCATACTTGAAAGAGCCGAAGGCACCGTTTACAGTCCCATCATCATAAAAAGTAACCACGTCTGAAGCAATTTTCTTTCCAAGGTTACTCGCCAACACCCCCCCAGCCAGTGCCAAATCCGCTTCAGCAAGGTGCCCAAAAGCCTCATGGACGAAAACTCCTACGACGTTGGGTCCCAGCACCACGGGGAAACTGCCGCCTTTGGGAGTCTTAGCTTCTAACTGTTCGATTGCGCGTTTGGCCACTCTCTTGCCTATGATTTCTGGGGTTTCCGCGTCAAACACCTCGTAGCCCGCTGTGGAGCCTATTTCTTCTCTGCTGAAAGTGAAAACATCGTTTTTTACGGCTGTGGCGGTTATTCTTGACCAAACATAAAGCTTGTCTTGTTCTATGCACGCGCCTTCGCTGTTGACGAAAAGGTTAGTGCCAGTTAGGTCTAGATAGTCTATCGTGCAACTTTTGACCCGCCTGTCATAGCCCAAGATTGCTTTGTTTATTGAGGATGCGGTTTTTATCTTATCTTCCATAGCGATTTCCGACGGGTTTTTCTTCGGTTTGACTTGAACACGGTCTTCCACTGTTTTGGTTTCCGCAAGCCTTATCGGCGTTTTTAGCCGCGCACTCACCGCCTTCGCCATCTTGCAAGCGTCGGAAACGGCGCTCATCAAAGTTTCAGCGTTAAAGGAGCCGACCGACGCGAAACCCCAAGCACCATTCACAAGCACGCGCAACGCTACACCGCTTTCGATGCCTTGCCTGGCGGCTTCAACTCGTCCTTCTTTCAGGGTGAGCATGGTTTTGGAAAGATTTTGCACGCGGAGTTCCGCGTATTCGGCTCCAAACTTGTGAACAGCCGCGTCATTTATCTTAGATAGAATGTCTTTCAAGAGTTGCCTTACCTTCTGTAGCGAGTTAAGATATGAGTAATGGTTGAAGGAATAAAATCGTTTTGTTTCATTTAAAGAGCAAGAACAGGAGGACAATTAAGATTGAGGATAAAATTAGGAAAACGAAAGAGTATTCATGCTTTTTGCATGGCGACTCTCATTTGGCTGGCAAAATCGTATTCTTCAGGTGCTCCTTCAAGTTCAGCCCTGCGGCGTACACCATAGCTGGAGTAGATATCATCCAAGATTTTACTCTCAACTACGCAGGCGCCTGAACTTAAGAAATCTTCAAGGCCTCTTGCGAACACATCGATTTTTTCCGAAAATTCACTTTGACTTAAAGAGTAGTGGCGTTCTAGGTACTTGTATATTAAAAGGGTTGCCTCTTCTCCAAACACGTGCTTCAGAACACGGTCTATGATTCTGAAGATTTTGTCTTCTTTTTTTCTAGGCAGTGCTTCCATTAGGTTCCCAACGTCAGTATCTCGTGTATTGCGACTTAATAAGCATTGTTGGAGAGACGTTGAACGCAAATACACATAAAACAACATAGAAGCCCATAGTCACCAGAAATCGCCAAGATTCATCTGTTGAACCCTTTCACGGCGAGGCTTCTCTCCAGAAGCAACTTCACCCAAGATGAGTTTCCCATACACGCCGTCATATCCAGGAACAACGCTAACTGAACCCGCTCTAACTCTGAGGACAGCGTCAGCAACCCGTGCCTCCACAACCTCGTTCAGCGCTTCCTTTGAAGCATCGATGAGCACCTTGTATTCATCGCCGAATTTGTCGATAAGCAAATTGTAGATTTTCCACACTGCTTGAGTTGAGGGAGAATCAACGTTCAAAGCGGTGGCTATTATTTCTGAAAGGGGAAGCAGCCGCATGAATCCCGGCACATTGTTAGGCCTAAAGCTAACAGGTCGGTCAGCAAGTTCTTCTACGCGTTGTTCAACGCCCTTTGTAAGTTTCCTGCGGCAAACTGGACAGATACTGCCAAGTTTTTTTGCTTCCTGCGGCGAAAGGGACACATTGCAGTTACGATGACCAGTCCAATGATACTTCCCATAAGCAGGGTCAGTTTCGATGGTGAACTTGAAACGCGCAGGGTCTTTGCTGCGAACAGCGTCCACAACTTCGAGATAACTGATTTCGTCAAGTTCAAAGACGTTGGCTTCCCTTCCGATACGCCAAGGCCAAAAGCTGTGGCTGTCACTGTTCGAAACTAGCGCAAACCTGTCAAGCTTGCTCAAACGCCAATTCATCGGCGGGTCAGAGGAAAGACCCGTTTCTAAGGCGTGTATGTGCCGTGTCATGTCCTGATAACACTCTTCAACGCTGTTAAAGCCGCTGAAAGCCCCGAACACGCTGAACCAGGGCGTCCAAGCATGCGCGGGAAAAATCATGTTCTCACTCGAAGTCTGCATCACTTCTTCCACTAAGTGCGGAGCAGTCATGTTTAGCATGGGTCTGCCGTCCGCGCCTAAATCGCCGTATTTTTTCAGCGCATCGTTGATTTGGACAACGACTTCTATGCTGGGCGTCAAGATGACGTGATGAACTTTCTTGGCTTCGTTTGCGAAATCAAAGATTGTGCTCACTTCAGTCGTCAACATGAAACGCACTGGCGAATCTGGAGCGCTTGCAACTCTGTAGAGGCCTGTGTTTTGCTCTGGAGCCAAGGTTTCTTGTATTTCTCTGAGCCAGCTTGGATGTGTAAAGTCGCCTGTGCCAACGAGGTTTAGCCCTTTGATTTTTGCGAAGCGAGCGATTCCCTTAATGCTCATTTGTTGGCTTGTTGCTCGGCTATAGCGACCGTGAATGTGCAGATCAGCGATTACCTTCAAGTTTTGCGCCTATGCTAAAGTGTCTGCTAACAATTTTAAAGTTAGTGCTGCTGCGGTTTTTCTTTGAGTTTTCGTGTCCACTGCACAAGAGCTTCCAACAGTTCCCGTATAAGCTTTCTTGTTTCTTCATTTGTAAGGTTGCCGTTTTCGTCAATGTATTGGCTTGCGGATGGCAGCATGACTTCTGGATGATTAATAGGGTACATGTTGAGGAAGATGAACGATTGGCGTAGGTGATACTGTGCTCGCGCCCCGCCAAGGCGCCCGGTTGACGCGCTCATGATGGCAACGGGCTTGCCGTCGAAGACTTTGTCGATGTAAGGCCGCGAAGCCCAGTCAATCGCGTTTTTTAGGACGCCGGGTATCGAATAGTTGTATTCGGGCGAGGCTATCAAGAGCGCGTCTGCATTTTTGATTTTCGCTTTAAAATCACGAACTATTTGAGGGGGTTGATTCTCCAAGTCTTGGTTAAACGGCGGGATTCCTTCGAGGTCAAAAACTTCTAGTGTCGCATCTTCTGGCAGAAGCTCCAAAGCGGCTCGCATCAAAGCTTTGTTGTATGAACCTTTGCGCAGACTCCCAACGAAGCCTAATATTTTCACAGGTTCTCCCATGCTCATCACACTTTCCTAAGCTTACAAGAGAATTGCAAATCAAATAGAACATAGGAGCAGATTTAAATTTAGTTGCGCAGATCACTTGGCAGTGTTGTCTCCAGAAGTTTTACCGCTGTCTTTCTCAGGTGCGTTTACGTATTTCTCAAAGCGTTTTTCCCAATTTACTTTAAACATGATGATGAATACGATGACCATCAAGACTAATGCGAGAATGGTGCCGATCAGAACGGTCATTCCTTCACCTTCCACGCCGAAGATGTCTCTGATAATGCCTACACCAAACCGACCGCTGTAAGCTATTATGAGATTAGAAAAGAATTTTCCAAGCAAAGCTGGAATAAAAGCCCGAAGCAAACTGTAGCGCATAACACCTAATGGAATGAAGAGTAAGTCATCGGGAAGGGGAGTTAAAGCGAAAACAAAGATCACTATTGGACCAAACTTTTTGAACAACTTCACAAGGAAATCCATTTTTTTCTTGTATTTTTCACCAATAACTTTTCTGCCTCCGAAGCCGATTAGGTATCCTGAGAACTCGCCTACGGCAGCGCCTGTTCCCGCAGCAACCGCTATCAATAACGGATCAAAAGCCGAAGACCCCCCAAGAATGAAGATGACAACTGAGGA
>DATDQZ010000034.1:0-5907 GCA_035292005.1 Bathyarchaeia archaeon | reverse complement strand
GGAGATGGTCTCCCAGAAAAGAACCATGAGAAAAAAGTCGATAGTAGATTTCACTCGTGAAAGAACACTGAATCTAGGTTTCATGGCAAATAACGGAAATGAATTACAGAAGGACAACTTTGGCCAGCACATAAAGACGTTCCTCGAGGCTTACGTAGACCCTCGCGTGGAAGCGTATACTAAAACGGTGGGGGCCCATGAAGTTTTAGAGATGACGAGGTTCCTCCGAATACTTGGCTCTCAAAAGATTCAATGCACATTAAGCCTCGACGACGCTACTGTTAGTTTCGTGTTCAAGACAACCAGCAAGACTGTTGAATACATACGAGTTATTCGTGGAAGACAGGATTGTTCGACAATAAACCTCGATGTGGATCTGAAGTGGTTAGCCGAACCACACCATTCGAATCTGCTAAAGACACCTGCTTTTCTGTTCTCGCATAATTTGAGCATCAAGAAGCTATGGAACACTTTCAAGCTTTTTGTCGCAATAGGAACAGAGGTTCTGGCGTCGAATCTGCAAACATCGCGTCCTCAAAACTGAATGTAGAAATCTCATATTATTTTGGTTGTCCGTCTCTCTCCTAAGAAGATTGTAGATAACCCGCTGATTTTTTGGTCGGTTCAAATCCCGTTCCTCACATGCACTGAAATTTAGGTCCGGACTACAGAAAGAAAAAGAGGGAATTGGGCGGGTGATATCTCCACTGCGTTGAGGGTTCAATTCCCATCCCCAGCTCCACGGCAAATTAAGGCGCATGCATTTGGTTAGGTAATTCTTAATTACCTCGTTTTAGTAGAAATAGTCTGGTTTGAGGAGTTACAATGGTCAAATTAGACTTCGGTGGCGTAATAGAGAATGTTGTCACCCGACAAGAGTTTACTTTGGAACAGGCTCAAAAGATTCTGAATAGTGAAGTTGTCGCTACGCTTGGGTACGGCATCCAAGGTCGCGCTCAATCCCTGAACATGCGAGACAACGGAATCAAAGTCATCGTTGGTCAAGAAAAAAGTGGCGTTCACCTGCCTTATTACGAGCTAGCTGTTAAAGAAGGCTGGGTTCCAGGCGAGACACTGTTTTCGATGGAAGAAGCCGCACGACGAGGAACGATAAAGCAGTTTCTGCTCACCGACGCGGGACAGAGAGAAACGTGGCCCGTGGTCAAAGCCACTCTCAAAGAAGATGATGCACTTTATTTTTCGCATGGTTTCTCCATCGTTTACCGAGACATAACTGGCGTAATTCCGCCAAAGAATATTGATGTCATATTGGTTGCGCCGAAGGGCTCTGGAACTTCTGTTAGGAGAAATTTCGTGGCGGGAAGCGGAATAAACAGCAGCTTCGCCATTTACCAAGACTATACTGGCAAGGCGGAGAACCGAGTCAAAGCCATGGGAATCGCCATTGGTTCAGGTTATCTTTTCCCAACAACGTTCGAGAAAGAGGTCTTCAGCGACCTCACAGGCGAACGCGGTGTTTTGATGGGCGCTTTGGCGGGAATAATGGAAGCCCAGTACAACTGTTTACGCGAGCATGGGCACAGCCCCAGCGAAGCCTTCAACGAAACCGTGGAGGAACTGACTCAAAGCCTGATAAGGCTGGTTGACGAGAACGGCATGGACTGGATGTTCAACAACTGCAGCGAAACTGCTCGCATTGGCGCGCTTCGGTGGAGAAGTCGATTCCGAGACTCGGTCAAGCCCTTGTTTGACTCATTATACGAGCTGGTGGTT
This sequence comes from Bathyarchaeia archaeon, assembly GCA_035292005.1. GTDB lineage: Archaea > Thermoproteota > Bathyarchaeia > Bathyarchaeales > Bathycorpusculaceae > DATDQZ01. The sequence goes on along the minus strand of DATDQZ010000034.1, from coordinate 4,173 downwards.
TCAGGGGAAGAAACACGAATCGTCCTCGAGAGAAGCGCAGAGCCAGACTACAGGCAAAAGCTTGCTGAAGAATTGAAAACCATGGGCGCTTCTGAGATGTGGCGTGCTGGCGCTGCAGTGCGGTCTCTGAGACCCGAAAGGCAAAAACGTTAGCGGGTCAAGCTGCTCAGTTTCTCTATCCCCCTTATGTATAGGTTGAACTTTGGCTGGATAGGCTCAATCGTTTTCTCTAGCCTTTCCCCTCTCGCTTTTTGGTTGCAAAACAGTCAATGCGAGTAGACCCTCTATAGGTTTCTGCATTCTATTTCTATTAGGCTCCAGATAGGGAAGCGTTGGTGATGTTGGCTTTCTCTGCGTCTCTGGGGAAGCTGCCCCTCCTTTTTATATAGATTAAACTTTAGCGATAAGTTCGGCACTTAGGTTTGATTGAGCAAGCAATGGTTATTGATGCATGCACATAAAGCAAATAAATTTATAACTGCGTTATACATAGTAATATCTTTCCATGGAGATCAGAAGCAATGGATAGGAGAAAGGTTATCAGGATACTCAAATTTTTCATTATAGGACTGGTGTTGCTGACTATAGTCCTTTTTGGCTTAGGCGTATACACTCTCTTTAGCGGGCTAATGGGCGCAGTTTCTTCGGACACATTTGGGCTTGACTTGGACCAGAGTGCACCCTCGGGAGATTGGGTGCTAAGGTTAAATGCGAGCCCTCGAAACAATGGAATTCTAGAGGAGCGATTATTCCTTAGCATAGGGCTTCTCGATGCAAACGGCGAGTACATTGCCGTGAACTCCACTTCAGTAAACATAGCGCCAGGAGCACAAAGCCCATTCTCACTGACACTCACGATTCCATACGCGACTGTCCAGAGATACAACCTTAACGCAACACAAGGAGCTGATGTGGTGTTTGAGTTGTTGTTCGGCATACGCACGCTGGGAGACCTTGTTGGATTCCAACAAACAATGCGGATTGCAGGAAATGCGACATTATGAAAATTAACGTGAAAGCCATAGCAAAAGCCATTCTAATCATAGTCTTCTTAACTGTTTTGCCTGTTATTGGTCGACAGTGGATTCCCCAAGAGTTCTTCAGAGCTTTCTCCACCCAAGGCGGAATTGACATTATTGGTCTTCTCAACAGAGTAGCAGTAATAGGCGTAGCCATAGCCGTCTTGATGCTGTTGAGGGGTCATGTGGAAAAGGCTTCGGCTGGATATCTAGCGCTTTCTGCGGTTTGGAAAGTTTTCTGGCTCTTCATGGTCTTTTTCGTGTTGGGATTTGGATACCCTGAAACTTTAGGTCTCGCCATCATAGGAGGAAGAGCAGGGCCAGCTGAAAACATTGTAGTGTTTGATTTTAGACTGTTCGCTGTTCTCGCAACCATAATAGTTGTCTTAATGATTGTCCGTTCAATAATGCAGTTCCAAGAGACTAAGTCAAAGGTTACAGGTCAAGAAGCCCAACTTTGAATCCAATTTTGATGTTGTCTATGCGGTTACGCTATTCCTGATGATTAAGCGTCCCAGAGGCATGAATTTGGGTTTAGCCGCTGGCATCGGCGCTTTAGCTTCGCTTCTGCTCGACACGGTCACCGTTAATGATGCAGTGCTATTTCTCATGTGCTACGGCGCGTATGATGTCTGATTTTGTAATGATTCCCACGAGTTTTCCTTTGTCTGTTACTGGTAGCCCGCTGATTTTGTGCTTTGTCATGAGTTCTGCAGCGTCAGCTAGGTCAGCACTCTTGCGTATTGTCAGGAGGTCAGAGGTCATAATGTCCCTTGCGGTTAGAAGATGCACGCTTTTGGGAAGTGCTATTGCGCCTCTCACGACAAGCGGCTTTCCTTCTTTTAAGACCTTCGCAGGCTTTAGCAGTTTGCTCATCATCGTCATGTCGGCTTCGGTTATGATTCCTGCAGGCTTGTTCTCTTTGTCAGCCACCACAATCACTCGGGAAATTGCGTGTTCTGCCATCAAAGAGGCTACGAGAAACACGGATTGCGAGGGCTTAACAGTGACTGGTTTCGCTGTCATGAACTCTTGCACCTTGTAAGCTCCTTTCACGGCGCCGTACCATGCGGTGATGTCGCTTTTTGTCACAATTCCGCCGAGTTTGCCTTTGCCGTCTACTATTATGACTGAGCTTATGTCTTTCTTCGCCATAGTTTCCGCAATGTTGGATATTGGCGTTTTGCGTTTGGCGGTGATGAGTTTTTTCGTCATAACCTCTTCTGCTTTTATCTCCTCGATTCCTCGCTTTGACTTGTCGGCGACTAAAAAGTTTATCACGTCCCTTCGTGTTATGATTCCCACAGGCTTGTTTTCGTCAACAATTACTACTCTGCTTATGTTATTGTTCACCATTAACTGTTGAACCTGTAAAAGGGTATCAGTCGACGTGCATGTGATGACTTTTTTGGTCATGACCTTTTCGGCGCTTTCCACATTCGTCACGCTCAATCAAGTTTCAGGAGCTAACGTATTTAAGTCTTCATTCTTTAGCGAAAAGGTTTTCAAGCGAAGAGTGAACTCTGATGCTATTTAGGTTTAAATCTTGATGGATAGGTTACTTTTAGCGTGCGCTGTATTTATATTTCTTCATATTGCTGAATAACATGATGTCCTACGTCGCAGCCTTCTTTTTCGCAGTGTTCTAAAATTTTCGATATTGCACGCAGATCGACCTCTCTTATTTTCTCCTCTTTTGGTCCAACAATTTCGATGATAACGCTGAGACCACCTACTCCGCAGCAGGAATAAATGTTCTTGTAGATTCTTACGTCATATTCTTGTGAAAGCTCCAGTTCTTCTACAGCTTCTTTGACTTTGTCTATCAGGAAGTCGATGCTGCGGGAGCGCGTAGCATCCACAAAGTAGATTTCTCTGCAGCCTATCTTGGACATTTATATCACTTTGGGTACAATCAGAGTCACTGTTTCCTTTACCCCAGCAACTCTGCGGATCTCATCAAAAACGAAATTGTCCAGTGCTTCCATTGTTTCAAAGGAAACTTCTACATGCAAGTCGTACATGCCATAAGTTAGTGCAACATTACGAACTCCGGGTATTTTTTTGACTGCTTCTAACACTTCCTGATCTTTTCCTGATTCGACCTTTGCTAAAACATATGCGACAACCAAATTCAAAACACCCATTACCATTTTATAATGACCTACATAAAAAGGTAATGCAAAACACGCGGCTAAGGCGGTCTCAGCCGTTATTCAAGATTAATCAATCTGTCTGCGTGCGCTATAACGATTCGCAACTGATATGTGATTTGGGCAGTGCAACCGCTGTGACTTCGCTGGCTCTATTCCGAAAATTAACTTAAGGAAATGCTGAGGAAATCTTCGACAAACGAAGTAAACAATCTGCTTTCAGATGCATCTTGCAAAGTAGAAGCTGAACAGGTGCCGATTGGGTTTAAACGAAATGCACCTTAATATAATGAGTAGAGCATGATATGCACGGGTCGTAGGCCCTTACCAGCATTTCCAAGCTTAGCTCGATCTCCTTCTCCGTTTTGTCCAGCATCTTGGGCACTAAGGCTTTCATGTCCAACTCGATGTTACCGTGGTTCTGGTTTGTTGGGATGATGCAGTTGGCCTTTGTGCAAACTCCTTTCTCATTATACGTGTAGTCGTGAAACAGTATACCTCTCGGGACTTCTACTGCGCCGACGCCGCGGCCTGCTTTAACCTTAACTTCTGGTTTATTGTAGTCTGGCTGGGGTTGCAAACCAGTGGTCTCAAGTTCATTAATCAGCCGGATTGAATCTTCTACGCTGTGAACAACTTCCGCCAACTGTGCGACATTGTTCATGAACGGATTATGACACACAGGCTTTAGACCGAACATTTTAGCTATCTTCTTAGCCAAGGGGGAAAGCCTATCATAATTAATGTTAAGCCTAGCCAGCGCGCCCACCATGTACGATTCGCGCGCATGTTTCGCCCGTTTCGCCGTGGATGTCGGTACAATATACTCATTAGCAAATGAAAGGTACTCGTTTACTGGTGCTGTGCCAGTGTCAGAGGATGCGAGTTCTCCATCGTAAAGCGCATATTCATCAGGTTTGGTCAGCGCAATGAATTCCGTTTCCCGAGCGAAGTCAGGAAACTTGTGTGCCAGACTCTTAAAGAGGTCAGCGACGGCTTGA
>DATDQZ010000033.1:0-3940 GCA_035292005.1 Bathyarchaeia archaeon | reverse complement strand
CCTGTTAAGGCAGTTCCTGAACTAGAAAGGCTGAGTTATTTCAACTTTATGCCTATTCTGCCACTCTTTGATTGGCACTCCAAGTTTTCTTTCGATTTCCTGTCTGTGGATGGAGTTCATGGTGCAGAATGGAATTATGCGCCCGTCTGGCACTGCATAATGAATCACGCATCGTTGCACTCGCTCTAGGTCGAAATTGTATGGGTCCATGAAGTGCATGGCTGAAAGCAAGATAGTCTTCCTCTGCAAATCTCCTAAGGACTGGTAGTTCCCCTCCGTCAAAACTCGCAAGAGGTACTTCCTTAGAAAACTGAACTTCACGTGCCTCATGGCTCCTACCAAGCGCAGTTTGGCTTTGCTCTTGCTTCCTTTTGATGCGTTTTCGTAAACCTTTTTCATGGTGCCAGCGAACTTGTCCACGTTTGCGTAGCGGGTGATTGGTGTGATTTTGCCGTTTTCCGCGAAGAGGTACGTTGCCATGCCGCAGTGCGGGTGCGCCGTGAACTCCACGTACCGCTTGTCCCGCATGGCGCCTACGGCTTTTGAAACTGGCACAACCGTGGACACTGGGTAGAAGTCTGAAACTTTTATTTCGCCCTTTGTCTGTTCCTCGACGAGTTGCATGAAGTCTGGGATTGTGATGCGCATCTTGGCCCGTTCTTTTTGTGGCAGTCGCCCGCAGAGGGAGACTGGTTGAACGTTTATGCACCTTATCACGTCGAAGTTTTGAACGGCGAAGTTTATGATGTCGCCAAGTTGCGTATCGTTGACGCCTTTAATCAGTGTGACAACCAAGACCACGCTGTTGAATCCTGCTTGGCGGAGGTTTTCGATGGCCTTCATTTTTGTGTCGAGCAGGTCGGCTCCGCGGATGAACTTGTAAACTTCAGGCGTTAAGCCGTCGAATTGCAGGTATATGGTGCTTACTCCTGCGGCTTTCAGTTCTCTGCAGTAGTCCACGCTCTGCGAAAGTCGAATCCCGTTCGTGTTGACTTCCACGTGGCGGATGCCGAGTTCTTTTGCTTTTCGAACCAGCTCGAACAAGTCGTTGCGGATTGTTGGTTCGCCGCCGGAGAACTGTAGCGCTTGGGCTGGCACGGGCTGATTCGCGCGCAGGTTCGCTATCATTCCAGTGATTTCTTCTTTGGTGGGTTCGTACACGTATCCAGCAGCTGCGGCGTTAGCGAAGCACACTGGGCATTTAAGGTTGCACCTGTTCGTCACATCGATTATCGCGAGCGCCGTGTGGGACTTGTGCTCTGGGCATATGCCGCAGTCATAAGGGCAACCGTTCACCGTTTTGGTTCGCGGATTGCGTAGTCCTTCGCCATCGTACCTGAGCTTCTCTGCCCGCATGTACTGTTCATAATCAGACCAGTACAGTTCTTGGAAAAAACCGTGCGTGGGGCACTCTTTTTTCATGTAAACTTTGCCGCCGTCCTCAAAAATGGTAGCGTCTAAAACTTTCAGGCATTCAGGACATATGCTCTTCGTATTCTTAATCAATTTCATGTTTTTCACTTACTCTTAGCAAGTGCACGTTTCGAAGTGCTTAAGAGCGATGCAATGCATAATAAGGTTTCCAAACCTTTCCTAAGGTGATTGGGGGGAATCAAATTGTCAATCAGCGAAACCACGCGCGTGACTCTGCGAGAAATGGGCTTGAACGCTTACGAAATTGACGCTTACATTGTGTTGCTTGAAGGTGGGCAGATGACTGCCATGGAGATAAGCCGAAAAGCTTCTGTGCCCTACTCGAAAATTTATGAGGTTTTAAACTCGCTTAAAGAGAAGGGCTGGATAAAAAGCTCGGAAAGCCGCCCGTTCAAGTACTATCCTGTTCCGCCAGTTGAGGCAGTGGCTTTCACAAAACTCAGACTCGAAGACAAATACCAAAGCTGGGAACACGCTGTTGATGAGGAACTGCAGCCCTTGTATGAAAAGCGAGAACTAGTCGAACGCACAGATATACTGATGCTGCATGGTCAGCAAGCGGTTCTGACCAAATTGGAAGAGGTGCTCAAGAAAGCCACGAAAGAAATCATGATTGCCGCTCCTGAATTTGCACGCGCCATAATCGTGTCAGCAGAATCATTGTTGAGCGGGGTAAAGAAGACGGTGAACATCAAACTTATGGTGGCTGGGAAAACTGAAGATTGGATATTTCTGAAAAAATTCACCAGCGTGAGCGAGCTGCGCGTTAGGGGCCACATGTTCGGCGGCGGAATAATCGCTGACGGCAAAGAAGCCATGCTCTTTCTTGGAGAAGACAAACCCAGCCTAGTCATATGGAGCAATCACGTAGGCTTAGTTGGCTTTGCACGTGAATACTTCCAGTTCCTATGGGACTCCTCAGCGACGGCTTGACGGCAAAACTCCAGCAGAAGCTTGCGGAATAACGATTAAAGGCAAAAATAAATGGAAGACGCTAATCCAGAATGCATCATATATAAATATATCTGCAAAAGACATATTTTAGTTGACGTGACACATACTCCCGCCGAGGCAATTAAAGTCAAGTGGAATTGCAGGTCTTCAGCCTTACGCAACCTGAGAAAACTACTCTGATCATTTGATTATGAAACAGCCGAACCGCGGACAATAATCCCCGATGAGCGAAACCGTGCAAGTAGAAAAACAGTTGAGACTGTTCCAGAGGAGCAGCCTCAAGCAATAGAGACATAGCCTACCGCTGAGACTCATCCCGAAGAGACACAAGTCGAAAACATTGAGGAAGAAATTGAAGAGCGCGCGCGAATACTACGACGTAAATGTTGGCGCTCCTGCATTGCATACTACAAATAAGAATTTGATGATAGAAAAACTTTTAAAGCGGTCGGCTATATTTATGAAAAGAGCGATATCTACTGAGGAATGAAAAATGAAGAAATCCTCTGCAATAGCGGGAGCTAAAAAAGGGAAAATGTATTCTACGAGAAAGGTGTCCGAAGTGCTCCATTGCAGAAACTGTGGCGAAGAAATGGGAAATAATGAAAATTGCGTGATCGGTTCCGAACACTTTTGCATGTCTTGTGTGCTTAACAAAATGAACATAGCAATCATGAAATATCCTATTTCTGGCGCTGGGGAAGAATGATTGAATTAGAAATCTATTTTCTTTAAACGCAGGAAATTTTCATGGCCATCACCAATGAGGGTCCCCAAGGACCAGGATATTCTTCAACGATTTTAGCTCCCGGAAAAGAGTAATACTTCACAATCTTTGGATCGTTTTTACATCGCCAATAAACCCATACAGCTCTCAATCCATATTGCTTCATTTCCAGTTTTGTGACATAGCAGAGATATTCTAGAAGAATGCGGCTTAAGTGCAAGTCTTGCTTAGGAACAATAATGCCAACTCTACTGAAATAAATCGCAGGTTGGCCTTGAATTGAAGGAACACTAGAGTTGACACCGTGAAATTCATTTTTTATCCTCAAGATGCCAATCGCAGTATTGCTATGCTTCTCCATCAACAAAAAAACATAGAATGCCCCTGAAGCTTGTGTATCACTTTTCCAATATTCTTTTAACGTTCCACTCGCATTCACTCTGTCAAAATCTTTATCACCAGTTTGGAAACAAGCATTGATGTCTCCCTTTATAATCCGTCTGATTGCAATGTCATATTTGTCATGCATACCCCTTAATGGCTATGTTCTTCTTTTAACTTTTTTGCTTACTTCAGGTATCCATGTTGTTCGCCTATTGTTTTAGTGTGCCAAATTATCAACCGAATTTTCACATGAACCCAAATCAACCGAAGACTTCACAGAACCATTTCAGTCTTTATAAGGGGGGTATAGTCTTTTCCGAGTACGCTAGCTCTGTCAATCGTCAAACTTCAGTTCTACGACAAGGTTGAACCTATTTATAGAGGGGGTATAAGTTTTTCCGAGCGCTAGTTCTGTGAAGAAACAAAAAAGAAGGGGAACTT
>DATDQZ010000032.1:0-6324 GCA_035292005.1 Bathyarchaeia archaeon | reverse complement strand
GCCACAATCATAAAGTTTTCTGGAACCGAGAAGGAACGATGGCAGATACTGTTCAGTGCGGCGAAGAATGGTTTTGAGTATGTGGATGTAGAATTGTCGAGTCCGAAGCTGAAGGGCATCGTTAAAGAATTGAGTTTGTTAGGCGTTAAGCCAATCGTTTCTTTCCACAATATTGCCGAATCTCTGAGCCTTTCAGAACTGAACAGCGTTCTCGAAAGGGAAATCACCAGCGGAGCTGACATATGCAAAATCGTACCAACCGCAAAACGAATTGAAGACAACCTCACATTATTAAATTTCACATCAACGGCTTGCAGCAAGACAAAAATAGTGTGTTTCGCCATGGGCAAGCTTGGCAAGGTTTCCAGGCTCTTGTCGCCACTATTCGGCGGCTATTTTACCTTCGCGTCTCTTGAGCGCGGGAGCGAAACGGCTGCTGGGCAAATGACTATTCAGGAAATGAAAGCTGCCTACGAACTCTTGGGGCTAAAGTGACCATGGTGATTTCAGGAAAAACGCGTGTGTGCGGAGTAATCGGCGACCCGATTGAGCACACTCTAAGCCCAGCAATGCACAACGCGGCGTTTAATCACTTAAAACTTGACTTTGTCTTTTTGGCTTTCAGAGTCAAAGCCGCTGAACTGGAAGATGCTATGCGTGGTATGCGAGGCTTAGGCATTCACGGGTTAAACGTAACTATGCCGCATAAAACTGCGGTCATCAAGTATTTGGATGAAGTAGACTCAACCGTGAAGTTCCTCGGCTCGGTCAACACTATCCTCAATGATGACGGCAGGCTTTTGGGCTTTAATACCGACGGTGTCGGTGCGCTACGAGCTCTAAGAGATAATGGCGTAAACCTTAATGGAAAGAAGTTGTTGTTGCTTGGGGCGGGCGGCGCGGCGAAAGCCGTAGCATACGCGCTTGCCAAAGAAGTTGGAGAACTTTGCGTTTTGAACAGAGCAACGGAAAAGGCAAAGGAATTAGCCGAAGCCTTGAGCCGAGCATTTGGCAGAAAAGTTGTGGGCGACGCTCTTTCGTCAAGCGCTCTTCAGAGGAACCTGCGCGACGCCGATGTGCTGATTAACGCGACCTCTGTGGGGATGCACCCGAACATTAACCAAAGTTTGGTGGCGCCTCAATGGTTAAAACCTGACTTGACAGTAATGGACATAGTGTATAATCCTTTGGAAACAAAACTTGTGAAAGACGCAAAAGCAGTAGGCGCGCAAGTAGTCAGCGGCGTTGAAATGTTGCTTTACCAAGGCGCCGCGTCTTTCGAAATCTGGACTGGGCTTTCAGCGCCCATCGAAGTCATGCGAAAAGCGGCGCTAGACAAACTTGGCGCAGGTGCAACAGGATGAAAGGAAAAGCCGCGGCTGTATCTCACGGTGCCGCAACAATTGTGAACGCGATTGCGTTGGGCAAAGGCGCCGCTTTCGGAGTGGATTTGTGGACGAAAGCCGAAGTCAAATTAACAGATGAACCCGCGATAATCAAGGGAGAAATCACGTCAGACCCCGCCGAAAGCACTGTTCTGATTGAAAGGACAGTGGCACGAGTTTTTCAGCACTTCGGCGTTGAAAAACAGTTTGGTGCAAAAGTGAAAACTTGGTCAAACATCCCTCTCGCCAGAGGCTTGAAAAGTAGCAGCGTAGCAGCAAACGCAGCGGCTTTAGCCGCGGTCGCGGCACTGGACGAGACGCTTGACGATTTGGCAGTTGTTAAGCTGGGCGTGGAGGCTGCTTTCGACGCTAAAGTTACGGTGACAGGCGCTTTTGATGATGCCTGCGCTTCCTACTTCGGAGGTGCCGTCGTTACTGATAACTTGAAACGAAAAGTCGTTAAACGCTTTACGCTACCTGAAGGTTTGACGGTTTTGTTTCACGTTCCTTCCAGCAAGGCTTACACTGGCGATTCTGACGTTAACAGGCTGAGAACAGTTAAGCCCCTTGTTAAAATCGCGTACAATGAAGCTTTGAAGGAAAACTTGTGGGAGGCTCTGTCGCTTAACGGTTTAATCTACTCCGCGGCGCTGAAATACGACGCTTCAGTAGCGTTGGATGCTCTATCTGCTGGAGCGTTAGCCGCTGGCTTGTGCGGCAAGGGACCCGCTGTAACAGCAGTGGTTACCAACGACAAAAGTGACTCGGTGAAGGCAGCCTTGCAGCGCCACGAGGGCAAGGTTCTGCAGGCACGTTTGAATCATGAAAAGGCAAAGGTCGTGACTTAACCAAATGGTGGACGTCATAATCCGAAGAACCGAAAAGCTGAGTGGCGAAGTTTGCGCGCCGCCGTCTAAAGCGTACACGCAAAGGATGCTCATAGCTGCTGCACTTTCGCTTGGAACTTCTAAAATATCAGGTCCCTTGTTTTCTGACGACACTGAGGCGACGCTGCGTGCAGTCAAAGCGTTAGGCGCAAAAGTAGAAGTGGCAAGAGAATGTTGGACTGTTGAAGGCGCCACGCAACTGAAAGGCGCAAAAGAGCCTATAGACTGCGGCGAGTCTGGAGCCACGCTGCGTTTCATGGTACCTGTAGCTGCGTTGGCACCTGAGCCCTCCGTCTTTATCTTCGGAAGTTCTTTAGAGCAGAGACCCATCGAGCCGCTGCTTCAAAGCCTTAACCAATTAGGAGTGAAAACTTCCGTTCAAAGACTCGGCGGCAAATCTGCCATTCACGTCCAAGGCGGCGGCATACGCGGCGGAAAAACTGCCATACACGGAAATGTAAGCTCCCAGTTCATTTCAGGGTTAATGTTCGCCCTTCCAAAAGCGCAAGCAGACACAGAAATAACATTAACAACGCCGCTCGAATCCAAAGGTTACGTCCAAATGACCAAAGACGTCCTTGCCAAGCACTGCGTCAAAGTGTTCGTCGCGGAGAATTTTAGCTGCGTGCAAGTACCAGCGAATCAGGAATACAAACCATGCAACCACCGCGTGCCCGGCGACTTTTCGTCTGCAGCATTCCTCTTGGCAGCAGCAGCCATAACTCACTCAGAAGTGCGCGTCAAGAATCTTGATTATGAGACAACGCAGGGAGACAAAGCCATAGTGGGCATTCTCAAGCGGATGGGCGTGAATGGGCGAGTATGCAGTGACCAGGTTGAAATAGAGGGAAAAGGCGGTTTACTTGATGCTGTGGACGTGGATGCGAGGGACATACCTGACCTTTTTCCAGTCTGCACAGTTCTCGCATGCTACGCAAAGGGCACTTCTAAAATACACGGTGCCCAAAGGCTTAGGTACAAGGAGTCAGATAGGCTATTATCGCTTTACCTTGAACTAAGAAAGATGGGTGCGGAAATAGCTATGGACGAGAGCAGTTTGACTGTGAAAGGTCCCTGCGCGTTGCGTGGCGCTGCTGTAGACCCGCGCAAAGACCACAGGATTGCCATGGCTTGCGCGGTCGCCGCTTTAGGCGCTAGTGGCGAGACGAAGATTCAAAATTCTGAGTGTGTTCGAAAGTCTTATCCGAGATTCTTCACTGATTTACGTGCTATAGGAGCGGATGTTGTTGGCGGGGAATTCGATAGGTAAAGAGTTCGTGGTAACCTCTTTTGGAGAGAGCCACGGCAAATACGTAGGCGTAGTCGTTGACGGTTGCCCAGCTGGGCTTCCGCTTTCTGAAAAGGACATCCAAGCGGAACTGGACAGGAGAATTCCGCCACAGCCGAAGATTGTTTCTGGAAGAATTGAAAAAGACGTTGCTGCGATTCTTTCGGGAGTTTTTAACGGCTTCACAACAGGCGCGCCAATCAGCATGCTAGTAGAGAATGAGGAAGCGGACTCCAGTGACTACGAAGCAATTAGGGATTTGCCCAGACCAGGACACGCCGATTATGCCGCACGCGTCAAGTATAGAAACTTTAATGATTACCGCGGTGGTGGACGATTCTCGGGAAGAGTCACCGTGTCGCTAGTGATGGCTGGTGCTGTAGCCAAAAAACTCCTGAGCCTATTCGATGTTGATGTTTTGGCTTACACAAAAGCCATAGGCAACGTGAGACTAGGCAAATCGCTTAGTTTCGAGGAAATCCGCAAACGCAGATATGAAACAGCCGTCAGATGCCCCGATATAGCGTGCGCCAAGGCGATGGAAGAAGCGATTGTAAAAGCCCGAAAAGAAGGCGACAGCATAGGCGGAATAATCGAAATCATCGCCTTAAACGTTCCAGCAGGAGTCGGCGAACCGCTGTTTGATTCCTTGGATGCTGACATCGCTAAAATGCTGCTCACCATTCCCGCGGTGAAAGGCGTCGAATTCGGAGCGGGCTTCAAGGCTGCGGAACTGAAAGGCTCCCAGAACAACGACGCGTACCTAATGCGAAACGGAAAGGTTGCAACGTTAACGAACAACGCGGGAGGAATCCTAGGCGGCATCTCTTCTGGCATGCCTATAGTGGTTAGAATGGCTGTAAAACCCACGCCATCCATCGCGAAAAAGCAACAGACCGTGAACATGTCTATGATGAAGGACGCTGCGATACGAGTAACGGGCAGACACGACCCCTGCGTGGTTCCCAAGGCAGTGCCCGCTGCAGAATCTGCGGTGGCGATAGTTCTTGCTGACCACATGATTCGCGCTGGCTTTATACCGAAAGTTTTGAAGGAGCGGAAATAATTGGAGAACATCAACCGATTAAGGAAAAGAATCGACGAAGTGGACGAGCAAATCTTGCGTCTTCTCAGCGAAAGAGCCAAAACATGTGAATCAATTGGTTCGGTGAAAAAAGAGCACGGACTTCCTATCAAGGATGCTTATAGAGAAAACGAAGTTTACGCGCATGTCAGAAAAAAAGCTGTAGAATTGGCGCTTGCCCCCGTGCAGGTGGAAGCAGTCTTCCGCCAAATAATTAATATGTGCAACTCGGCTCAAAAGTTAAAAGAAAAAGGCTAACGCTGAAAACCCTTGGTGTTAACGAACATGCTGTACGAGATAAACGAGAAAGCACTAAAGCTCGAAAGCGAAGGGAAAAAAATAGTTAAATTAAACATTGGCGACCCGGACCTGCCAACGCCTAGCGAGATAATTGAAGCCGCTTATGAGGCAATGAAACAGGGAAAAACAAAGTATTCTTCCTCTTACGGCGAGAAGAAGCTCCGAGAAAAACTCGCAAATGTTCACGGTGTTTCAGTCGATAATGTTGTGATTACGCCTGGTTCGAAGTGGGGCGTTTTTTCCACGATGTACCTGTTGCTGAAGGGCGGCGGAAACGTTGTAATTCCTACGCCTTACTGGACGGCTTATGAGTTAACGGCGAAAACTGTTGGCGCCGAGACTAAATTGTTGAAGACGGAGCTGGATTCTAATTGGCGAATAGATCTTGAAGCCCTTGAAAGCCTGATTGACAAGGAAACGCGAATGATAATACTGAACAACCCGAACAATCCCACCAGCAAAGTCATCGACGAAAAAGTCCTCGAAGGCATAGTTCAAATAGCCAACGACAAAGGAGTCACAATTTTGTCCGATGAAGTTTACGCGGACATAAGCTTCGTCAGAACAAAAAGCATCCTAGAATACGGCGGCAACCACATAATGGTCAGCGGATTTTCCAAAATGTTCACGATGACGGGATGGCGAATCGGCTACGTCATCGCTAACAGGGAACTAATCGAAAAAATCACCAAACTGAACCAGATAACATTTACCAACGTTCCAGTTTTCATTCAAGAAGCAGCACTGAAAGCGTTGGAATTGCACGACGAACTGACAAGCGCAATCAAAGAAGAGTACCAAGAAAGGGCAAAGATAGCCTGCGACATCCTCTCTAAGGCAAAGCTGGAATTCTCAAAGCCTGATGCCCCATTTTACGTGTTTCCAAGGCGTCGTGGCTTAGACTCTGAAAGGTTCGCGTTAGACCTGCTTGACGACGGCGTGGCTGTGGCGCCTGGCACAGCGTTCGGCGATTACAGAGAGCACTTCCGCATATCCCTAACCGTGCCCCGCGAAGACCTCAACACTGCCCTGAACAAGATTTGCGAGGCGCTGGAATGAGAATCGCAATAATTGGCGCGGGAAAAATGGGCGTGTGGTTTGCCAAATTCTTTCTCGAAGAAGGTTATTCTGTGGTGGTCGCGGATAGGAATAAAGAAAAACTCTCAAAATTGAAAAGCGAAATTGCAGTTGAAACCGCTGATTTTGTGGAAGCCGTTCAAAACGCTGACAGGGTGCTGATATGCGTGTCCATCAGCGCGTTCGAGGCAGTTGTCAAAACGATTGCTCCCAGCGTACGCGAAGACCAAGTTGTCATGGACATATGCTCAATCAAAGATTTCCCAGTGAAAGTCATGCACAAGCACATAAAACACGGCTTGG
>DATDQZ010000031.1:0-9558 GCA_035292005.1 Bathyarchaeia archaeon | reverse complement strand
ACCCTCGGCGTCAACTCGCGCACATTGTCCGACAAGCTTAAGCTGCTCAATAAACACGGCTACATCAAAAGAGACGTGGACACTGGGCCGCCCTTGAGAGTGAAATACGCTCTTACGAGTAAAGGCAAGAACACGGTGCTTCTCGCACTGCCCCTCTTGTACTATTCAAGCTCCACATGAGCCACAGCTGCAAAAGAACATCCATTCTCCTATAAGAGAAGCAGTTTTAATAATCTAAACCTCTAGTAGAAGACAGGATTTAATCGCAAACTTTAGGTTGGCAAACAACAAGATAGGAGAGCAAGGAATGCACAACCGAGAAAAAAGTTGAATGGACAAGAAGCGATCACATGAATATTAGACATCCTGAAATTGGTATTTGCGGTCTTTCTTGCCGCCTATGTCCTAGGCATCATACTATCGGTGAAAGTAAATGCGGTGGATGCAAGAGCGAATATATGCTGGCTGTCGGTTGTCCGTTTATTACTTGTGCGGTAAAGAGAAAAGGAATAGAATTTTGCTGGAGTTGTGAAGAAAGCAAAACGTGTGAAAAATTGAGAAAACAGAAAGAATTTGGCAAACAGCATGACACTTTCACATGTTATCAAAAACTTGAAGATAACATTTTCTTCATTCAGAACAAAGGAATCGACGAATTCGAAAAAGAGCAGAAAATGAAAGAGGAATTACTGAAGAAGATGTTGCTAGAATTTAATGAAGGGCGCTCAAAAACCTACTACTGCATTGCGGTAACCGTTCTCGGAATCGAAGAATTAAAGGAAGCATTAAATGAAGCTAAGAAGAAAACCCAAGGACTGGAAATAAAAGAAAAATCCAGAATTCTTCACTCTATGCTGGATGAGCTTGCTGAAAAAAAGCATAATTGCTTAAAGTTACGAAAATAATTGTTGCACCCTAAAACTGTAGAATTTAGTAGCGTTTCACCTTAAAGTTTCCCTAATCTTTTCAGGGGCAAAGCTATTTTCGTCGTCTCCTTAACGGTTTCAAAAACCATGCACGTAAGCGTCTTCTCAAGCCCCTTAATAAGCCGCAACTTGTCAACAACAAACTTTCCAATAGAATCCACACTCTCCGCCCTGAGCTTTATTAGCAGATCCCAGTCGCCAGTGATTATGTGCACTTCCTGCACTTCGGCAAACTTGGCGATTTCTTCCGCTACTATCCGCTGCGAGATTGGAACGTCGTCAGCCTTCATCCGGTAAGAAACAGAAGCCAGAATGAACGCGGTTGTGCTTGAACCGAGCTTTTCAGGAGCCAGAATCGCCCTGTACTCTTTGATGATACCTAACTCTTCCATACGCTTTGTCTTCGCGAAAACAGTAGTTATCGGCGCGCTGATTTTCTTGGCTATCTGCTTGGCGGTAAGCTTGCTGTTCTCTTGTATCAACGCAAGTATAGCCATGTCCTTCTCGTCAAGTTTAATTGACATAGTTGTAATTATTACAGTTATTAGGTATAAAAGCTTATAGTTTTTGAAAAAATTATAATATTTTTTATAAAAAATTTATTATCTACCTTGCATGTTTGTTTCTGCAACAAAATTAAAGTCAAGAGGAAAGCTATTTGAAAATTGCACAAACAACTATCCAAAAAAGCGCTGCACTGGTTGAAATTCCAAAACCGCTAGAGCAGCTTTCAGAAAGCGAAATCGAAAGAAAATCCCTCATCGGCAGAGTGATGACTCACACCCTAAAGAACTTAACCTCCAAGTTTACAAGCAGCGGCTTCCAGTGGCTGCTTCCAGTAACCCTTTCCAGATGCACCGATCCATTATGGCCTGACCCAGGCGCTTCCATTGACAAACGGGTTGAATTTGAAATCTACGGAAAAACAGTCCGCACAACAGCAAGCATGATAATCCACAAGCTAATCGCCTCTTCTCTGGCTTATCCCAAACTGTTCATACTGTCACCTAACATACGAATAGAAAAAGCAGACCGCGCATGCACCGGACTGCACGTGTACGAGTTCACACAGTTGGATTTTGAAGCCCGAAACGCCACATCAAAAGACATCATTAGCCTCGTGGAAGATGCACTCCGCGACTTAATAACCAGCCTGAAGCGCTAAATGCGCGACGAACTGATCAGCCTCGGCAGACATGACACTCTAAAAGTTCCTGAAAAACCGTTCAAAATCTACGATAGACAAGAACTAGAAGCCAAATACGGAGCCGACTGGGAAAGCCGCCTATTCGACAAAAACGAAGACCCAGTATGGGTTACCAATATCCCTAGAGAGTTCTACGACTTCGAAGACTTTGAAACGGGCAAATGGGACAACTACGACTTGTTCCTGCCCAAATACGGCGAAGTGCTGTCAGGCTCTAAAAGAGAATGGGAATACACGAAACTCATCGAAAAAATTAAAAGAGACCACATCAACAAGGAAAACTACGCGTTACCGCTGAGTCTGGCGAAACAGGGAAAACTTAAACCCTCGGCAGGCGCAGGAATCGGCATGGAACGATTAGTAGCTTGGATAACTGGCGCCAAACACGTAGGCGAAACGCAACCGTTCCCAAAAATACCGGGAACAGTCTACGAACTGTAAGAGTCTAAATGAGCTGCAGGAAATGAATGGATATCTTGAAGCGTTACGACCAAAACTGAGCCAACTTGACTACGAGAAGTTGTGCGCGATAACCAACCAGAAAGTTCACGAATTCATTGCTAAAAATAGTGACCTCTGCAACCCCGAGAGAATCTTCATCTGCAGCGATTCTGCCAAGGATATCGCCTATGTCCGGCACCAAGCAATCACCGCTGGCGAGGAAAAGGCTGTTTTAACACTTCCTGGGCACACAGTCCACTTTGATGGTGTATATGATCAGGGGCGAGACAGGCAAGCCACCAAGTACCTCGTGCCCAAAGGAGTTTTCCTCAGCAAGGCACTAAATCAGATTGATCGGCAGGAAGGTTTGGCAGAGGTAAAAAGCTTACTTAGAGATTCAATGAAGGGCCGCACAATGATTGCTCGCTTCCTTTCCTTAGGTCCTCCCAACTCGATATTCACAATTCTCGGTCTACAGTGCACTGATTCTTGGTATGTAGCTCACTCTGAAGACCTCCTCTATAGGCCTGGCTATGAAGTGTTCCGCCAATCAGGACCAGAGAGGGAATTTCTGCGCGTCCTGCATTCAGCAGGGAAGTTGAACGAGAATATGGTCAGCATCGAGCACGAGAAGAAACGCATCTACATCGATCATATGGATAACACTATCTACAGCGTCAACACTCAGTATGCAGGCAACTCTGTGGGCTTTAAGAAACTTGCCTTTCGCCTCGCCATCCGCAAGGCTAGCAGTGAAGGCTGGCTTGCTGAGCACATGCTGCTTATGGGCGTGCATGGTCCAGGCGGCCGTAAGACTTACTTTGCCGGCGCCTTTCCCAGTGCCTGTGGCAAGACCTCTACCGCTATGCTTCCAGGCGAAACCATACTGGGCGATGACATCGCCTACCTTCGCAACATTGATTCAGTTGCCCGCGCAGTGAATGTCGAAGCTGGCATCTTCGGCATTATTCAGGACATCAACCCCGTAGACGACTCGTTAATTTTCAAAGTGCTCACCAGCCCGGGCGAGATTATATTCTCCAATGTTTTAGTCAAAGATGGCAAGCCTTGCTGGCTGGGCATGGGTTCTGAACTTCCCAAAGAGGGAATTAACTACTCTGGCGCATGGTATGAAGGCAAAAAAGATGAGAACGGCGAAGAGATTCCACCTGCTCACAAGAACGCCCGTTACGCTGTAGCCCTCAAGGCACTGGAGAATTGCGATCCTGAGTTGGATAGCCCTCAGGGTGTGGAGTTGGGTGGTATAATGTATGGCGGTCGAGACGTTAAGGCCTACGTGCCTGTTCAGCAGAGCTTTGATTGGGAGCACGGTATTATCGCCTATGGCGCGTCTCTGGAGACTGAAACAACCTACGCAACAATTGGTGAAGAAGGTGTGCCGGAGATAAATATGATGAGTATCCAAGACTTTATCTCCATTCCTCTGGGCCAGAACATCCGCAACAACTTGGAGTTCGGAAAGAAGCTCAAGAAAGCGCCTCTTGTATTTGGGGTTAACTATTTCCTGCGGGATAAGGGCAACAGTAAATTCTTAAACACCCCTAGAGACAAGCATGTATGGATAAAGTGGATGGAGCTACGCGTGCATAATGAAGTTGAGGTAATAAAGTCTCCCACTGGCTGGCTTCCTAAATACGAGGATTTGCGTTTGCTCTTCAATCAAGTGTTGGGTAGAGACTATGAACAGGAGGATTACATCAAGCAATTCACTATTCGTGTTCCTGAAAACTTGGCTAAAATTGAGCGCGTGCAGCGATTCTATCAGGAAAACGTCACTGACACACCGATAGAGCTCTTCGGCATACTGTATCTACAACGTGAACGTCTGCTCAAAGCCAAAGAGAGCTTTGGTGATTACATTTCACCCGAGAGCTTTGAAGGATAAAAGGGAAATGTTTCGCAAATCTGAATCCAGAAGCAGTCAACGCAATGAAGGCGTAAAGATGCATTCAATCTTTTTTCTCCAAGTTTTCAAGTCAAGTTTTAAATGTATCTGGTGTACTGATTGGTAATTCATAATTGTTAATTATACTAATGGCTATCCATGAAAAACATAAGATCAAGACGTGAAAGAGTATGGCGAAAAAAGATGTGGCCAAGAAAAGCGCGCCCTATACAGTAGACTTGACGAAGATTGAAGGAGACGGAGCTTTTCCATGCCCAAAATGCGGAACTATGATATCTCCAGAAGACGAAACCGAAAAAATCTACAAAGTCGTTAACACAAAAGTAATCAACGCTGAACTCGTAGAACTTATCGTAATGTGCGGAAACTGCAGAAGCAACATAAAGCTTACTGGTTTTCAACAAACAATCGAAGGCTTAACCAGTAAATAGCCACAGCGAACTTTTTCATTCCAAGTTTTCTGCTCGGAGGCACGACTGCAGCTGTGGCGATTTTCATGCTTGGAGTCTTTTCTCTATGGGAGAAAGTACGCAAACATAGCTGCAGCTGCAAAATTGAGCGTGGTGAGGGCGTCATGACACAGCATCAGAAGCGAGCTCAAGAACAATCAGGTTAATTATCTTCGGGAAAGTGGAAAAACTTAAAGATGTTGAAGACTCATTCTCACTAAACGGTTTAAGGATTGTCGAGATGAGCGTGATGAGTCTTTGAGGGTTAGTATAGTTTCTTTAACCTGCTGTGCAGGATGTGTAAACTCATTTCTGACCGCCGGCGACGCTTTGCTTGAAATTCTTTCCGGAGATTTCAAAGTGGTTTACTCGCCAACGTTCATTGATCTGAAGGAGGTTCCTGAAGTTGACCTGTCAATAGTTGAGGGTGGGGTTAGAACAAGAGATGATGAGAATCTTATTAAAGAAGTGCGCGCCAAGTCACGTCTTGTTGTTGCCTTAGGACTTTGCGCAACCCACGGGGGAGTGACAAGCCTTGGAAACATGTTGTCTGTCAAGAAGCTTCTGGAAGAGGAGCACTCGCTCAGAGAAAGCAGCAGGCTTCCGGAACTGGAGGACTTGATGTATCCAATATGCAACTTCATTGATATTGACTATTACCTTCCAGGATGCCCACCAATGCCTTTGCTGATAGTTCACACGATAAAGAGCATAGTGGCTGGTAAAACTCCTGTTCGCCATGGAAGCGTTGTGTGCACTGAGTGTCACAGAAAAATAGTTGGGGCGAAACTTGACAAGCTTTATGGGATTTATGAAAAAGAGTCGGATCCGCAATTATGCATGGTGAGTCAAGGTTTTGTCTGTTTGGGTTCACTGACACGTGAAGGCTGCGGCGCTCCATGTCCCCGAGCAGGATTCACGTGCTTCGGATGCAGAGGGCCCCCGGACAACTTGATGTATAGGTCACAAGACATGTATGCTATTCTCGTTAAGGTAATATCAAAAAGGACAAGCATCCCGGAAGAGGAAGTGAAGAAGGAGCTTTACCGTAATCCGTTCATCTTTCACACGTTCATTTTTTCGAAATTTGAACGCTCCAAAGCAAAGGAGAGGGTTATCTGAGCGCCAAGAGAGAAATAACGATTTCGCCGACAACGAGAATTGAAGGACATGGAAAAGTCACAATCACTCTCGATGATTTTGGAAACGTTTCAGACGCCTATTTCTACGCCACAGAAATCAGAGGTTTTGACTATTTCCTCAGAGGTATGGAAGCGGAAAGGCTTCCTTTCATTATATCAAGAATATGCGGAGTGTGCTCAACTGCTCATGTGATTGCATCGGTTAAAGCCATTGAAAGCATCTATGGAACAGAAATAACTGAAACAGCTAAAAAGCTTCGTGAGCTTCTGCTCATGGGGCAAATAATCGCCAACCATTCCCTAATATTCTTTTTCTTGACACTTCCTGATTTCTGGTTTCCACTTGAAGAAGATGCTTCCAAAAGAAACGTCTTTCAGATCATGCGAGACAGCCCTGACACAGGCAGGAAAGCCATGGCGCTGAGGGGTTTCGGATCGCGTATTCTGGAGGTTGTTGGGAAACGCGAGGTGCACATCATTTCAGTGATACCAGGCGGTTTGATAAACCCGCTAAAAACAACAGAAAGAGAGCGACTGCTCCACGAAGCCGAAAATGCTCTTGCCATCACAAGAGAAGCTCTTGATCTAGGAAAGACACTCTTCGAGAAGAACTGGGCAGATTTCAAAAAAGCCGGCGACTACAAAACCTTTTACATGGCTTTAACTAAACAAGATGCTTTGGAGTTCTATGATGGCAAGGTTCAAATCATAAACCCTGATGGCACGACATTGTCTGAATTCTCCGCCCAAGATTACATGGAGCACATTGAAGAAAAAAGCTATGAATGGACTTACGCAAAATTCGCCTATGTAAAAGCTTTGGGTTGGCCAAACGGAATAGTTCAGGTCGGTCCAACAGCCAGAGCGAACGTAACCAAGAAAGCCTCAACAAATGTCGCTAATAAAGAGCTGGAAGAGTTCAAAAGAAAGTTTGGAAGTCCAGCGCATGCTACTCTGCTTTTTGATTACGCACGCCTCATAGACCTCATGTACGCCTGTGAAAGAGCGCGAGAGCTTTTGGAAGACGAGCGCATAACGGGAACAGACACTAGAGTCAAGGTTCAGCCCAAAAGCGGCACAGGAGTTGGAGTTGTTGAGGCTCCTAGAGGAACTCTTGCCCACGAGTACGTTCTAACCAAAACTGGGCAGTTGAAGAGCATGAAGTTGATAATACCAACTCAATTGAACAACGCAGCCATCAACATTAACGTAAAGGACGCTGCAATGGGTTTCATACAGCACGGTGAAATCAAACCGGGGCTCTTAAACAGGATAGAGATGGTGATAAGGGCTTATGATCCGTGCATAAAATGTGCGACGAGACAAGCTTATGGAAATCTAAGAGTTGAAATTAGAGACAAAAAAGGCGAGTTGCTGAGACTGTTGTAAAAATTGTCAATTGAATCTTGCACTTATCTCTCATTTTTAATTGGCACCAACATATAATGGCTCCCCAAACGTATTATAGAGTAAAGCAGACAAATACTCCTAGAGTCGTTAACAGGGGTTGTTAACTGTTGAAAAACATGAAAATCTTACTATTTGAAGAAAGACAAGAAGACGCATGGTTCGATCTGAGCCTAAGGCAACTGAGGGTAGGCGTAGTCCGTTTTTACAGAGTTGACGATCTTCTCACGGGTAAATGGCTCTTCAAAATCTGCGTAGACAGAGAAGCCAACAAAATCATGGTCAAAGCCATAAAATGTCCTGCTGGGAGACTTTTCTCTCAACTGGAAGGCGCCACAATGCTTTTCCAAAAAAGCATCATCAGCGACGACTTATTCTATGACATAGTCTCTCTCACCCACGTGAACGGCGAAGGCAGAGTTCGCAGAGACATCGCGCAAAGCATAGAAGAAGTGCCATCTGTCATACGTGAAAACTTCGATGTCAAAACGTATGAAGAAGCAACGGGCAAGAAACTTCCAGCAAACTACCTCGTAACGCTGTCAAAAAGAGACAACGAAAAAGACATGATTACCTTGTTTCTGCTTGAAAGAGCATGGACGCTTCCGCCAGAAGAGAAACAAAAAACCATGAACCTGATGGCCTTAATCAAAAAACTGGAGAAAACAAGCGTCGTAGAGATTCGCAGTGTCATAAGCGAGCAGTTCGGAATCGAAAAAGCCGCTCTTGACAGCCTGTTAGCGGACCTCGAAGCGAAGGGAAAGATAAAGCGCTTAGACGATGGCTACGTCAAAGCCGTATAGATTAGCCGAAAAGCTCCTGCAGCACTTCGTCGGGTTGAAATTCCTCCTTAGACCTCACTGAAGCCTCCTCCACGTAGAGCTTAATCGCCCGTTCAACGGCATCCGCGCTCACAGGAATATAGTCCAAGTCCAAGTTAAAATAGTTCAAAAGCGACGCGGCGCAAGCAAATTTTATCACGTTGCTCTCCAAACGCGCTGAAAACTTCAAACTTCCACGTATTCGCTTAAGAATAGCCTCTCTGGCTCTGCTAATCGCTTCGTACGTTTCAGCCGTGATCATCACAAGCTTCTGAGGAAAGCGTCCCCTCACAAGCGGATGCCCCGTCTCAATAGCGTACGTCAGCGCTACATGATCCCGAATCTGCCTTGCGCCTTCATCAACACTCATTTCACCTAGCGCCAAGCGCATCTGGCTTTGAGCAATCTCCACGTACCGCTCTTTCGTGAGCCTGTGAAGCCTACATATCATACGGTCTTCTATAGCATTAAAGTTCGGGTCACCTATGGTAACCTCGTAACCTCTACCCATAACTCGAGTGTTATAGTTAACACTGAAAAAAGAGTCAAAACGATAAGGTCCAATAACCTCCCTGTGCAGTTCGTGTTTGATCTCGCCGCGTTCCATGGCAATCTTCAAAACATCCACCATACCCGAATAACGGAACCAGTCATTAAACTCAGGCACAATAAAATTGAAAGTTCTCCCCACATAAGCTTGGCCAATCCTCATGAAACGGGCAGGCGTGATTCCCCCGCAGTAGCGGTTTCTGCCAGGAACTCCATGCGGCTGAATCTTCCCGTCTGGGACTCCTATTATCAGGTCTCGCGTTGAGAAGCTTTTGCCAGTGCCAGGTTCTCCGAACAGGGCAAAGGACCATCCCGTTCTCATTCCAGTTTTTCCTTGAGGATTTACAATTTCGACATCCGCAATCGCGTATTGCTGTATGATGCTTAAGAAGCCATCAAAGTAGAGCAACTGTCCAAAGAGGCTTTGAAGGTAGTCTGCAAGATAACTTGCGGAAAAAGTCTTTCCAAACTTGATGGTTTGGCTCAACCTGTTTTTAATCAAGTCGTTTAGGTAACTGTTAAGTTCTTCGTCCATTTCTTCGGTCTTTCGGCGTTCATCCTCCAAGTAGTCCACTTTTTCTGCAACTTCGCCAGGCGAGGTAGCCGCTGAAGACGTAGTTGCTGGCTTATATTCCACAGAAGAAATTCCCAGTTCAGAGCGGATAAACGGCAGTGTCTCCTCAAGCATT
>DATDQZ010000030.1:0-20479 GCA_035292005.1 Bathyarchaeia archaeon | reverse complement strand
CCTGCAAACAGAGGATTAATTTCCACTGCACCAAAACAGAGTATACCTGTGACGGTAGTCAACCAATCTAGAACCCCCATCAAAATTAGGGCAAAACAAAACAACAGTTCTTTCTTAAACATGCACTTTCCTCTGCTTTTTCAGCGCGCGCTAACTGTTTCCAATATTATAATTCTTTGCCTTCCATAGCATTATAGGCGCAATTGTCCACATATAAATATTGAAACCTGTCCAAAACATATTTAATGGAAAAGAAAGAATCCTTTCTCCTATAACTATAACAATACCCGCTCCAATGATGTCACCAATAATTGTCAAGATTTTAAGTATTCCCATTGAACTCCACTCCACAATACCTCATATGCGCGCGCCGAGTTGCGCGTCTCACAACTCTTCTTGCGGCTTAAGTCACCTTCACCGCCCATAGGCCAAGCAAATATGAAAGCATTAGATACTTCGCAAACTAATATATGAAGCAAACACGCACACCACATCTAGTTATGCCAATGACCTCAATACGAGTTTTGAATGGTTGTTGGTAATATCTGATGTACACGTGTACTCAGAGATTTAAAAGAAAAATACAAAGTTGAAATAGAATAGTGGAGAAATTTTAATTGTTAATGTCAAAATGCGACGTAGCTCTGTTGAACACGAACACTTCACATTTTAGTCCTTTAGGGCAGGTGCATGCGGTTTGGACTTAAACCCGTTTTGTTGTTGGAGACTCTGCAAGTCACACTTAGATTCTCAGACTTGAAAAGCTACACCTCACATAGACTTCCACAATTCACCTATGTTGTTTACCAAATTGACTCTCATGTATCTTCCAGATTGATCCTCACCGTATATCCTTTGAATGAAACATATATAAGACGATGGTTTGAGTTGAGGTATTTGCCGCCGCGTGATGATGTAGTAGATGATATGATTAGAAGAATAGAACTGTTAAGGAAATGAGGCGATTTTCACAAATGTTCAATTTCTCAAAAAAAGTTTCGGCTTTTCTGAAGAAAGAAAAGCCAAAAACTCTACTTTGGTACTTTTCTGGCTGAGATTCCCGTATTCGTAATTTGGTGGTGGGTAAACTGTCTCGCTATGTTGGTTGAACATGGTTGGGGATGACCACTCTAACCATTGGAAACTGGCTGGTGAATTGACTAATTCTTTGTCCAGTTACAATGTTTTCCTTAATACCAAAATTGTAAGTGTCAATAGGGGTTCATCTCCCTTATCCTCTCAACAACTCCAGTCTCTCGATATATTTTATCAATTCTTGCCAAAATTTCCTCTGCTATTGGCGTAATCGGTTCTGGAGCTGGAAAATCAGGGGGCCAAAAGTGCAATTCTAATGTCTTATTCAAAGGTAAGCATGATATTGTCGTATAACCCCAAGATGGCTCAAATATGTGGTCACTCCCTTCCCAGCTGCTTACAGGGACTTCATATTCCTCATAGTCGGCAAGATTTGAGAAAAGTTCTAACAGTATATCAATTTCCTCTTTGGAAACATTTCCTTCCTTAATTTCAATATCTTTATACCAAGGATAAAGATGATAACTATAACCTCTAACCGTGCCATTATCAAATATTTTCATCCATTTCTCTCCTTCAAATACACTTGAATCTGCCACGATGATAGGATTTGAAGAGTTTGCTTCTGTACTATTAGGAAAAACAAGCAAGAATGCGAAGAGTATACAACCGACTATCAATACCACCAATACTACACGTAATAATATCAAAAACTTATTATTCACCAATTTTTCCCAATTATTAATAATATGCTATCACATTTAAAAATTTTCCTATTGCATTTAAAACCTTCCTCAAAAGATCCTCATCACGTACTCTTCGAAAGGAAAATACGTGCCTATCTCATTATTAAGATTACAGCGGGTAACGCGGTAAGCATGAGAGATTATGAGGTTGTCTTGACGGCGGATAGGAGTTTTATGAGTGATTACCATTTGCTCCCCTTTTTAAGGGGCATACGCTTCGCCTCAACGCGCATACTTAATCCCTCAATATTTTCCCGTTTTGTCGGTCCGCAAGTGCCCAGAACCGATAAAGGCAGGGTGTCAAAAAAGCATATGAAAAATTACTAGATGAAGTAACCGCTTCTACTTCCTTAATCATTCCTTGAAATAGGTTTCTACATTGCCTTCGCAAGTAAATCTAATGTAGCCAAGACAACATCAAAAGCTGGCAATTTCGAGAGTTTAAACCGAAAGGTAAACCTTCCCGGCGCCATACCCTTACTAGCTTTTTGTCTTCGGGTTTTGCTGTGTTTTTCTTCTTCCTATGCAAATATTCTACTTGCCAACCCAATGAATGAACCAAAATGCACTGACGCAAGCAGGCTCTTGAATTTTCAGCCTTAATGTTTTATCGTTATTGAAGCCTTTATTATGTTCTTTCGCGGGGGCATTTTAACTATTTTTATTTTAACTTTGCCTAGTTTTTCTTTTATTGCTTCCTGAGCTTCGGTTTTGGTTTGAAACGCTTCTTTAAGCTCAATCCACGGGAGGCTGTCGTCAATTTTTATCCACGCTGAATACATCAAGTTTCACGCTCTGAGTTAGACTGTAAAAGACATTTCAAGCTTGAGTGATTAAAACGGTTGTGAAATCAGAGTATGGATTTCTACTAACTCTTAGAAACCTATTTAAGCAATGTACTTCCCTTCATAGAAAATTTAGAGTCAGGGTTGAAGTGGAGCTTGACAGCTCACGGACAAAAATGCCCTCGAAGCGGTGCCTATGAGATGGTTAGAAAACAGCGATATCCGCATGAAAGTGAACGTTATGACCGTAGTCGCCAGTGCGCATCACCGTTTCAGCGTCTCTTCAGCGCCATCTCCAGATCTTAAAACACAATTCTGCATAGGCTCAGTCAATCTCAAGTCACGCAGTTTTCCTTGTTTTCTAAACTTTTGCAATCCGCTCTTTTCCACAGCCTTGATGCAATCTCAAGGAGGTAGCGGAGAGTGACGCATGCCGGCAGTTCCAAAGGGTTCGTAGGCGCACTTAAAGAGACGTTGCTCGCTTATTTCTTCGACCTAGGCGGATTGTTTGCCGGCTTTATGGTTGCCTCTCAACTTGGCATTTTTCGTCTGTCTCCATGGGCTATAGCCCTTTACCCTGCAATTGTTAGCGCAAAAGGCGTGATAGGCGGTTTGCTCAGTGGGCGTCTGAGCACAGCGTTGCACCTCGGCACTATTTACCCCAGATTTTCCATGAACACAAAAAGTTTCTATAAACTGATTGAAGCGCTGGTCGTTGTGACTTTGGCAACAGGCGTCGCAATGAGTACAATTTCATTAGTTTTTGGCCATCTGTTTTGGGGAATAACAGTTGCGGATTTCCCAGCTATCCTGTCCGTGGTGGTGGCAACTATGGCTATAGGCTTGTCCCTTTCTTTGCTAACTATAAAAGTAGCTTTTGTTGCGTTCAAGAAAGGTTTGGACCCTGATATTGTTGTGTACCCAATAATGTCCACCACCGCCGACATTTTCATTACACTCTGCTATATTGCTGTACTCAATTTATTCTTCTTTTTCGATTTAGGCAAGTGGGTTATTGCTATAATCGGCTTAACCCATTTACTTCTTGCTTTTTACATTTTCTCAAGGAACAAACGCGAACCAGAATTCATCAAAACCCTAAAGGAGTCTCTGGCTACACTGTTGTTTGTAGCTTTCATCGTTAACATAACTGGAACAATCCTCAAGGGAATAAGCGATTTTGTAGGAGATCGCAAGGAGATTTACACAGTCTATCCAGCTTTGATCGACATGGTAGGTGATGTTGGCTCTGTTGTCGGCTCCACCGCAACAACAAAACTTGCTCTGGGTCTACTTACGCCTTCCTTTTCCTCAATACGAAACCACGCGAGAAACATTTTTAGTGCGTGGGCGGCTTCAATTATAATGTTCGTTATTTTGGCGATCTCAGCCCTGTCAATACAGGGCATGCTTACTTTGTCTGCTTTTTCAGGCCTCATCCCTGTCCTGCTGATTGCTAACGTGATTGCTGTTGCCGCAATAGTTCTATTATCCTATGGGGTTGCAATTCTTACGTTTAAGAAAGGTCTGGACCCGGATAATTTCGTTATTCCCATCGAGAGTTCTTTTGCCGACAGCGCGATGTCTGTTGCTTTGCTCGCGGCTTTGCTTTTGATAGGGTAGTCTTGCAGGGTATAATTAAAATATCTCATAGTCAATATTTCTAACGCGGAGCGCCTCTCAAAATATGCCCCACTTTGAAAAGATAAAATACAAACCCATACCCGTCCGAGAGCTTCTGCTAGAAATGAAGAACCTTTCCGAGCTTATGATCGACTTGGCCTATTCCGCCGCCTTATTCAACGACAAAGAACTCGCTGAAGACGTTATAGAACTTGAGAGTCGAGTTGACACTTTGGCGTATCTATTAGACATGGAGATCATGATTGCCGCTAGAGATGCCAAGGACGCAGAGGCACTGATAGGAGTTTCCACGGTGGCTGCTGCAACAGATAAAATCTCAGATGCCGCCGCTGACATCGCTGCTATTGTAACACGTAACATTGGCGTACACCCGATAGTTGGCGCAATTTTTGAAAAAGTTGAAGAGCGCCTAATGCAGGCAACTGTGAAAGAAGACTCCGTGATAGCAGGGAAACAGATAGGCAAGCTTGACTTAGCGGCGAGGATGGGCGTTGACATAATCGCCATCCGCCGAAACAAAGATTGGATAATAAATCCCAAGGACACTGAACGAGTTTTTAGTGGAGATACTCTGATAACGCGCGGAGCCCCCTTAGGCATTAAGGAATTCAAAGATCTCGCCGAGGGAAGACTTACCAACTGGAGTAATAAAAAATGACCGAGCAGAAACGGTTCGAAGAAATTGTTGCGCGGTTCGTTGAGCTCAAGGATACTTCTGAGTTAATGATGGATCTGGCTTATTCTGCGCTCTTGTTAAACAGCAGGGAATTGGCTGAAGAAGTGCAGCGCCTAGAAGAGTACGTGGACCAGTTGCACACAGATTTTGAATTGCTCGCTTTAACAAGCGATTTCAAGAAAGAAGAGGCTCTTGGCTTTTTAGGGCTAATCAGGTTGGGCGTAGCGACCGAAAAAATCGCGGATGCCGCGGCCGAGATGGCTGAAGTTGTCCTAAGAGGCATTGAACCGCATCCAGTGCTGAAACTCGCCATAAAGGAAGCTGAAGAAACCGTTACCCAAGCCTGCGTGACCGCTGATTCTTCCCTTGTAGATAAAACTCTGAAGGAAGCACGCGTGCACGAAGAAACAGGTATGTGGGTCCTAGCCATAAAAAGAGGAGGAAAATGTTTGCGACCTAAAGCCGACTCAAGAATTCAAACAGGCGACATCTTAATAGCATCGGGCTACGCTGAAGGCGTCGAAGACCTCAAGAAACTCGCTTCGCCAGGGGAACTCTGCTCAGTTGAATAGTCTGAATATTTACTTTGATTTCATTAACACTATAAGTTTGTAGCTGGTTATTATTTTTCGAGGAGGGCTAGCTATCTCCCAAACCGAAGAGGAAACGAAAAAAGGCAGTGGCTTTACTTGCCGAAATGCCGCTTGTGGGAAAGTTTTCACAAAACCCCTTAAAGCCTTAAATCTCCAACTTGGCTCCGAGAGGCTCTACGATGCGTGCCCGTACTGTTTAACCGAAATAACCGCGGACGACGAAAAGACTGAGGAATCTTCATTCGAAGAGGTTGAACCTGTCGAAAAACCGTCCTCATGCCCCTATTATCTCGGTTATCTTTGCGAACGGTCAGCGAAAACTAACATACCTGATGAATGTATGGTCTGCAAAGACCTAATTCCATGTATGCTGAAGAACCTGAAAAGATGAGTCGAGCCTTCCTATTCCGCGTATCTTCTTTTAACTGGCGAGGTTTTCTAAGGATGAGTGACACGAGGGCTTTTAAAATGCCTGATTTCAAACGGCAATATAAATTCGACTTACTAACGATTATAATTAACAATTTTTTTTAAAAAAAAACAAGCTAGGAGTTTGTTGCCTGCAGGATTGTTCAGAACTGTTGTTTAGGGTTTTTAGCTTTTTCTTTTCTTTTCAGGCTTTTTCTCTTCTGCACTGGTTCCGGTTGTTGCTTCCTCTGTTTTTGGCGCTTCTACTTTTGGTTCTTCCTTTTTCTCTTCCATTTCCGTTGTTATTTCCTCGATGGGTTTTGGCGGCGGTGTAGTGGCCATTGTCCATCCTATCCATGCGCCTATAGCTAGGATTGCGACAAACGCTACGAGTACTGGTACAGCGATTAGCCAGTATCTAACAGTCTCTAAAGAACCTACATTCAACCATGGTATCGCGTTGATAATTGGCTCGTAAAAGAAAAGTGCTGCAACGTAGAATACAGCAACCAGCACACATACGAGGCAGATTACTCCACCTATTGCTTGATCTTTACTCATTACGATTCACCACTTATAAACCATGTTTATTATCTTAAGCAATTTAAAGTTTACCGTAAAAGTCGATGTGCGCGTGCTATGTGGTTCCCATTTCCCATGTTGCCAAGTACTTTTGCTGTTCAGGCGTGAGTCTGTCAACCCTTACTTCCATAGCCTCAAGTTTCAGTTCAGCAACGGTTTCATCGATGTCTTTGGGGACTGTGTAAACTTTCGGCGGCATTTTCGCTGTTTTAGCCATGTACTCCACGCATAATGCTTGGTTTGCGAAGGACATGTCCATAACTTCGGACGGGTGCCCTTCCGCCGCTGCTAGATTTACAAGTCTTCCTTCGGCGAGGAGGTAGAGTTTTCTGTTGTTTTTTAGGGTGTATTCTTCCAGGTTGGGTCTCATTGTTCTCTTTGCTGTTGATAGTTCTTCTAGGTCTTTGAGGCTTATTTCCACGTTGAAGTGTCCGCTGTTGGCGATTATGGCGCCGTCTTTCATTCTTTGCATGTGTTCTTTCCTTATGACGTTGATGTTGCCTGTGGCTGTTACGAATACGTCGCCTATGCTGGCTGCTTCGGCTATTGGCATGACGCGCAAGCCGTTCATTGCCGCTTCTAACGCTCTGAGAGGGTTCACTTCCGTTACTATCACGTTTGCGCCCATTCCCTGGGCTCGCATGGCTATGCCTCTTGCGCACCATCCGTAGCCGCAAATCACGAAGGTTTTGCCTGCCAAAAGCGTGCTTGTGGCTCTTAATATTCCGTCAATGGTGCTTTGGCCTGTTCCGTAACGGTTGTCAAACAAGTACTTCGTGTAAGCGTCGTTTACGGCTATGATGGCGTATTTTAGGTTTCCAGCCTTTTCCATTGCTCTTAAGCGTAGCACGCCTGTGGTTGTTTCTTCGGTTCCGCCCTTAACGCTCTCTAATGCTCCTGTTCGCTTGCTGTGCAGTGTGCCGACAAGGTCTGCGCCGTCGTCAAGGGTTATCACGGGTTTATAGTCCAGCACCTTGTTAATGCACCAGTAGTATTCTTCGGTGGTTTGCCCTCGCCACGCAAAGACGTGGACGCCTTTTTCCGCCAGTGCTGCTGCTACATCGTCCTGTGTGGAAAGTGGGTTGGAACCGCATAGGGCGATTTTGGCGCCTCCAGCCGCTAACGCGTCTACGAGGACGGCTGTTTCTTTGGTTACGTGGAGGCATGCTCCTATTGTGAGGCCTTTAAGTGGTTTTTCCTTGCTGAACCTGCTCTTGATTTGGCTGAGGACTGGCATGTGCGCTGCAGCCCATTCGATTTGTAAATGACCTTGCGGCACTAGCGCCTTATCCTTAACTTGGAATTCTTCCATTTTCTTTCCTCTCCTTTTAGGAAAAAGGCTGACTTACTATTTAGTTTTGCTTTAACCTTGTAATAAAACATTTACTAACCAAAAACAACGCTTAAATACAGTTCGTATGGCGCGCGCTAGTCGCCACTGCAACTTTGTGCGTATGTGCCGACCAAATCGTTTCGTGCAAATTTTTTTTCGCCAATAAAGTTTAATTATGCCTTGCCTTCTGAACCTAATTGTTTGAGGTGTGCAGTTGAGGGAACCTTTTGCCGAGTTTGTTAAGGCTGAGTTGGGGTCTGGGACCTTTCTGGTCACGTGCGGGCTTCCAGGAACTTGGAAGACAGAGATTTCAGAGGAAGTCTCAAAGATTAAGGGTTATTCTATTCTTCGGAGCGATTTGGTTCGGTTGGAGGTTCTCAGGAATGAGGATGTGTTTGACGTTAAGGTTGCGGGAAATATGCGTAAGCGGTTGTCTGTTTATGATGAATTGTTTCGTCGAGCGGAGGATATTGTTCAGAAGAGTAAAGAAGGCGTAGTTTTGGATGCTACTTTTGTCACTCAGGAACTGCGGAGGCGTGCCGCTGAGATTGCAGCAAGGCACGGCATGCCTTTTGTGATTCTTCAAACCAGCTGCCCTGAGGAAGTGTCTATTGCGAGGGTTTTGAGGAGGACTAGAGAGAAGTATGAGTCAAACGCTTTGACGGTGGAGGCTTATCGTAACAACAAGAGCAGGTTTGAGCCTGTTGACTTGGATGACTTGAAGAAGAGGTTTCCGCAGCTTCGAATAGTGCATTTGACAGTGGACACGTGCAATGATGCTCGCGAGAATTGGTTCGTGATTGGGATGGAAAAAAGGTAGCTGGGCACCGTTTCGTTATGATAATAGATTTGCATATTCACTCGCGAAGTTCTGACGGCGCTTTAACGGTTGAAGAAATTATCAGGGAAGCTAAACGCAGGCACATTGGGTTCATGTCGATTACGGATCACGATTCAATTGAGTGTCAAAAGATAGCCTTGGATTTGGCTGGGAAGGCTGGAATCCGCTACATTTCGGGCGTCGAGTTGAACGTAACCTTCACGCATCCCAAATATCACGAGGGCAAATCTGTATCGTTGGATTTCTTGGGTTACCAGTTTGACGCAAGGAATAAGGAGTTAAAGGGTAAGCTTGAGCAGATGGCGAATTACCGAGAGGAAAGAGCCGCCAAAATTCTAGGCAACCTCAATGCGGAATTTGAAAAAGAAGGCATTACGAAACTAACGAAGAAAGATTTTGAGGAGATTCAAGCGTCAGTTGACGGAACCCTTGGAAGACCTCATATTGCGGACTATTTGGTTAGAAAGGGAATTGTTAGGAATAGACAGGAGGCTTTCGACAAGTACCTTGTGAAGTGTGACGTTCCCAAGTATCCGCTTTACCTTGAAGAGGCGTCTAGGCTGGTGAGGAGTGCTGGAGGAAAAATAGTGCTGGCGCATCCGAACGATCCTCATGGCACCTCGCTTGTGACGCTGACCAAATCATTGCCTGAACAAACGGGGATAATAGAAGAGTCAATGTTGGGGTACATTGATGGCGTGGAGTGTTGGCACTCCAGAAACGACGCCCAAACAACGAATCACTACGTAAAGTTTGCAAAAGAACATGAGTTAATCATGACTGGAGGAAGCGATTGCCACCAAAAACCCATCGTGATGGGAACGGTGAAAATCCCAGAATATGTGGCTAATCAATTTCGCCACTGAGTAAACTTTTCTTTAATCAAAGACTTTTCGCGTATGTTGAGGCTATTTTGAAGTATGCTTTTGCTTCTTTCGTTGCTGCGCTTTTTTCCTTTTCACCTACGTGGGGGTCTTTAAGTTTGAAACTGACTACTTTTCCGCGCACGTAGGCTCGGTAGCATTTGTAGAATGGAAGAAGCTTCGTCAACTCTTGGTCTCCGGAATATTTGATATATCTTTCAATGAAAAATTTAGACAGATCGGGTCTTTCTCTGAAGTCTAAGTCCATGGCTAGAAAAGCCACGTCAGCGGCAACGTCAGAATACCTAAACCTATCGTTGAATTCTATCGCGTCAAAAATGTAGATTCGATCTGTAACAAAAATGTTGCCTGAATGGATGTCACCATGGCAATTTCTGATTCTGCCTTCCGCCATCCTCTTCTCAAAGAGAGACACATTTCTCTTCATGAAATCTCTGATTCTTTCATAGATTAGCTTGAAATCCTCAGCGGATAGTGTTTTACCAACAAACTCCTCAGTCTGGTCGAAATTCTCCTTCCAGTTAGTTTCTATCGTCGCCAAGGAGCCGAACTCGCTTATTCGCCTGTTTGTTTCCGCCTTTGAATGAAAATCTGCGATGACCTTTGCTATTATATCAATGAGTTTGTCATCCACCTTATTTTCTTCGAGAAGCCTGCTCATCATCCTTTCCTGAGGCATCCGCTTCATCTTCACAGCATACTCAACTGTTTCTCCTTCACCCTTTATCTTGATAGCATCGGCTTTGTTGATGGGAACAATCTCCAAGTACATGTCTCCGCAAAGTCGCCTGTTAAGCTCCAATTCCTTCTCGCAGAAGAACCGCCTCTTTTCAAGAGTGGTGAAGTCCAAGAATCCGAGGTTTACAGCCTTCTTCACCTTGTAAACAAAGTGCCTAGTCAAAAACACGAAGGATATGTGAGTCTGCACCAGCTCAATGCTGCCTGGGTCTTCGTCGTAAGCTTCAGGCTTCATTAACGCGTCCACAACTTGCTTCTGAACCAGCATTTGCCGAATCCGACTTCCCTTAAGGCGTTATGCCACTTCTCTGGTGTGGATAAAACTTCAACGAGCAATATAGGGCTATCTGACTTGACGGATGTGAATTCCTGTCTTAGAAGCGTTTAGGGTGGGTTTCTGACATATTCCGATTTCGGAATTAAAAAGATAAATACAGATTCAAGATAACTATGGTTTTGGTGGGCAACGTGAATATTGAAACTGTCGAAGACTTGAAGAAGGCGCTTAAGAAGACAGGCTACTCCAACAAAGCAATAGCAGAAATCATAAAATGGTACAACACGAACCGCCCGCCCATGAACTAGTTTGAGCAACTGTTTTTAACGTAGCCTAAGACGGCGTCCGCTTGTTCCTTCGAAATGCTCTTGGATTGGCGCAGAGAATCCACTATCTCGGAAATTTTCGCCAAACCTCCGCGGGAGTCAACGATAAATTCAATCTGTATATAAGTGAGGGAGTAGAGTCTTCGTGCGCAGACACGCTCCTAACCTCCGCAACAAGATTTGTCAAAAGATATATAACGCGCAAGTTCTGTATTGGTAAAAAGTTCGGAGGTTTACCACTTGGGCATCTTAGGAAGAGACAGATTGAAGGAACTGATTGACAATTACAAGTGCGTATACCCGTACGATTATACGCTGCTCGACGGAGACGGCTACATCCTAACCGTCAAAGAAGAAACAACACTACACTATTTAGAACACAAAAACCTGATATCCTACGAGGTTGTTTTCACCCCGCCGAACTACGTGGCGCACCTAACAGCCAAAAGCAAGTACGGCAGAATGGGCTTATCCTTCCTGAACGCCGCCAAAGTCCACAGCGGCTTCATCGGACGCCTCGCTCTAGAGCTCGTAAACTTAAGCAACGACCGCCGCCCCATAACCATCAAACGCGGAGACCCCTTCATGCACATCGAATTCATCACACGCGAAGGCGAACCCTCACCCTACATGGGCGAGTTCCAATTCCAATACTTGACTGACGAAGAAATACAAATGTACATCCCAATCCTGAAAAAAATCTTCACGAACTATGAAGAACTCGCCAAAACCTGGTTCAAAAACAAAAGACTACAACTATAAACGCAAAACCTCCACGCTCCAATTTATTTCACAAACACACTCAAACGCGAGTTATGCACTCCAGTTGACTCTATATATAGAGGGGGTATAAGTCTCCGTGAGCACAACAGTTCTCAGAAAGAAGGATAAGACAGCTTCTCTACTTTTGGAAAATGTGAATCTCCCTGCCGATCTTGTGCCTTTCCTCAGCGTCAACAAAAGAAGCCATCTCCTCCAAATCCTCTCGTACTCTGCTTTCTTTGGCAAAAACCTTTTTCTGAAATGGGTATACCCTTTTGAAACCAATGTTAACCGCTTTCTCTCCAATGGGCATGGTGACTGGTTTTCCTGAACGCGCTCTTATGTACGGTGTTACCACCACTAACCGCCCCTCTTCCTTCAGTATTCTATACGCCTCTTCCAAGAAACTATGGTACAACGGCTCGAGTTTACCAATTATTTTTGTGGCGTATGGTGTGGTGGGAATATGGCGCAGTGCTGGACCCAAATCGGGTTCTGTCGCTATACAGTCCACTTCCTGCGCAATTTTTTCGGTTAATCTGCGCGCGTCTCCCTGCAAAATCGTGTATTCTGCCTCTTTGAGCGCATATTCTCTTTTGAGCCACTCCAGATTCTCTATAGCAGCTTCGGCACACCACGGGTTTATGTCTATGCCGATCACTTTCGCTTTGGTCAGCAATGCTTCCAGAAGGATTGTCCCTACTCCGCAGAAAGGATCGAGCAGAAGTTTTCCCGAGGTGCAAGAAGCCAAGTTTACCATTATTCTCGCCAGTCGAGGAGAAATAGCAAAAATTTTACGCTGTCTCGGTTTGCCCACATCGCGTTTCTGGAATTCAAACGGATTATGCACGGCTACAGTAGTAGATAGCAACGTCTGTTTTTTGCCTATGCAAAACAATATTTCCGCTTTGTTTTCAACCAAGCCTTTCTTCAGAACTTCAACAGGGCTTAGTTGTGGGTACTGTCTGTTTTTAGAAAATCCCATGAAATTTGATTTTTTGCCGTGAGCTGCTAGTTCCCGTTTTATAGCGCTTCCCACAAAGCGTTGGATGATTTTGGAAAATGGGCGCAAAGACTCTTCTGCGCAGTATACGCTTACTCCGAAAACAATTTTCCCAGACGCTACCTTAAGCATTTCAGCAATTAAGCCGTTTGACACAATTTCTCTTTTGATTTGCCCTTGAGCCTGTTTGTCTTTCTGAAGAAACGCCTTTTCCACCATCTGTGTTTCAAAGTCCGTGGCTGCGCCTCCGATTTTCAAGATTCCACCCAAATCAGCAATAGCTAAGGCGCTTGCACTCTCCTCGATGCTGACCGCAAAGAATCCTTTTGAGAACGAGCGTATCTCAAATTTCACTTTCCTGGCTTCTAGGAACGAAACAAGCTCCGCTAGCGATAACCTCCAATTCTTCCCTGAAATAAACACGCGAGTTGTCTGAGTAGCGCTAGACATTCTCACACATGCTAAACCAATATTAAATATATAAGCGCGTAATAGTTTCTGGCTCAAAGGATCCACCGCTCGCTTAACTAAAAAACTAAACAATTATTCAGAAGAGGGCGGATATGGTAACAAATCGTTTAAATAGCGCCTAAGGATGTATGCTTTAAAAGGGATATTGCATGCACGCACGTAACTATCGGCCTGTAAAGGGGCAAGCCTACACAAGAAAACAGTTTGCGAAGGGTTTCCCACCCCCAAAAATAACCAAGTTCACCATGGGAGATACCAAGGCAAACTTTGAATACGAAGCGAAGCTTATCGCTTTGAAACGAGCCCAAATCCGCCACAGCGCTTTAGAGGCGGCACGGGTGGCAACAAACCGCGTCTTGATGGATAAACTCGTTAACGATTACCTCATGCAGGTCCTTCCGTATCCTCATATTATCCTCAGAGAAAACAAGATGATCTTTGGAGCTCATGCTGACCGACTGCAACAGGGAATGCGCAGGTCTTTTGGGAAAGCAATTGGCACAGCAGCCCGGATAGAACCCGACCAAGTAATAATTACTGTGAAGGTTAAAGCCAATAGCGTGGAAACAGCCAAAGAATCCCTCAGACGAGGAAGCGCAAAACTTCCCATCCCCTGTAGAATAGTAGTCGAGAAAATGCAACCTCCAGACGTAACCAATGAAACGGAGATGGAGACAGCTTGAACAGGACAAAAAAAGATCTGGTAATATGGTTTGGCGATCTGAGAAAAACCGACATTCCCCTGGTAGGCGGCAAGAACGCTAACCTCGGCGAAATGATAAGCGCTGGACTGCCAGTTCCTCCAGGCTTTGCCGTGACAGCCTACGCCTACGAAAAGTTCATTGAGGAAACGCGCATAGCGGAAAAGATTTACAAGATAATAAACGAAACAGTCACCGACGTAAATGATCCAAAGCAATATGATGCTGCTTCAAAGAAAATACGTGAACTCATCGAAAAGTTTTCAATGCCTAAAGAAATTGAGAGCGCCGTTAAATTAGCCTACAAAGAACTAAATAAAAAGCTCAATTTAAAGGATGCTTTTGTTGCTGTGAGATCCAGCGCCACAGCAGAAGATTTGCCAGACGCATCTTTTGCAGGCCAACAAGAAACTTTTCTGAATGTTAAGGGCACGGATGAACTTCTGGAAAAAGTTGTGAAGTGTTGGTCCAGCCTCTTCACTCCCCGCGCGATCTTTTACCGGAACGAAAAAGGTTTCGCGCATGAAAAAGTTTTCATAAGCGTTGGGGTTCAAAAAATGGTGAACTCCAGAGCTGCTGGAGTCATGTTCACGTTGAACCCGGTGACAGGGGACACTCGTCATATAGTCATTGAGGGCAATCATGGTCTTGGTGAAGCTGTCGTTTCCGGATCAGTCACACCAGACGATTTTATAGTTGACAAGGTATCGATGAAAATAATCGAGAGGCGAATCTCCAAAAAGACAGTACAGTATATCCGCGATCCTCAGACTGGGAAAACGGTTCATGCTGACGTACCCGTTGACAAGCAAGAGCAACCCTGCGTGAATGATGAGGAGATTCTTAAGATAGCGGAACTGGCCAAGCGCATCGAGCAACATTATGGAAAGCCTCAAGACATCGAATGGGCAATTGACCAAGACATACCCTTTCCAGCTAACGTGTTTATAGTGCAGTCGAGACCCGAAACAGTCTGGAGTGCACAGCAAGCTCAGGCACCGACAAGAGAAGTTGGAGAAGCGAAAACCGTGGAAATGAAAGTTGTTGTTAGAGGACTTGCGGCTGGCAAGCGAGGATACGGCATGGGCTCAGCCAAAGTCGTTGCGAGCCCGACAGAAGCGGCTAATGTCATGCGAAAGGGTGACATACTCGTCACAGACATGACTAACCCTGATTACGTGCCTTTCATGAAACTTGCAGGTGCCATAGTCACCGACAAAGGCGGGGTAACATGTCACGCTGCCATCGTAAGTCGCGAGCTAGGTATACCCTGCGTTGTGGGAACCGAAAACGCCACGAAGCTCATGGTTACTGGAGAAGAATATACTGTTGACTCAAGAGGCGGCGTTGTGTATGAAGGAATAATGCCCACGTTAACGGAACAACTTGCATCCGCTTCAGGGGCTTCAACGCAGACTACTGGAGCAGGAGGTATTTTCCAGTCAGTGCCTGTAACAGCAACAAAAATTTACATGAACTTGGGCGTTCCAGAAAAGATCGGAGAATACAAGGTCTTGCCATTTGAAGGAATCGGACTGATGCGAACCGAGTTCATTCTGGCCAGCTATATTGGCGAGCACCCTATGAATTTCGTGGAAACTGGTCAGTCTCAGAGATTTGTTGATAAACTTGCGGAAGGCATAGCGGCGGTTGCAAGAGCTATACAGCCTCGCCCGGTTGTGGTACGTTTCAGCGACTTCAAAACAAACGAGTATAGAGAACTGAAAGGCGGCGAAAAATACGAGATTGTAGAGGCTAATCCAATGCTTGGGTGGAGAGGATGCAGCCGCTACATAAGCCAATGGTACGAAAAAGCCTTCAG
This sequence comes from Bathyarchaeia archaeon, assembly GCA_035292005.1. Classification (GTDB taxonomy): domain Archaea; phylum Thermoproteota; class Bathyarchaeia; order Bathyarchaeales; family Bathycorpusculaceae; genus DATDQZ01. The sequence goes on along the minus strand of DATDQZ010000030.1, from coordinate 4,852 downwards.
ACTTGAATGTCAGGCTATAGTCAAGTGCCGAAAAGAGTGGGGTCTTAAAAACGTCTGGGTCATGCTTCCAATGGTACGCACGGTTTGGGAAGCAGAAAAATGCTTCGTTATAATGCAGGAAGAGGGCTTGGAAAGATCCAAAGACTTCAAAGTGTGGTTCATGGCTGAAACTCCATCCATAGCCATACTTGCAGATGAGTTTTCTAAGCTTGTTGACGGCTTCTCCATAGGCTCAAACGACATGACGCAGGGCATTCTGATGATCGACCGAGACTCTGAACGCTTAGGTCAGATGGGCTACTTTGATGAAAGAGACCCTGCAGTGAAAAGAATAATAGCGCATCTTATCAGAGTGGCTCATGAAAACGGCTGCACAGTTTCAATATGCGGTGAGGGTCCATCAAACCTGCCTGACTTTGCAGAATTCCTCGTTCGCGTTGGAATTGACAGCATATCCGTAAACAATGATGCCGTTGTCGCCACAAAAAGCCTCGTTGCAAGCATTGAACAGAAAATAATTCTTGAACGCCTAGCTGAACAATCTGCCATAGCCTCTGGGCATCCCCTTCGAAAACCAAAACAAGATTGGGAATGGACCCCATAGAGGAACGAAAAATAAACATAGCGTGCATTGACTTTCCTTCTCATTATTTTTACATGATTTCCTCCACGGAAGCATGAGTATGAAAGGATTCGATTTTGAAGAAGAACGAATAAAACAAGAAATAACCAAACTCGGCGCAAAACGTGTTCTGCTGCAGTTGCCTGAAGGCCTGAAACCCGAGGGTCCCCGCTTGGCTAAAATTGTTGAAAAAGCTGGTGCGCTCCCCATAGTCTCTGCAGACCCGTGCTACGGCGCTTGCGACATAGCCACTGAGGAGGCAGAACGTCTGGGAATAGACTTAATAATACACTTTGGGCACGCAAAGCTGGTGAAACATGAACGCGTTCCCACGGTTTACGTCGAAGCCAGAGCAACCGTAACAGTTGATGACGCTGTTGAGCAAGCCATTCCGTTGCTGAGCAAATGGGGCAAAATTGGCTTAGCAACCACGGTGCAGCATGTACAGGTGCTTGATCATGCGAGAGAAATTCTTGTTCGAGCTGGAAAAATAGTGGTGATAGGCGACGCTGGCCGAATTAATTACTCTGGACAGGTGAGCGGCTGCGACTATAGCAACGTGAAATCAATAGTCAACGATGTTGAAGCTTTCCTTTTCATCGGCGGCGGACAATTCCACGCGTTAGGCATAGCCCTCACCACATCTAAGCCTACGATAATCGCAGATCCCTACGAGAAAAGAGCTTACTCAATAGGTGATGAAGCTCAGAAGATTCTTAAACAAAGATGGGCGTGCATTGAAGAAGCTGAACGTGCCAAAACCTTTGGGGTCCTAATTGGTTTGAAAATAGGACAGCAGCGTCTTGATGAAGCCTTAAAAATCAAGGAAATAATCGAAAGAAACGGTAAAACAGCTTGCCTCTTTGCAATTAGAGAAATCCTGCCAGAAGCGCTGATGGAGTTTCCAACAGTCGACGCGTATGTGAACACTGCTTGTCCACGGATATCTCTTGATGCCGCCTCGAAATTTCCAAAGCCCGTGTTAACCGTGAATGAATTTATGGTAGTTGCTGGCGAGTCTTCATGGGAAACCCTGCTCAAAAAAGGCTTATTCGAAAATTAGACTTGGAACTGTTTCTATCTCGGATTAAGCCGCATCCTTCTCCTCAGGCGAGCCTTGAGCAGTACACGGTCTCGGAGGCTGTTGCGGCTACAATGCTTTATCTCGCCGCTTACACCCATAACGACATCATCGGCAAAACGGTTCTAGATTTAGGTTGTGGTACGGGTAGGCTTGCTTTGGGCGCTTCTTTTTTAGGAGCACAACTGGTCGTAGGCGTTGACATCGATGAAGCAGCGATAAAAATTGCTTCTGAAAATTCAGAGAAAACAGGATTAAAAGCTAATACGCAATGGATTGTTGGTGACATTAACGCGATAAGCGGCAGGTTCGACGCTGTTCTGCAGAATCCTCCTTTCGGCGTGCAGAAACGTGCTGCCGACAGAAAGTTCTTGGAAAAAGCTTTGGAAGTTGGCAGAACGGTGTACTCGCTTCATAAGCATCCTTGTGTAGACAGGCAATTAATCAAAAGGCTCAAAGCAAACGCGGGAAGTCTGCTGCAAGTTTCTCCTTCGCCGTTTATCGAAAAGTTTGTTGAGGACCATAATGGCACGGTTGAGGCAGTTTATGCTGTGCTGATGACTATTCCGCGCATGTTTGATTTCCACACGAAAACGAAACACGACTTTGTAATTGACTTGTACCTCATAAGAAGAAACGACTGACAAACGACAGGAAGCATTAATTGCTCATAGCATTTTGCTTGAGTTGGCAATCAAAAGGTTTATTGAGCAGCATAGAAACTTACAGATATACTCATTCCATATCGCTTGTGTTTCACGGCAAAGGGAAACTGAATGAATCTGAAATCATCTGAACAAAAAAGCGGCCATATAGTGTTACCAGGAGAGCGCTTAGGAGTAATTGAAGAGTTCATTCCAGATTCTGGAACTTACGTGAAAGACGGCATCATCTACTCCCAAATCGTTGGTCGCGCGTTAACGGATTTGCTGAACAAACGCGTTTCTGTTTATCCATTAGTTCGCGGGGCAACGGTTCCAAAAGTCACAAGCACAGTCATGGGGCAAGTCGGCAACGCTCAATCTGACAATGTTTTGGTGCGAATCTTCAAAATAGGCTCTAAGAAGCTCTCGGGCGTTTTCACAGGCATCCTCCACATTTCCGATGTGCAAGAGAGATACGTTGATTCCATGAATGACGTGTGCAAACCAGGTGACATAATACGCGCTAAGGTCATAAGTGAAAAGAATCAGATTTATCACCTCTCTACCACAGACAAGAATTTAGGAGTGCTCTACGCGTTTTGTTCTCGCTGTGGAAATTTGCTTGAGCAGAAGCGCTATGAGATGCGGTGTCCCAAATGCGGCAACGTTGAAAAACGCAAAACTGCGGTGGATTATGGGAAAGAGGAAATATAACAGAAAGAGGAGACCTGTCAAAGTGAAAATTAAGGTGCTAAAGAAAGCGGCGAATGAACTTAAAATCGAAATCGAAGGCGCAGACCACGGTCTCTGTAACCTGCTGCAAAAAAAGCTCTTAGAAGACAAAAGCGTGGATATGGCTGGTTATGATATACCCCATCCCTTAGCATCAAACCCTGTAATCTACGTGAGGATGAAAGGCGCTGCAAAACCTGAAGCAGCTTTGCGGAAGGCGGCTGAGAAAGCCCGCGAAGCGAACGAAGCTTTTAGTAAGGAACTGAAAAAAGCTCTCAAAGCTTAATTTTCTTCTTTACTTTTAGAAGTAGCTGCGTTAGCCCTTCCACCAAGCTATCCGTTTTTCCTAGAGTCTCTACGCTATCCTCCAAGGTGAGAAGGTCGTGGAGCCAAGCGTAAACTGCTAACGCTTCCGCAGCATCGCTAAGAACATGCTTATCTATTCTTGAGGGCAAGTGCTCCCTCAATCCTGCTTTTCTCAACGCCTCAGCGAGGGCGGTTCCCTTCACCTTCGCCCCTGAAGGTTTGCCTTTTCTCTCGGAGAGAGCTAGCGAGTAAACAAAGTTTATGTACGCATCTCCTAGTGATGCAAGTTTCCGATCCGCCAAAATTTGCGGTAGACTGTTGTAGTTTTTAATCAGCAATGACCGATTGGTTTTTGGCAAATTAGCGTCTTCTCCAGCGTTCTCTTTTTTCTTCGCTAAACTTATAACGTCTCCTCATCATACTTATGCTTAAGTTATTGAGGAACTGTTTTGAATCGCAAGAGCTTTCGTGTGATTAAACCTGAGATCCGTGTTTTGGGAGTCGACGACGGCGTATTCACTCCTCGCACTGAAGGTTTGGTGCCTGTTGTCGGTGTTGTTTTTAGAGGAGGCTATTGGCTTGACGGCGTCATGCACACTGAAATCGCGGTGGATGGCTTCGATGCCACTGGCAAGATATCTTCCATGATAATTAACTCACCGCACTACAAACAATTACGCGTGATAATGCTTAGTGGGATAACGTTCGCTGGCTTCAACGTAGTGGGCATCAAAACGCTCAATGCGGAAACAAATCTTCCTGTTATAGCGGTGACGCGTGAAAAACCGAATTTAGTTGAAATTCGAGAAGCACTAAAACACTTGCCCAAAAGTGAAGAGCGCTGGAACGCGGTTCTTAACGCTGGAGAAATCTCTGAAGTGTCCACCAGAAGCGTGAAGGAGAAAATCTACATGCAAGTCGCAGGAATTTCTGAGGGAGATGCGCAAAAAATTTTGCGGTTAACCTCGACGCGGAGCAACATTCCTGAAGCTTTGCGTGTGGCGCATCTTATTGCGTCTGGAATAAGCCACGTGTAGAGTCTGATTTTGTGGAGTATGAAAAAGTTTAAAAGCGACCATGTAGAGGGAAAACAGCGCGGATAACGGAGTAGCGAATTATGGAATTCTGCCCTAAATGTGGTTCTCGTCTTGAGCCTAAAAAATCCAAGACGGGCAAAGAAGCCTCGCTGTTGCTTGTCTGCCCCAAATGCGGCTACAAGAAGCAAGAACCAGGCAAGAAGGTGGAACCCAAAGTTGCCAAGGTCATACGGCATAATCCGCAGCAGCTTGTAGCTGTGATAGGTAAGGAAGAACAAAAACTGCGGACGCTGCCAACCGTTAGAATTGAATGTCCAAAATGCGGAAATAACGTGGCTTATGTCTGGCAAGTGCAGACAAGAGGCGCTGATGAATCTTCAACTCAGTTTTTGCGTTGCACAAAATGCAACTACACATTCAGAGAATACAG
>DATDQZ010000029.1:0-4432 GCA_035292005.1 Bathyarchaeia archaeon | reverse complement strand
GCTTGTAAAGGTGTCGAACAATAGACTTTTCAAGCTTTCCGCATCGCCATGTTGTGTTGCGTATCAAAACAACTATTGTCTTCACGAGAGTCTGCTCTTTTTTCTGGTGTGGCAAGTCCCCCAGTTCTCCCCCACCAACATAGCCTAATTGCGGCAATATTTTTAAACGTTTGTGTTCAAAATATGGCTAGATGCTTCAAGATTAAAGGTTGAGCTGCAAGTTTTACTGTTAAGTTGGCAATTGGAAGAGTGTGTTTCTCACGTTTCCTTGAAGACGGGAGATTAGGTTGCGGTGAGGCGGTTACAAAGTTTTTTTAAGATACAAGCCGTGGGCGTTGCCATAGTATTTTTCGAGTTTGTCCACTTTTTTGTATCCGAGTTTTTGGTAAAGGTTTGATGCTGCAACATTGTCTTCTCGCACTTCTAAACGGCATTCTTTGACGCCTTTCTCCTTGAATATTGCTTCAATTTCGTGTAGTAGTTTTTGCGCTATTCCTTTTCGGCGGTGAGAAGGTTCTATGTCCACCGTGAGTATGTGTCCGAATGGCATGTTTCTTCTGATGTCTATTCGCCCTATTGCGAAACCAGCTATTTCGCCGTTTACTCGCGCGGCTAATCCGATGGCGTTGTAATCGGTCAGCAAGTAGGCTATTTGCTGTTTTGTGAATGCTTCCTGTTCAAAGCATTGTTTTTCTATTTCGTAAAATTTGTCCAGAAACCTTACTGATGCGTCTTCAATCTTTATCTCCATGCTTATCGTAGAACAAAGAAGTGGCAAGGGCAATTTAGGCTTTTTCCGTTACTTTGCGGTTTTTCGCAGGAGTTTAAACTATGTATTTGTCTGTTTCTTCAAAATCTTTTACGATTTGCATGACACGTTTTGGGGCGTTAATGGCTTCGAATGGTATGTTTCTGAGCAGAATCCACGGCGTCTTCCTTGCGATTACTGTGGCTGTGTGTTCTTCGCCGAAGCTTTTTCGTGCAACCGCGATGACCATGCGTCTGACTTCGACTTCTGAATATTCGCCTAGCGCGTGCAAATACTCATGCAAGAGCAGGTTGTAAACCAAAGTGTTCACCACGCGTTTAGAACTAATTGAAGTCTCAGTGATTTCGACAAAGGTTCTGTTCAAAACGATGTTGTTCGTCCCAATCGGGTGATGTGCGCCCAGTTGAAGCGGTAAATCGTCAAGAAAGAGCATCATGCTGCCTCTGCGTTTGCCCAAAGAAAACTCTGCCGTGCCCTTGACGATTCGCCAGACTTCAGCGTAACTCTTAGCTGTTTCTAGGCTGTTGCGGAACTTATCGGTAAAAGAAGGTTTGCCTTTGCTCAAGGTTTTCGTCTCTGCAAGGAGTGAAATAGGTAAAATCTCACCTTTAAGCGCATAGCTTCGATTATGGCGGAAAGAGCTGGAAGGTCAATAGGCTGACGGAGAAGAAGCACAGACCAAAGGAGACAAACATGATTTTATTGCTATAAAGCAAGCTTCTTGAGTCTTGAGAGTATAGCACCTCTTTTCCTTTGGTGTCGCTCTGCAAGCTGAGAAGCTGACAGCCCATTCCGATATCCTAATGATAATTCCGCATCCTCGGTGTCTGTCCACTTTTCGTATGCTCTTGGGTGTTTTTGTCTAATCTCAGATACGTTGTAAGCTTTCTTTTGCTCCGCGTCTTTTGAGGATAATTCAGTTATAGTCTGGCGAATTGGCATTGAGACTTGAATTATTGGTTCATCGGAAATCTCACAAAAGTATGCCTTGCCAGTTCTTTCTGAAACATTTACCACAAACTTTTTCTTAGCGATGAGATTTTGGAGTTTGTTTGTGTCTTTCAGAGTGGTTATCAAGCTTAAATCATGAATTTTTCTACGAATCTCAAAAGCAAACTCGATGCCATTCCTTGATTTCCACACCACATCAATGTAGCTTCTTCTGCCCTCTTTTGTTAAATCTGGGACTCCATATTCCATTATTGCGTAAAACCCAAGTTCCTTTCCAATTGACCAAAGTCGTCTTTGGGCAAGATTATGAACTCCTTTTCTTGGCTCTACTTCACCAAAAAACTTCGCTAACAGTACGCCATCTAGGCTTAGCGATAACTTGAAACCACATGAGGGACAATACTTGCATTCAGCTGATACGTTCTTAAGGCACTTTGGGCACGTTGCCATTTCTTTGAGAGCCTCTCGTGAAATAGTAGCATCTGTTAGTTTGGTATTTTAGTTTTGAGAATTACAGGTATTTATCCTCGAATAAGATGCTGTGTTTTTTGTTGTCAGGCAGAAGTTCAGCCTATTTATAGTTTCTTTATATAAGGGGGGTATAGTCTTTCCCGAGCACATCAGGGCACTAAGCCTTAAGCCAGCACCATAAAGCACAGCCAGTGACTTTCAGTAACCAGCAGTAACGCGCTGTTACCAATTTGCTTCTGCAAACCTCCACGTTTCCCGCGCTTTCACCATGATTAGAAAACCATATGATCCCTCATCACCTAGAATCCCCTTGCTTCGATTTTAGAACAAAAACAGATAAATGATAAAACTGCCAATGCTAGAATCAGCCAAAAGGAGGAAATCACGTGGCAAGCATGCTTCTTGTAAGAGACATCATGTCCAAAGACGTCAAAGTAGTCCGAACCGACACAACCGCCCAAGAAATAGTAGCCACCATGAACAAGTTCGACATAAGCTCAATAATCGTCGTCCAAGGCGAAAGACCAGTCGGCATCATAACAACCCGCGACATTCTGATAAGACTGGTGGAACAGTGTTTGGCACCGAGAGCCTTGACAGCAAAACAAATCATGACCAGCCCACTAGTGACTATAAGCGAATCAGCCACCATAGAGGAAGCCGCCAGATTCATGGCAAGAAAAAACGTCAAAACGCTGCCAGTCATGGACAACAATAAACTTGCTGGCATAGTGACCTTCACGGACATCGTGTTCAAAGTGCCCACACTGCTCTCGCTACTCGAAGAACTCGTAAGACCGTACCACCGCACCTACTGAACAAGCCAACTCTTTTTCTCAAAATTCAGGCTTTGATTTGCCTAGTTTTTGTGCAAGGCGTAACTCTATGCATAGCTCATAGGATATTACTATGAGGATTGTTTTGCCTAAAAGAAGTGAAGAAACTGAAAACTGTTTACGAGTACGATTTAGCTTTAGTTGATATTTGAAAACAAAAAACGCATCTCGTTGGTATCACCAGCCTATAGAAAAACTTAAATGCCAAACAGAATAGAAAAAAAATTGAATTGGGGAGTGAAGCATCAAAATGAGTTTTGGAGATTTTCTGGTTTTTAAGAAATTTATAACGCGTATCTTTATGAGCGTGATATACATAATAGGCGCTTTTATCATCACCATCCTGTCTTTGTGGTACGTCTACCAAGGAGCTTCAGCATCTTCCTATTACGGAGTTTCATTAGGATTTTATAATGTAATTGTGGGTTTCATTTTACTAACGTTTGGAAATCTCGCTTGGCGATTATCTTGTGAGGCAATAGTTGTAGTTTTCAGTATTCATGACAGGCTTGTTTCAATTGACAACAAACTTGGTTCAGGAAATCCACCTCCACCTCCAGACGCTGGATATGGTCAAGCTGCTCCACCAGGACGTGCGTTTTTTTCACCGCCCCCTGCCTATCCTGAAACTGGCGTTCCCTTAAGGCCGCATATGAAGAAATGCGTTCAATGTAGCGAACAAATTCCCGTAGCCTCAGAAGAATGCCAATTCTGCGGCGCGAAACAACCGTGATATCCTAAGAAACCTTCGAGGATCATCAGCGAGCAACCTTAGCATTTCATTGAAAAATAATTTGCGCGGCACTAATTTCAGTCAACTCATTATTTGAAAAAAGAGAAATTTCGGTATAAATTACAGTCTGAGAACGATGACTCCCGCGCTACTTAAAGCGAAATCGCTGTTTGCCAATACGCTGTGGCTTGGCTTGCATTTTCTTAGAGTTCGGGTTTTGGTTTGCCTAGTTTTTTGTTTAAGCACGCGCGGATGAAACCGTAGTATTCGGGTGAAGGCCTGCCGGGGCGACTTTTGAATTCGCCGTGAAACTGCGAAGCAAAGAAGAAGTAATGGTTAGGCAACTCCAGAGTCTCCATTCTTCTGCCATCCGTGCTCTTACCAGAAAAACATAGCCCGTTTTTCCTGAGAACTTCCATGTAATCCAAGTTGACCTCAAACCTGTGGCGGTGACGTTCGTAAACTTCCTCTTGTTTATACAAATTATGCGCAAGCGTGTTCGGTTCCAGTATCACTTTATGGGCGCCTAAACGCATTGTGGCGCCTTTGTATTCTACTCCGCGCTGCTCGGGCATGAGGTCAATCACGGGATGTGGCGAGTTAGGGTTGATTTCGGTGCTGTTGGCATCTTTTAAGCCGCAGACGTTTCGAGCGAACTCGATAACTGCTAGC
>DATDQZ010000028.1:0-4780 GCA_035292005.1 Bathyarchaeia archaeon | reverse complement strand
TGTTTTGTTGTTGTGCGCACTAAAGGAGGTTAACTTGATTTGTCATCAAATGCACAAGCTGGAGGAGTCCCAGTTCTCATATTAAGAGAAGGCTCAAATCGATCTCGCGGAAGAGAAACGCAACACGCAAACATAACTGCTGCGAAAATTGTAGCTGAAAGCGTTAGAAGCTGCTTAGGCCCTAAAGGCATGGATAAGATGCTGGTCGACAGCTTCGGCGACGTGACGATAACAAGCGACGGCCGCACAATCTTGGATGAAATGGACATTCAACATCCCGCCGCTAAGATGCTGGTTGAAGTTGCCAAGACACAGGATAACGAAGCGGGCGACGGAACCACATCAGCCGTCATAATAGCGGGCGAACTTCTAAACAAAGCTGAAGAATTAATAGACAAAAACATACACCCAACCATAATAATCGACGGATACAAAAAAGCCGCGGAAAAAGCGCTAGAAACTCTCGAGAAAATCGCGATACCAGTAGACTTGAAAACGCCAGAATACCTGAAGAAAGCCGCTGCAACATCAATGGCAAGCAAACTTGTAGCGGAATACAAAGATTACTTGGCAGACATAGCAGTCAAAGCAATGCTTGAAGTCGCAGAGAAAACAGGCAAAACGTACAAGGTGGACGTGGACGACGTCAAAGTGGAAAAGAAAACCGGCGAATCCCTCGGTGACACAAGTCTGATTAACGGCATTGTTCTGGACAAAGAAGTGTCACATTCTGGAATGCCTAAGCGAGTGGAAAAAGCCAAAATCGCATTACTTGACGCTTCATTAGAAATCGAAAAAACAGAGTACGACGCGAAAATCAACATTGAAAGCCCAGATCAGATTGAAGCGTTCCTCAAGCAAGAAGAAAACATGCTCAAAGACATGGCAGAAAAAATCATAGCCGCAGGCGCAAACGTTGTCATATGTCAAAAAGGCATCGACGACATGGTGCAGCATTTCCTTGCAAGAAAAGGAATACTTGCGATTCGAAGAGCCAAAAAGTCAGATATGGAGAAGTTGGCAAAAGCCACGGGTGGAAAAATAGTAACCAAACTGGACGGCATAACCTCAGCCGATCTGGGGTACGCAGCCCTTGTGGAAGAACGCAAAATCGGCAAAGATAAGATGACCTTCATCGAAGGCTGCAAGCACCCTCTAGCGGTCACCATTTTGATAAGGGGCGGAACAGACCGTATGATTGCAGAGGCGGAACGCTCGCTCCACGATGCTTTATGCGTGATTAAAGACATAATTGAAGAGCCAAAAGTCGTAGCCGGAGGCAGCGCTCCAGAGCTTGAAATGTCACGTGCGCTTAAGGCGTATGCGAGAACTTTGCCAGGAAGAGAACAACTCGCGGTCACAATCTTCGCGGAAGCCTTAGAAGCTGTTGCGATAACACTTACTGAAAACGCTGGTTTAGACCCAATCGACATACTATCCGAACTAAGATCGAGACATGAAAAAGGGGAAACGTGGGCTGGAATAGAAGTTCGAGAAGGAAAAATTCAGGACATGTCAAAAATGGGTGTTTTCGAGCCGCTCATAGTGAAAAAACAAATAATCAAATCAGCAACCGAAGCAGCTTCAATGATTCTGAAAATCGACGATGTGATTGCTTCTGGCAAAACGAAGGCGCCCCCAATACCGCCGGGAGGAGCCCCTGGCGGAATGTATCCAGGCGCTGGAGAGTATTAGGATACGTCTAAGCAAGAGAAAATATTTGTAGGTCCTCCGAAAATCACGAGGTTCGAGAAAGCGAGGATAGTAGGAGCTAGGGCGCTTCAGATTTCCATGGGCGCCCCGATAATCGTAACAGTTGATGAAGGCTTTTCAAGCCCTATTGACATCGCGTTGAAAGAATTCGAAGGCGGCCTCTTACCAATCACCATCAGAAGAACGTTGCCTGACGGAACTTTCCAAGATATTCCGCTGAAGTGGCTTCTGAGAGAAAGTTAAGTTTCAAACTCTTTCTTTAAATTTTCTTCTGCTTCTTCAAGAGTAGCGCGGATACGTCCCCAATGGGCGCCTTGCCAATAGATGTTTCCACATTTGGGGCATTCCCAGAAATCATCGTAATAGGCGAAAGTGTTTTTTTCCACTTTGCCTGCAAGCTTTTCCTTAGGTGTTGCCCGGAGTTTGGTGTTGCATCTTGGGCAACGGGAGTTTTTCAGGTCTATCACCAAGGGAATGTTGAATCGCTTTGCAAGTTCCGCTAGCCTTTTAGCTTCTGTTCGGCCTTCCACGTAGAAAGCATTGATGCCTTTGGCTATGGCGCGCTGATAAAGCTCCAAATCCTTTGTGAGGAGAATTCGGCGCTCTTTTTTGGCAATCACAGTCAGTTCGGCATCGTTCAGCTTGTTTGAATATTTGACATTGTGCCCCAGCATGCGCAGCCATCTGGTCAGTTTTCCAAGCATCCCGTCCGCGATGAACTTCACGCGCGGTCTCTCCGGATTATTTCGCCGCTTCCCGCCTTCGCCACGATTTCCTGTTCGTCCATGATTAATAGCCCGTTAACAAAGGTTTTAACTGGTCTGCCTTGCACTTCCCATCCGTCATAGGGCGAGTACTTCGCCTTTGAATGGAATTTTGAAGCGTCAATCTTGAATTTCCGGTTAAAGTCTATAACCGCCAAATCCGCTTTTCTCCCTTGTTCCAAGCGTCCTCTGTCTTTTAAGTTGAAAATTTCCGCGGGTTTTTCTGAGAGCAGTCGAACGAGATGGGCTAATGATAATCGGTTCTTTCTCACCATCGTCAACATAAGCGGGAGAGTTGTTTCTAGACCTGGCACGCCAACTTTAACGTCCCAAATGCTGCTCGCGGACTTTTCCTTCAAAGCGTGAGGGGCATGGTCTGAACCTATAACGTCGATCCAACCGTTAGCTATGCCTTTCCAAAGAGCCACGATGTGACTTTTACTGCGGAGCGGCGGCATCATTATGATTAAGGATCCGTAGCGCTCAAAATCAGTATTTGACAATAATAGGTGGTTAGGAGTCACTTCACAGGTTACTGTTCTGCCAGATTTTTTTGCTTCAATTACGGCGTTTAGACCCTCTTCGATAGTCATGTGACAGAAATGCAAGCGCATGTTGACTTGGGCGCTTATTTTTAGCAAGCGTTCGATTGCCCTGAGTTCAACACGTTCTGAATGCGCCGTGAGAAAGGCACCCACATCGCGGCGCTCAGTCTTTTTCATCTCTTCTTCAGCGACCATCAAAGCGGCTTTATCCTCTGCATGGACCGCAACTGGAACGCCTAAGTCGCCGACTTTTTTGAGTGCATCTTGTAAGGCTTCGTCATCATCAATGTTCAATCCGCCAATTTGGCAAGCCATGAAAAGCTTGAAGGCCATGGCACCTTGAGAGACAATATCCTTGATCTCGTCCAGGTCATTTGGAAATTCGGAGTAAAACCCAACGTTGACTAGGACTTTTCTTTCTGCGATTTGCATGCGGTTTTTCAAGGTTTCGGCGCTCATTGTCACTGGGTCGTTGTTAGGCATATCCAAGACAGTGGTCATTCCGCCCGCAGCCGCAGCGGCAGTTCCGCTGTAAAAGTCCTCTTTGTACGCTTTTCCTTCATCACGAAGGTGCACGTGAACGTCAATCAAACCCGGCAAGACTAAGAGGCTTCTCAGGTTGATTTTCTCGTCAGCTTTGGGCATCTGCGTCTCTTTACCTATTTTGAAGATTTTGCCGTTTTCAATCGCCAAACTGCAATCAACTATTTCTCCATCCACGTACGCCTTAGCGTTTGTCAACACAGAATCAACAATCAAGTTAGACACATTCTTTAGGTGAATAACGACTGGATGGTTAATTAAAGTTTATTTTCTTGTTGAAATCGAAGAATCGGGCTGTTGCAGTTGATGAGCGAGTGCCATCGTTTATTTTTCGGTTTCCAGTTCTATGCGACAGTCTTCGCACAAGTTTTGGCCGTTAACGTCTTTCAGGTTTTCTGAGTAAACGCCGCAGCGATCACAGTACCCAGAGAGAGGTGTCTCTTCAACTTCTGTTTCTTCCGAGACACCAGCGCCCTCTATGCGTGTTCTTTCCTGGATTATCTCTATGAGTTCAGGCATTACGCCTAGAATGTCTTTGCTTGAAATTATCCCCACGAGGTCGCCTTTGTAGAGCACCCCAAGTCGCCTAATGTCGAGCCTGCTCATTCTTCTCGCTGCTTCGCTTATTGTTGCCTCTGGCTCTATCGTGACTAATGGAGAGGTCATGATTTCCTTCGCTTTTACGGCGTCAGGCTTGAGGTTTTTAGCTAGAACTCTTACCACCAAGTCTCGTTCAGTTATTATTCCGAGAGGTTTTCCTTCCTTATTCGTGACTATAACGCAGCCTACATTGTTTTCGTCCATGAGGAGGGCAACGTTGTTTGAAGCGGCGTCCTCTTCCGTGGTTACCACTGGGCTGCTCATTACATCTTTGACCAGCATTCTTGTTCTTAATCCAATTTCAGACATCGCTTAGACTGCTCCCTGATAGTTTAACCAAGTTTTTTCTTTCATCAGTCAAAAATAATAATCGCACAATTTAAGAGTTTGCTAAAACATAGACTGACAACAAAGCTTCCAGCGAGTATCATGCAAGTTTTATTAGTATCTGCCAGATAAACAGCATAGAGGATCGGCTGATGTTGAGAACAAACGCGGACAAACTTGTGAAAATATCCGTTATGGGAGAAGTCGCCAGCCCCGTCGTCGGCAGGTCAGTTTACAATATTTCAGCTACAGGAACGCCAGCGGTTCTACCTGGAGTAGGCGGAATAA
>DATDQZ010000027.1:0-8487 GCA_035292005.1 Bathyarchaeia archaeon | reverse complement strand
AATTCTATAGACGTCTTCCCTGCGCACTTTTGAAAACTTCGCTACCTGTCCCACCGTAGTTTTTTCCAGTTTAAGTATTGCTAAGTAAACCCTTGCCTGATTAAGACTTAAACCCAAACCAAGCAGGAGGACCGTGTCTTCGTCGTTGGACATTCCCAATTCCCATGAAAATCTTTTGTACTAATTTATATTTAAGTTTCTAGGTCTATTTCGCAAAATAGACAAATGTCTTCGCTTTTCCTGTAGTTTAGATGTTGATTCTGAAAGTTTCCAAGTGTGCTAAAAGGATAAAAATTGCTGCTGAAGCATCGTGCGCAGGGCTTATCTGAAATACGGCTGGAAGAATTTTGAGGCGTGTGTTAAAGTAGTAATTTCACCATTAGTCATCGATTGTTCTCTACGCTTTGACCCAGAGGGATGTTCAGTTTACGCGAATACGAAGCCGATGATTAGACCTACTATGAGTCCAATGCCTAGCGGTAGCATGCCTATGAGAAGTATCCCGTATTGAACTGCTATGGGACCGTATTTGTCTGATAGGTCTTTCAACGCGCCAAGACTCAGACCGAAAAAGCCGAAGTAGCTGACCACGACGAGTATAATCGCAGCAATAATAGCGATCTTTAGCATTTTGTGGACTAGATAGCCCACGACTAAGCCGAGAATGAATGGAATAATCATTACCACAATTGGTGGCAAACCGCCTATGCTTCCAGATGTAATAAACCCAAATATATCCTCTAGGACGCCCAAACTCCGCAACTCCACAATTAAGCTATAGGAGTACAAATGACTATTAAACATTTGTTGCTGTAGGCTCACAGTCACACACACTTAATTCTGCAATAAACGACCTTTAGCTAGAGGTGATAGGAATGCCTGAAGCGAAGAAAAAAGTTGAAAATGCTGCCGAAAAAACTGGAGAAGTCGTCGGCAAAGGCATCAAGAAAGGTGCTAAAGCCATAAATGACTTCGGGAAGGGAATTAAGAAAGGAATCAAGAAGGAAGAATAAAAAAGATTAATCGGGGAATTGGCAATGAACACTTTCTGGACAATTGTTGCTATTCTCCCGATAATATGGTTGATCGAATTCTTCATTGACCTAGGCGAGTTGATACACATACGACTCGTGATTGCCGCAGTTGTAAGGTGTGTAGGCTGTTGAATGGACGAAAGTTTCTAACTGGAGAAAAACGGAGGTGATTTTATGGGTAGTTTGTGGCTTGGAGCTTTGGTTGGTTTCTTGATAACATTGCTTCTTGGTTGGCTGTTTCCGGGCGTTGGACACTTGATAGGCGGGTTCATAGGTGGAATTGCAGCAGGCATCACAGCTCGCGGGGGCATGTTGCGAGGAGCATTAGCAGGTTTCCTTGCCGGGATATTCGGCGGTATCATCATTGCAATACTCGCAATCGTCGGTCTTGCAGTTGTTGGAGGAGTCTCCGGCGGGATCCTAGGCGGACTTTTCGGCGGCTTGGCTGGGATGGCAGTTGGAATCGTAGCGATTATCCTTGCTATCTTTGGAGCGATCGCATCAACTATCGGCGGATTCATAGGTGGATTGCTAGCGAAATAGAATCGCCATTTTTTTATTTTTCATTTCCCAGTAACTTCATTTTCAGGCAGCCTTATGCGGAAAAGGCGTCAGGGAAAACCAGCCCTTCCCCAACACTCTTCAAGAAGAGGTTTTACAAGGGGAACCAGAGCTGGAGTGCCCCTCTTCTCATATGAGTTGAGTGAGCTGTAGTATCCTCTCAAGACGATGCAGAGAAGAGTGAGGCGCAAGCTAGGGACACGGGGTGTAAGATATTAACATGTTTTAACACGTTAGTACGTTCTAATGGTTTTACATTTTTCCCATTATCAAAGAATTTGTAGAATTCCCCCACAACCAACGAAAAGAGTTACGCGCGGTAAGGGTGCTACTGTTTGGATTTTGGGGATTAAGTCCTATTTGGCTATCTCTGCGTTTGCGGTCATACCGCCTATTCTCGTGATCTTTATTCTCACATGGTCTCCAAGCTTTGCGTTGGCAACGAATATTACAAAACCTTGGATTCTGGCGATGCCTTCTCCTTGGCGGCTCGTTTCCGTTATATCCACTTCGTATTCCTTTTCCATCTCAACTGGGCAACGCTTAAAGCCCTTGCCACGACCGCGTCTTCCCTCATAATTACCACCACACGCCTTCTTGCATAACTCACAGAGCATCTTCCTCTTTTCCATTTGTGATGATAATGTTCGCTTTAAGGCTTAAGTGTTCCGCGTCTAGGCTAATTCTTGTATAGGCTTTAGTGCACGCTGACCCATATCTCATGTCGCCTAGACTTATGTAGACGAACGAGAATAGCTTATGCGAGAAATTAAGATGACAAATAATCAACTCTTGAGGAGGTGGAACAATGGTTGATAGGAAGTTGCAACTTGTATTCATCGATAAGAATGGGAAATGGTATCCGCTAGATGAGGTTAGCCGTGGCGAATTAGCTGAGGGTCTTGAAAAAATCTCTAAAGAAATCGCCAAGAGACTGTTATTATCGAAAGAGCAAAGATAGAACATGTTCTATCGCTTTTTTCAGGAAATTCCCGGAGCGCGTGCATTTCAATTTGATAGCTTGCCATCATTTTCGCGCGACTTTCTCACGAGCATTAGTTTCAGAATTTTACGCGCTTGTAAAAGATTCCTTTTACCACTTCTGCTAGGATAATGTAGAGCATTGCAATTATCGCCACCAGAAGAAGAACCGAAATTGGGGCGGCACGAATCCGAATAGGTCGCCAAGCAGAGTGAAAGGAAAGATAAGTGTGGTGCCAACAATTACAAAATTCATTCATCATTTACTATATCGCTTGTATAGTCAGGAGGAAACAACTCGTCGAAAAGCGTGACACAATCTGAAGAAAAAATAAAGCAGAGTATAATCGACTGTTTAAAAGATATTGAATGGGGTATAATGCAGGGAAAAATTGATACCGTGATAACGAAACTGGAGGAAGCGCAGAAACTTACTCAGGAATGGGGAGTAAAAAATATAACAGTGTGTCCCCTTGGGTTACAAATTGAGCATAAGCCAATATTAAATGTATAGCGCGTGCGCCTAAAGTGCCTTTGCTATCGTCTCAGTTTTCCTGTCCCATCACATTTTGGGCATCGTTTTCTGAAAACCCCTTTACCTATAGTACCCTCACCGTGGCATTCGGGACAGGTGACTAACCAATCTTCATCACGCTCATAGTACTTTCTAGGCATAAAATTCACCTAGTTTAATAGTCCTCTGGACTACCACTTTCCAGTTTCTTTTTATCTATTTCTTAATATTTAGATGTTAGCGCGTGCTCGATAAATCCCTTTAGGCGCTCGTTTGATAAAAATGGCTTATGTTTAATAAGAAAAAATTGGGGGTTGTTTATTCTTCGCCTTCAGGTCCGCCTGGCATTCCGCCGCTTGGACCGCCTTTGGGGGCTTTGGATGTTATGACGTCGTCTATGCGCAGTATCATGGACGCTGATTCGGCAGCTGATTTTATGGCTTGCTCTTTGACTACGAGGGGTTCGATGACGCCGTTTTCAAGGCTGTTCTGCACTTTGCCCGTGAAGACGTTGATGCCTTTGTACTTGCCGCCTTCTTTCTCGTGCGCGGATCTCAAGTCGACTAGTACGTCTATGGGTTCGAGTCCAGCGTTTTCCGCGAGTGCCCTGGGTATTACTTCCATTGCGTCTGCGAAAGCTTCTACGGCAAGTTGCTCTCTGCCGCCGACTTTTGTGGCGTATCTGCGCAGTTCCTTGGCAACTTCAATTTCCACTGCTCCGCCACCCGCGACTATTTTGTTGTTCTCGATAACGTCTGAAACCACTGATAATGCGTCGATCATGGCTCTTTCAGCTTCGTCGACCATTCTTTCAAGCCCTGCTCGTATGAGTATCGCCACTGAATGCGGATCTTTGCATTTCTCAACGAAAATCATCTTGTCTTCGCCGATTTTGCGCTCTTCCACTAAGCCAGCAAAGCCCAGGTCTTGCGCTTTCAAGTCGTCCAGGTTGGAAGTGACTCTTCCGCCTGTTGCTCTCGCGAGTTTTTCCATGTCTGACTCTTTTATTCGTCTGGCGGCCATTATTCCCTCTTTCGCCAAGTAGTGTTGAACCATGTCGTCGACGCCTTTCTGGCAGAAAACAACATTCGCGCCTGAAGCTTTGATCTTGGTCACCATCTCTTTCAGCATGCTGTCCTCTTGGTCTAGGAAAGCTTTCATCTGGTTCGGATCGCGTATGCGTATTTCGGCGCTCATTTCAGTTTTTTCAATTTCCAATGCGGAATCTAAGAGGGCGATTTTTGCGTTTTCTTTCTTTTTAGGCATTCCTGGGTGGATGACTTCTTTGTCAACGATTATTCCTCTTATGAGTTGCGTTTCGAGGAGGCTTTTTCCAGTTTTCTTTACGAGTTGGATGTTGTCTATGTCGGCTAATTTCTTGTCTCCGCGTTGCTCGGTGATTTGTTTGTCGGCGTCTATGGCGATTTCTGCGAAGTGCTCTCTTGCGGTGCCCACGGCTTTGCTGCTCATTGATGTCAAGGCGACTTTGAGCAGGGTTTTGCGGTCTTCGATGTCAACTGGCACGGCGTTTTTGTTTAGGGTTTCGATGGCTTTTTGGGCTGCTTTGCGGTAGCCGCTCACGAGTATTGTTGGGTGAATGTTCTGGTCCAGCAGTTCCTCGGCTTTCTTGAGCAGTTCGCTTGCGAGGACTACGGCTGTTGTTGTTCCGTCACCCACCATATCGTCCTGTGTCTTCGCGATTTCCACCATCATCTTGGCCGCTGGATGTTCCACTTCTATCTCGTTGAGGATTGCTGCGCCGTCGTTTGTGATTGTGATGTCGCCTAAAGAGTCGATGAGCATTTTGTCCATGCCGCGTGGTCCAAGCGTGGTCTTCAGCACTTCACCGATTACGCGTGCTGCCATTATGTTGTTTCTCTGGGCTTCTTTTCCTCTGCTTCTCGATGTGCCTTCCTTGAGGATTAGGACTGGTTGTCCTGAACCTGTGGTTGTTAAATACGCCATGTTACTATACCTCACTTTTCAAGTTTAGAACTCTGTTTAACGGAAATATGCAGAAAGCCAGCGGAAATATAAACTTTTACCCTTGCAGACACTGCTAAGTTGTATGATTGTAGCTGTTGCGCTCTCTGCTGACTGTTTAGTGTAGGTAGCCTATGGAAAATCAGACCGCTATCCCTCTATCGTTTTCTCAGTGTGGCGCATGGCGCAGAACTAGCGCGTGGAAAAGACTACCCTCTCCCTTTTATATTGATACAATTATCCAGTGGACTTGAGAAAACCGCATGCTAAAAGTAGCTTACGCGGTTATTGGCTCTCAGTCATTGTTAACGCTGGTTGTGGGCTTTAAGAAGGCAAAGAGGAGTTTGAAAATCGTAGGTTCTATCTTGAGTTTCCGAAATGCTTTTATTTTTGAACTAGCTACCTTGTGCAAGGTTCGAGGCTATAATGACTAATCTCAATGCACGAAAAGAGAGTTTCTCAGCGCAGTTCGGTAGCTTCGACTATTGGTTTTATTACTATTTTAACTAAGCCCAGAGCATAAACAAAATTTTTTGTCGAAGTTCTGGGCGCAGGATGGTTGTGTTAATGGAGCACAAAGTAGATTGTTGCAAAAAAATTGTGGTGAAATTCGGCGGTTCTAGCTTAGCCGATCACGAACGCTTATCCAAGGCTGTAGCCGCCGTGGTTAGCGAAGCCAAAAGAGGCGCGCGAATCGCAGTTGTGGTTTCAGCCATGGGAAAAACAACAGACGTTCTCATGACCACGGCGAAAAACACTTCCAACGGAAGGCTGGAGAAACGCGAATTAGACGACATACTTTCGATGGGTGAAAGAACCAGCGTACGCATATTCGCCGCAGCCCTGCGAACTAACGGCGTGGAAAGCCGCTACTTCGACCCGCTGGATGACGACTGGCCCGTAATAACCGACGCTGCCTTCTCCAACGCTAACCCGCTTTTGGACGAATGCAAAAAAAGAATCCGAGAACATGTGCTTCCCATAGTTGAAAACGGCACAATTCCAGTCATCGCAGGCTTCGTCGGCAGAACAATAGACGGCAAAATAACCACTCTAGGACGCGGCGGAAGCGACACCACAGCGTTTATTCTCGCAGAAGCGTTAAACGCAGATGAAGTTGTGCTTGTCACCGACGCAGATGGCATAATGTCCGGCGACCCAAAAGTTGTTGCAGATCCACGAAGGCTCTCGGAAATCGATGTCAACACGCTTGTTGGTTTGGCTGATTCAGGCGCAAAGTTCATCCACAGCAAAGCCCTGAAGTACAAGCCCCAAAACATCAACGTTAGAGTAATCAACCACGCCCACGGCGACTTAACAAGGGAAGGCACCATAATCACAGGCGCCCTCGCAACCGAACTAGGCGTGAACATAGCTTATCCTTCGCCAGTGGCGGAAATAACCGTGCTGGGACACCACATATCCGAAAACCCGCTAATCATACAGGAAATAATGGAAAAAGCAAAGAAACATTCAACACTCGTAGGCATGAGCATGAACACGAACTCGGCTATACTCTACGTTTCCGAAGAAAAGGACATCGACACGCTCTTCAATGAGGCACATGAGACAGTGTTGAACCACGCGGAAGCCTTAGCCATGGCCGTCAAAAAAGGCTTAGTCTTCTTGAAAATAAGCGGCGTGGGATTAGAGGAGACGCATGGACTAATAGGAAAAATCTCCGAAACCCTTCGTGTCAACAGCATAAACATTTCAGGCATACTCACAATCACCTCAAGCATACTTCTTTTTGTAGATTGGAACGAACGCGAAAAGACTTTGCACTTAATCAATAACTCCCTAAAGGGAAACACAAAAATGAATAAAACAAAAACCAAAGAGGACTGAAAAAAGCATGAACCAAGGTAAAAAACGAAGACTAAAAAGAATCTTCAGAGAAGATGGCCGAACTGTCGTGGTGCCAATGGACCACGGCGTCAGCATAGGCCCAGTCAAAGGCATAACCAACATGCAAGAAATAATCAACCAACTCCTAAAAGGCGGAGTTGACGCCGTCGTAATCCACAAAGGCATAGCCCAACGCGTCGACGCTGGAAACGCAGGACTCATCGTGCACCTCTCAGCCACATCGAACCTGAGCCCAGTCTCAAGCAACAAGGTACAAGTCTGCACAGTGCAAGAGGCAATCCGCATCGGCGCAGACGCGGTCTCAGTGCACATCAACGTAGGCGCCCAAGACGAGGACAAGATGCTTGTAAAACTAGGCAGAGTTGCCGACGAATGCGACGTATACGGCATGCCACTGCTGGCTATGATGTACCCGCGAGGCCCAAAAATACAAAGCGAACACGCGCTGGAGGTGGTGGCGCACGCAGCCAGACTAGGCGCAGAACTCGGCGCTGACATAGTCAAGAGTAATTACACCGGCGACATTGAAACTTTCAAGGCGGTTGTGGAGAGTTGTCCCGCTCCCGTGATAATTGCAGGCGGCCCAAAATGCAAAACGGCACAAGAAATCTTGCAGACGGCGTGTGACTCAATAAAGGCTGGAAGCGCTGGACTCTCCATCGGACGGAACGTGTTCCAGTACGAAAGTCCAACATTGATGGTTAAGGCTCTGGCTGCCATCGTCCACAAAGGCGCGTCTGTCGAGCAGGCACTGAAAATTCTGGGTGAATCCTAGTGAAAGAACTCTGGATTGAAATACCCCAAACCGCTTCGCCTGTGGAAAGAGACAACCTGCTAAAGCTCGCTGAAGTCTGCGACGCCGTGCTTGAGAATGCACAAGCTGCCAATCGCTCGGGTAAACATGACATAAGCGTGCTCACCAGTTTCGACGCAGATGCAATCGCTCGGTTGAAACGCGAAGGCAAAAAAGTCGCTCTAAAATTAAGCATAAGAGGAAAAGAAGACGAGAACACAGCGGCTAAAGCAGCAGAGCTTTCAGCCGATTACATAATTCTCAACTGCCTCGACTGGCGCGTCATTCCCATAGAAAACCTCATCGCAAGAACCCGCGGAAAAAGCAAACTAATCGCCGAAGTCTCAAACGCGGAAGACGCCAGACTGGTTCTGGAAGCCTTAGAACTGGGAACCGACGGCGTCCTGCTGAAAACCTCAGACCCAAACGAACTCATGAAAACCGCAGCCATCGTTAAGAAGCAGGCAACGAAAATCGAGTTGGTTCCCGCAAAAGTGACTGCAGTAAAGCCGATTGGCACTGGCGCGCGAGTTTGCGTGGACACCTGCGACCTGATGGTGGCGGGCGAAGGAATCCTAGTCGGATGCCAATCCGCAGGGCTCTTCCTCGTCGAAGCAGAAGTGCATGAAAACCCATACGTGCAACCTCGACCCTTCAGAGTCAACGCTGGCTCGCCATCCCTCTACACGCTGGCATCCCTGCAAGCCACGCGGTACCTGTCAGAACTGAAGGCAGGCGACGAAGTCCTCATA
>DATDQZ010000026.1:0-3211 GCA_035292005.1 Bathyarchaeia archaeon | reverse complement strand
AGGTCCAGAATGGTTTCAACGATAGAGATAGCCCTTTCAAAAGAGTAGCAATGATCGTATAGCAAAGAGAACCGAATCCAGCTCTCCATGTCTTTCTATCGAATTGTTAGCAGTGCAAATGTTTTAATGGTAAAAAAAGGAAAAGGTTTTCTCGTCTATTTCCTTATTCTTTTCAAGTTTTTGCATTCTCTCTTTCTCTCAGGTAGGATTCAACGTTCTTGACGATTTCAACGAAGGCTTTCGCCGCGGGAGAATCTGCGTGCTCGATTACGAAAGGTGAACCCTTGTCGGAATCCATGCTCACTTTCGGGTCTATCGGGATGCTCCCAAGGAAGGGAACACCAGCCTCCTCAGCCAATTTTTTTCCGCCCCCAGACTGAAATATGTCGATTTTGTCTCCGCAAGTTGGGCAGACGAACCCGCTCATGTTTTCGACAACACCTATTATGGGCATTCCCAGCCTCTGTGCGAACGTAATTGCCTTCTTGACGACAGCTAACGAAAGCGCTGAAGGCATTGTAACGATTATGACGCCGTCAATCTCAGGCAAAAGCTGCGCTATGCTCAAAGGTTCGTCGCCGGTTCCAGGTGGCAAATCAATAAAGAGGATGTCAAGCTCACCCCAAACGATGTCCGACAAAAACTGGCGTATCGCCGTCATTTTTAGTGGGCCTCGCCAAATAGTTGGGAGTTTTTCCTCTGGCAAAAAGAAATCTATCGAAACAACTTTCATGCCCAAGGGGCCTGTGACTGGAAAAGCTCCTGGCGGTCCGACTCTTGGTCGCTGCTTTGTCAAGCCGAGGAGTCTGGGTACGCTGGGGCCGTGAATGTCCGCGTCCAATATGCCCACGCGGTTTCCGTGTAGGGCGAAAGCTGCAGCAAGGTTCACGGTTACGATGCTTTTACCTACTCCACCTTTTCCGCTTATCACCGCAATTTTGTGCTTAATCTTACTCATTCTGTATCTGAGGATTTGTTGCTGTTCCCGTATTTGCTTCCTGAATATGTCGGCGGGGCTTGTGTTTTCTGGTGTACTCATAAAGGCACCAAGCTTAAACCGCGTTTTTTGGAATAGTTTTGAGGTTTGAAGCGGACTAAATAGTTTTTGTTCCCTATTGGCTCTTTTGTCTATACTCTACTCAAGATTCTTAAGTTGGCTGCAATGAGCTTTATTAGTGATGCGGATGATTAGCCTTCAAGCCATTCGAGATGCCCGAAAGGCTATAGCGCCTTTTGTTAAGTCCACGCCTTTAGTGCGTTCGCAGTTGCTAAGCAACCTTTGCGGTGGCAATGTGTTTCTGAAACTTGAAAATCTGCAGGTTACAAACTCCTTCAAGATTCGAGGCGCGTTTAACAGGCTTTTGCATTTGAGCTTGGAGGAAAAAACTCGGGGGATAATCACTGCCTCAGCGGGCAATCACGGTCAAGCCGTGGCTTATGCCGCCCGAAAGCTAAATTTTCCCGCAAAAATAGTTGTGCCCAAAAACACGCCGAAAATCAAGATTGACGGCATAAAGAAATACGGCGTGGGCCTCGTCTTGTTCGGCGATATTTATGATGAAGCTGAACAGAAAGCCAAAGACCTCGCACGGAAAGACAAGCTCGTGTTTGTTTCGCCCTACAACGACGAGCTAATAATCGCGGGGCACGGAACCATAGGGTTAGAGATTATCGAAGCGCTTCCAAATGCAGAAACAGTTATAGTGCCCGTTGGCGGCGGAGGCTTGATTTCTGGGATAAGCATAGCCATAAAGAACCTCAAACCAACCGTGCAGATTATCGGAGTGCAGTCTGAAGCGTCGCCAGTAATTTATGAGTCCTTAAAGGCTGGCAAAATAGTTGATGCCCAAAAGACAGCAACCATCGCTGAGGGCCTCTCAGGTGGCATTGAAAAAGGTTCCATAACATTTGAGATTATTCAAAAGTATGTTGATAGAGTGTTGCTGGTGAAGGAAGAAACAATAAGGCACGCTGTTTATCTGCTTTGGGATAGCGAAAAACAAGTTGCTGAGGGTTCTGGAGCCGCGGCCATTGCGCCAATAATTGAAAATAAAAACTTGTTTGGCGGCAAAACTGTTGTTGCTGTGATAACTGGTGGAAACATTGACGCCAAGCTGTTTCAGGGCATTAAAGCATATTTTAGATAAATATTGTCAATTCATAAGTGTTTTAATGTTTTAGAGTTAAGTATTTGACTGCAAGGTGAAGTCGCATGAGTGAACAAATCCTTAAGGCTTGCAAAGAATTAATTGACGACGCAGAATTAGTTTGCGCCGACCTCGTTTTTAAAGAAACATGCCTCGAAATTCTGTTCAAAGCACGCAGTGTCCTTTCAGACGAGCAATTTAAACAACTTGTCGTGTATGCCACTGAGAAAATGGACGAGAAAATCACGGTTGAAGTTCAGCCAGAATTAACGATTCAGGGGTAAACCGTAAAAAACCGAGGCAAGATTCTCGTAGCGCCATGCTTTGCTGAGCTCGGCGGTCAACGGTTGGCTTCACCTTGCTGCGGCTCAGTTAGGCATTCCGAATTAGCCCAGTTTGTAGCCTATTTTCCTCAAGAATTCTCTCCGTTCTTTAATGTTTTCGCCTGTTTCTATGCCCTTGCTTTTTAACCCATCAACCACGCCTATTATTCCTCTGCCCTGTGCTGTTTCTGCGATAATGATTTCCAGAGGGTTCGCGGTAGCCGCGAAAATTGCGCAGACCTCTGGCACCTTTTTGATTTTATCTAAGATGTTTATTGGGTAAGCGTTTTTTAGGTATATCACGAAGCTGTGTCCGCATGCGATTTCGAAGGCTTTCTCCGCTGCCAAGTGCCTTAACTCGTCATCGTTTCCTTCATATCTTACTAGGCATGGGCCTGAGCTTTCGCAGAAGCCTATTCCAAATTTAATGTTTGGCACAGCGTTAACTAACGCCTCGTAAAGGTCTTCAGTCGTCTTTATGAAGTGGGCCATGCCTAAGATCACGTTGCAGTCTTTTGGCGGGTCTATTTTGACTATTTTGAATTCAGGCATTTCGCACCTCTCCGAAAATAAGTAGGCGATCTTGCTTTTAGAATCTACTGGTTTCTGTTTTAAGTTCTACGTCTTTGGAGTTGTGGTCTTTAATCGAATACGTTTGTCAGGTTTTTAACGGTAAGTTTTATATGCTGCTTTGCAGTGCATAGGTTCATCGTGCAAGAAGTGATTTTTGCACATAAACAA
>DATDQZ010000025.1:0-5210 GCA_035292005.1 Bathyarchaeia archaeon | reverse complement strand
CATCGAAAGCGCAGGTTTTTCTCATAACTTCATCAGACATGTCGAGCCTCTGAGCCTTTTAGAAGTAGGGTTGATTATCAGCAAGGCACTTAATAAGCGTTGAATAGACGCTCAGAATCGCTTCCTCAAGGTCTGTTTTTTGAGCCTTCTTCGCGATTCTTTTTCGGATGAGTTCTGACAAGTTGCCGCTTTCTATTTTTTTCTTGACTACCCAAAGATACTTCTTCTCATCTTCTTCAGCGTTTTCCGAAGCCAAGTTAAAGAGGTGCTGGCATACTTGCCGTGCTGTTTCTCCGTTTGGGTGCAGAACTTTCGCGTTCAATCCCTCCGCCATTACTGAGTTGAAGTCTTGGACTAGAAGTTGATGCGGCAAAGGCGCTGCTCTTTCAGCGATTAGCCCTCGAAGGGCGGCTCTGATAAAACAGCTCAGCGCCACGTCGGATTTGACGCATTCTTGCTCATCCATCACGCGCACTTCTAGGGCTGAGCGGTCAAACCTGAAAATCACGCCTCTGGAGTTAACCCACTCCTTGAAGAGAATCGTTTTTCCAGCCCCAGCTTTCGCTAAGTCCTGCGAGTACTGCCCGATTACTTCTTTTTTGTATTGGGCGAAGGAAGAAACGGGTTCTGGAATGACATCGCCTGTTATGGAGGGCACTTCCTGCTGGTTCACCTTGTAAAAACAGAGCCTATTATCCACGTTTGGGCCTATGGCTCCTTCGCAGATTGGTGAGGAGGCAGAGATGGCTGGCAGATAAGCGCACAAGCCCGCAAGCAAATTGTGCAGCAGAATGCCCTTTTCTTCCCTTGAGTATGGGAGGTTTAGATGGAAACTCTGGATGTTGAGCCACCCGTGCTGCGTAAGGTTGAAGAGCTTGCCGAGTTCTTGGTAGATTTTTCTGTGACGGTGAGGCCACACACTTGTCTCGCTAAGTCTAAGCAGGGGATGCATCCCTGTTCCGAGGAGATGGGCGTGATATTTTTTTCTGATGAAATCTAGAAGGGTTGCCACGGCGTTCTGCATGGTTTCTTCAAAGAGTAAGGGCGATTTGAAGGGTGTGTTAGCCTTTATTTCCATGACGTGCAGCTGGAGTTCTTTTCCAAAGGTGAAGTGCGGCAACTCAACGAAGTTTACGACTCTTCCGCAGAAGTCTTTTATGACTTTATCCACGATGGGTAAAGCTTGTAATTCTTCGTTGACGAGGGAAAATTCGTGTTCTGGACCCATAACTTCTAGCGGTTTGTACGTGGTAGTTCCTCTTTTCTATGTGGCTATTTGTTCAGAGTGCGTTTATAGTCTGCGGTCAATTTTAAACATGACTGTGGTTTTCTTAACATCCGATTGTCCCGTTTTCAACGTATTACACTGCTTACTCGCAAAAATCAATCGGATTTTATGAAAAAAGCATATCTAAACAGGCTTTAGATGCCTATCTTGTAGAGGTTCGTGTGTTCAAATCCCCCTGCACTGAGCTTTTAGCCGAGGTTTAAATTCTCGGTTTTACTCGCGTAAAAACATATAAGACTAAAAGAGTTTGGTAAAGCAGGTGAAACTAGCTGCCATGTCAAGTGTTGAAACGAATGGGTTGACAAGAAGATTTGGTTCTCTTATGGCAGTAGACCACTTAAGCTTTGAAGTTAAAGAAGGTGAGGTCTTTGGACTCTTGGGTCCAAACGGCGCTGGCAAAACAACGACTGTTCGCATGCTTGCGTGTCTTATTTCGCCTTCGGAAGGTTCAGCTAGGGTAGGTGGATACGATATAGGTCGGGATTCGCTTAAAGTTAGACAAATAGTTGGAATTCTTACCGAGAACCCGAGCCTTTACGAGAGGTTGACAGCCTATGAAAACATGGATTTTTTCGCAGAGGCTTATGGCCTCTCCGATGTGCAAGAGAAACGGAATAGAATCAGGGAGCTGCTTGAGTTTTTCGAGCTATGGAAGAGGAGAAATGACAAGGTGGCAACGTTTTCGAAAGGTATGAAACAGAAGCTTGCAATTGCGCGGGCACTTGTGCACAAGCCTCCCATATTGTTCTTGGACGAGCCAACGGCAGGTCTTGACCCAGAGTCATCCAAGGGAATCAGAGATCTTATGGAAAGGCTTAGCCAGCGTGAGAAACATACAATTCTACTTTGCACGCACCACCTTGAAGACGCAGAGAAATTGTGCAGCAGAGTGATGATCATTAACAGGGGCAAGAGCGTTATTGTGGGAAGCCCTGATGAACTTCGTGACAAAATAGCAGGTCAACCAGTTCTCCAAGTTACATTGAAGAAGCTGAACCAGAAAATTATTGAAGCCGTGAAAGAACTCAAGCAGGTCAAGGAAGTTGATGTCGACGATTCTGCATCTAGGTTAATAATAACCTTGGATGACGTCAAGTCAGCCACCCCAGAAGTGGTTAGAAGCATCGTTTATGCTGGTGGCATGGTTCTCTCAGTAAACGCTCTTCGTCCATCCCTTGAAGAAACCTATCTAAAGCTGGTTAAGGAGGAATGAGGTTGAGGATTCAGAAAGCCATGCTGGTCTTCAGAAAGGATTGGCGAGAGGTTAGCAGAAACTGGCAAGTCATCTTACCGATTGTTGTCATACCCTTCATGTTTTCCGTGCTACTTCCAGTACTCCTTGTGCTTATTCCTAGCCTAGCAGCCACGCCGGGAACATCTTTAGGCGGCTTTGAAACCATGATACAGAATTTGCCCAAGCATGTGCAAGATGAACTTGCAGGGATGACAGATCAGCAAGTCATGGTTTACATAATGTCGTTGTATTTCTTTGCCCCATTCTTTCTAATAATTCCTCTCATGGCGTCAAGCGTAATAGCCTCGGACAGTTTCGCTGGGGAGAAGGAAAGGAAAACAATCGAGGCTCTTCTGGCAACACCAATATCTGACAGCGAGTTATTTCTAGGAAAAATACTGGTTTCCTTCATTCCATCTATGATGGTTACGGTGGTCTCTTTCATAATTTATTCAACAGTTGTGGACTTGTTTTCTTTCGCCATCTTCAACGGTAGATTGCTGCTTCCAAACCTTGTTTGGATTCTATTGATTTTTGGACTTGCTCCAACGGTGGCACTGGCAAGCATCGGCTTAACGGTTATGATTTCAGCAAAAGTCAAAGGCTTCAGGGAGGCTCAACAAATTAGCGTCATTCTGTTAATTCCTATCCTCGCATTAGTATTTGGGCAAGTCACAGGAGCAATAATTTTTGGACCTGTGGTGGTTACAGCGTTAATAGGTTTTTTCGCTATTATCGATTTAGCAGTATTTAAAATAGGGGTAAAGCTGTTCAAAAGAGAAGAAATCTTGTCAAAACTGGCCTAGTTCAAGCTCAGTGCCAGATGTGCCAAACGATAAAGTGCGAAAACGTGCAAGGATAATCATAAAACCGAAAATTTAAACTGATGTTTAAACCTAATCCCCCGCACTATCTTTTAGAGTAAATTCGCTAAAATCAACGTACACGTATAAGGCAGGGATGGCTAGACGCCTTAAGGTAACAGATATTCACACTTTAAGATTCAAGCACTGATTCTACTTTGAAGTTCAACCTATATATAGAGGGGGTATAGTTTTTTCCGGGCACTAGTGTGCTATTGGTTTTTGTTGTTGTAGTCTGTTGTTAGCACGTTCATGCAGCCAAGCACCGCATCCATACTCGCCATCACAATATCCTCACGCACACCCATCGCCGTAGCAGTCCTATCGCCTTTCCGCATCCGAACCATCACTTCCACCATCGCGTCTGTTCCGCCAGTAATCGCCTTCACATTATACTGCTCCAAAAGAATCGGCTCCACTTCCTGAATAGCCTTCTTCACAGCGTTAATCGCAGCATCCACAGGACCAACACCAACCGCAGCGCCACTAACCTCTTTCCCATTCAACTTCAGCCTAACCGAAGCAGTAGGCGTAACCGTGTTGCCGCTAACCACCGTAATCTCCTGAAGCTGAATAGGCTTAGCCGCGCTTAAGCCAAGCACCGACTCCGCAATCGCCAGCAAATCCGCATCCGTAACAGTCTTACCCTTATCACCAACGCTCTTCACGCGCAATTGAATCTCCTTCAACTGCTCCTCGCTTGGCGCTAAGCCCATTTCAGCCAAAGCCGCCTTCAACCCAGCCGAACCCGCATGTTTCCCAGGCGCTAACCGCCGTGTACCACCAACCAACTCTGGCTTAATAGGCTCGTAAGTCGAAGGATGCGCAAGCATACCCTGCGTGTGAATCCCAGACTCATGCGTAAACGCGTTCTCACCCACAATCGCCTTATTCGGCTGCACATAAACGCCCGTTAACCGCGAAACCAACTGCGAAATGCCATACAGCAACTCCGTCTTAACTCCCAGTTTCAGCTTGTACAGCGCCATCAGCGAAACCACAATCTCCTCCAACGAAGCATTCCCAGCCCTCTCACCCAAACCATTAATCGTCG
Source organism: Bathyarchaeia archaeon (assembly GCA_035292005.1). Taxonomy (GTDB): domain Archaea; phylum Thermoproteota; class Bathyarchaeia; order Bathyarchaeales; family Bathycorpusculaceae; genus DATDQZ01. Next base: position 771 of record DATDQZ010000025.1, on the reverse strand, counting down.
CGTGAAACTGATTGGCACCAGCCCGCAACGCTGCAACCGTATTCGCCACAGCCATCCCAAAATCATTATGACAATGCACACTCACAACAGGGACATTCAGCGACTTCCGCAAATCAGAAAACAGCTCGTAAGACCGTTCAGGAGTCAACACGCCAACCGTATCGCACGCCACAACCCTATCAGCACCCGCTTCGATGCCAGTCTGGAAAACCCGCTTCAGATACTCCACATCCGCACGCGTTGCGTCCTCAGCCGACAACTCCACGATTAGCCCACAGTCTTTAGCGTATTTCACAGTATCCCGCGTTATCTGCAGCACCTGCTCACGCGTCTTCCGCAACTTAAACTCAATATGCAAATCCGAAACAGGAATGATCAGGTGAATGCTGTCCGCACCGCTCTTCGCAACCGCATCAATATCGCCACGCGTGCCACGCGCCGCGCTGCAAATCTCAGCCCTCAAACCCTGCTGAGCGATAAGCTTCACTGCTTCCATTTCGCCTTCAGAAACAGCGGCAAAACCAGCTTCTATGACATCAACGCCAAGCTCATCTAAACGCTGCGCTATACGCAACTTATTCTCAGGAATCAAAGATACTCCAGGGGTTTGTTCACCATCACGAAGCGTAGTGTCAAAAACTCTTACTTTCTCAGGAAAGCGATTAGATAAAGCAATACCCCATTTTACATCACTTGCAGTCCGTTCCAGAACGGCACGCTTAAATATAAAACTTGCGGTGTCATAGTTCTGAGGCAGAGCAAGATGAGAAG
>DATDQZ010000024.1:0-10196 GCA_035292005.1 Bathyarchaeia archaeon | reverse complement strand
TCCTGTTTTTGAACCAAGCCCAACTCGCGCAGTTGTTCAAGATGATGGTAAGCGACGCTTGGACTGCTGAAGTGCAAGGCGCGCTGGACTTCCCGTACACTCACGGGATGACCGTTTTTCAGGAGAAACCAGTAGACTTTCCAAGCTTTGCCTCGAAGTGCATACTCAACCTCAGTCGCATCAGCCGCAGTCAATCAGCAAGACCCTCGCAGATAATAATACCAGATAAGAAACTTATAAGTCCAATTCTTGGACACGCTAAGCACTGAGCGACAGCTCAACAAAAGAAATAATGGGAGTTTGACCTAAAAGAGAAAAAGGGTCGTTTATGTGTTTTGGGTTGGTTTTTCCTTCAAGCTTCCTGAAAGTCCTGACGGCAGTTCTGGGAGGTTCGCGCTGATCTTCTGCTCCGCAACCGTTGCTGCCTCTGCAAGTATTTTTGCTGCGTCTTCGTTGATGTTGTTGAAGTTCAGGGACATGCCGGAGCTTGTGCCGCAGTCGAACATTAATCCGCTAAGCATGTTGCTGATGTCGCCGAGTTCGTTTTCGGCTTCTGGCAGCACGCCGCATAACCCTACGTTGACAGAACGCAACACGCTTATGCAGGGTCCAAGCGTAGAAACCAAGTCGCCGAATTCAGTGACCGTTCTCAGCCTCAACAGCACCTGATCAAGGGCCAAGCGCGCGTTCATAACCAGCTTTTCCATTTTGCGAACCTCAGCCAGCTCATTAGCGTAAACATTAGCGTGCGCAGTGTCATGTTTAGCGTAGGAGTCAACTATTCTTGTGAAAAGCGCTCTGTCTTTTTGGCTGAACCGTTCAGAAGCCTGATCCAGCTTGTGGATTTGAAGCTCCAAACGCCTGATGGCGTAGTCCATGCGAGGCTTCAGGGGTGCCGGCGACCTAACGCCCTCTCTAAGGCTGTTTATGAACGAGCTTTCCTCTTTCTTACTTTCCCATTTTTTAGCGAAACGTTCAGACACGTTAACATCCTCGAATGGAGAAAACGTGTAGAACGTACTTATGTATTGTTAACATGCGAAAAACATGCACGTATATACGTGAAGTGCTTTAACCATGCCTAGGCTACAATTTATCAGTAAAGACGATGAGGTTTAGGCGGGCAATAATAAACAAATCCGTGAAGATTTTGCCATCAAGCAGCGCCGGGTTGGAAAGCTCCGAAAACAAACGCCAACAAGCCAAGAACAAACCACAACAGAACCAGATTCTTGATTTTTCTGGCGTTTTCCCGAGAATAATCCCTGACCAGAAAGAAAGAAGAAACAGCAAACCCAACATCGGTAACTAAGACAAAAGGAATGAACCATAAAGAAACCAAACCTAAGAGCCAAGGAAGCGGAGTCAAAGAAACCGCGGAGACATAAAAGAGAGCGGCGACCACGGCGGCGTTTCTCTCTCCATAACGCACCGCCAGCGTCTTCACGCCCTGCGTCTTGTCACCCTTAACATCAACAATCCCCTTAGTGATTTCCCTGCCAGTGTTAGAAAGAAACGCTATAGAGGCAAAAAGCAAAACGTTCAATTGAACTTGGTTCATAACGGTTATGCTACCATAGATGAAAGGGACGGCCACGCACGCGCTGACGAGAAAGTTGCCGGGCAAACCACTGCGTTTCCCAACTGTAACATAAGTCACAACGATTATCCAAGAGATTACCGCAACCGCTAAACACAGAACACTTGCGAGATAAGCGAAGACAAAACCTACCACTGAAAGAACAAAAACGAATATCAAAGCTTCAGTTGAGTTTACCAAACCGCTTGGAATGGGACGAGACGGCTCGTTTATCGCATCAATCTCCCTATCATAGTAATCGTTTATGGTCATGGACGCGGCTGTTAACATGAACCCTGTGATGAAACCGTAGAGAATGTTCAGCCAGTCAACGCTGGAAAACTGCGGATTTGCCAGAACCGCGCCAACCATAACCGCAAAACCCATCATTACGCAGTTGATCGGCCGCATCAACCGTACGAAGCCGCTGACTTTTCCCATATCATTCGAACCTTGGTCAATGTCTCTTAAGTTTTGACTTAGTTTAAAAAGGTTAATACGTTCCAGATTGAATAGTGAATAAACACTTATGGGTGAGATATTTTGGGCGACAACTACGCTCCAGAAAAGTTAAGAGTCATTATTCCAGTAGGCGGAAAAGCAACGCGGCTGTTGCCGCTTACGGCGGAAACCAGCAAGGCATGCCTTCGACTCCTGAACAGGCCGTTAATAGAATTCTCACTCCTTTCCCTTGCAAGTCAGGGCATACGAAATTTCATTTTTGGAGTAAAAGGTTACACGAACTACAGGGACCTGTACGACTATTTCGAGTCAGGTTACGGATTTTCGTCAAGGTATGGCATTACTCCGCGAATTCACATAAAATACCAACCAAACGTGGATGACCTCGGAAGCGCGGACTCTGCAAGAATAAACATGGAATACTACAAAGTTAAAGATCCAGTTTTTGCAGTGCAAGGCGACAACATATTCGATGTTAACATAAAGGAGCTTGCGGAATTTCATCAAAAAAAAGGCGCAGTAATGACCATAGCTCTCAGGGAAGTGGAAAACGTTGAAGGCCTAGGCATAGCCGACATAGACAAGAACATGAGAATCTCACGATTCGCAGAAAAACCACTACCCAAAGACGCCCCTTCAAACCTTGCCAACACAGGTTTATACATGGTTTCACCCGAGATAAAGAAAATATTCAAAGAAAAGGGAGTCAAACAAATAATCAAAGAGAAGCACCGCTTAGATTTCGGCTATGACCTCATTCCCTACGTAATTCAGACAGGGCGAACAGTGTACGGCTATACGCTTGAAGGAAGCTGGTTTGATGTTGGTACTCCTAAAAACTATTTAGAGGCCATGAAAAGCATGCTGAACGGTAACTTCTCTTCGCTAACGGATTTCGGCGGAAGAATAAGCGAAGAAAAGCGGATGTGGATTCAAGGAGAAAGCAGTGAATCAGAAAAACGAAGACAGGAAATCATACGGAAGATTAATCAGGGAAAAATAGAGATTGAAGGCGCAGTTCTTATCGGAAGACACTGCCAAATAGACGACGGCGTACGAATAGTGAACTCGTGCATCGACAACTATACGAAAATCGGCAAAGACGTTACAATAGAAAACTCCGCGGTCATGGATAGAGCCATAATCGGGGAAAAAACCGAAATATTTGACAGCATCATAGGCAGGCACACGACAATCCTTCCAAGCCGACGGAAACAGACAAAAATAAGTTCATTCTCAGTCATTGCCGACGATGTCACCATAGAGGAAGGATGCGCACTCGTAACAACAAAAATCTACCCACATCAACACGTCAGAGGGCAATTCCAAAATCAAACCGTAATGGCAGGCTAAACACGCGGGAGCCAACAAAACAGCCCATAGAGCCATTTTTTACGCCTTAAACCACTTGAACATCAAATATTTTGTTTTCTCCGTGCCCAAGTCTGGCACGGCGATGATGAACCGTTTCCTCACGGTTGTCGCCAGTCTCCCAGCCTTAACGATTTCCGTCGCCGTAATGTCAGACCCTGCCTTCTTGACGGAAACCATGTAAGGCGCATGTTCAACGCCTGGACCGTACTTGTAAACTGCAAAATCGCAACCGAACTTTATGCCTGGCGTAACAATCAATCCGCTGTCTCGCAGATCACGATAGACGGCGTATTTATCGTCAAACTCCTCGTATAACTGCCTAGCTTTTTGCCTAAGCTTTCTAAGTCCGACTTTGCGCTTTTCTAAATCGTGAATTGTTACCTTACCTTTCTCAGCCAAGTATAAGCCTTCCATTAAATCCAAGATTAAGGGAACATTAAACTCTGGGATTTTTGGCTTTGAAATTCCAAGCGGTTTGCCGTAAAACCCCGTCTTGTATAACTGCGAACCTTCTATAGAGTTCCAGACGACCAGAAAATTTTCGATTAGTTCAACTTTGATTTTAGCCATGGCGGTTTTTCGCTCTCTGTTACATTATGAAGGAAAGCACTCGTGCAACGTCAGCTGCATCTTCTGCCTTATCCGCAGAGTCTTCCAGAAGTTGAAGAACATCCTTCAATAGTAATAATACTGGAAGGTCAAGTTTGCTGCTGAGAATTTTTATTTCAAGTCCACGGTAGAGGTCATCTACGGTTCTTTCGGCAATTTCAACGTCCTTAGCTCTTTCTAGAGTTTTGGCTGATCCGTAACTTAGAACCAGCATGGTCTCCCTTAACCTAAGCACCGTATCAAGAACAGCCTCGGAGAGTGTCAACAAATCCTTTTTTATGTCGCTTGGGACGCTCCAGTTGTGCTCCATTATTTCGACGAGGCGGAAGGCGATTCCTTCGGAAAAATCCGCGATCTCGCTTGTCAGGTTCGTAAACCTCAAAAAATCCTCTCTGCTTATAAGAATGGCGCCTATTTCGGCTAGCTCTTGAGAAACCATGCGTCTAGCCTTGATAACTTCTTCCTCTCCCTTTCTGATTTCGTCAAAAAGTTGCCTAGCCATTGCTTTGTCGCCTTTCACAAAGTGCTCAACCAATTGAGGGGTTTTTCGGATAACCTCCAAGACCTTGCGTAGATTATCTTGACAAACGTTCAAGGCTCTGCGTTTCACGCGTTCTTCTGTTTCTGCTGGAAGCACCAAACCAATTTCCCGCCGTAGAGATAGCCTGATTCTTCTAACAGTTAGTATGCGGGTGCATTAAAAAAGCTAACTACTTACGCTCTCAGCAAAGTGCCCAAATCTTCAAAGTTAATTTTTTCCTGAAAATACTTGTGCAAAAGTTCAGGTAAATCCTTGATTTGAGTTCTAACTTGCTGCCACGAATCGCGGTCTCGAATCGTAACTGTGCCGTCGCTTAGCGTGTCATAGTCTATTGTTATGCCTAAGGGAACGCCAGCTTCATCCGCACGAGCGTATCGTCTGCCTATGGAGCCTGTTTCGTCAAATTCAACCGTGAAACCTTCTTGCGTAAGTAACTTGTGCACTTCCAGTGCCTTTTCCACCAAACCGTCCTTGCTTACCAGAGGGTAAACGCCAATTTGTGTTGGCGCAATGCTTCGCGGAAAGCTCATGATAGCCCTGTCGTCTTTCACTCTGTAAGCGTATTCCAAAGCGACATAGAAGAGTCTGTCAGAGCCGAAGCTGGGTTCGACAACGTGTGGAATGAAGTGAGTGCCTCGCAAAATGGTTTTTTGATGAATAACATCCACGTGTTCAGGCAAGATTTTACGGTTTTCAACAGTGTAATAACCTTTCTTTTTCAGAGAGGCAACAACCTCTTCTGGCTCGGCTTTCGAGAGCAGTTCTGCAACCTTTGCCGCTTCACTTTTGAACGCTGGTCCAAGCTTGGCCATTATGGGCTTTACAACGAGTTGTTCTTTTTCAACGGGCGTTTTGTGTTCTTTGAAGACTTGCATGTCGGCGCCACTGGCTTTCATGTGACTGCTCAAATCGTAGTCTGTGCGATAGGCGTGGCCGGAGACTTCTATCCAGCCCCAACGTTCCACGTACACTTCTTGGTCAAAGCTTTGACTTGAATAATGCGCTTTTTCCCATGGGAGTTTTTCGATGAAGCGTTGCTTTTCAGCGGGAACGCCGAGTTCGATTAGCAGTTTCTTCGCCATCGCCATGAAGAATGCTTGCCACTCTGCGCGTATTATTTTCTGCGCAACAGCATCTTTAACCGTTAATTCTATTGTTTCTTCGGAGCCTTTCAGCCTGTTTTCAGTCAGAAGAAGCCGCAAAGTTTCGTTTTCCACATCCTTCAGCAGAAGGCAGTTCGGCTCTTCAGGGTCAAAGAAGAACTCCAAATCCGCTATCGTGAATTCTCTGAGCCTTATGAGACCTTGCCGAGGCGAAATCTCATTTCTCAAAGCGTGACCTATCTGCAACACTCCGAAGGGAAGTTTTTCTCGCGCCATGGCGTAAAGGCGATTAAACTCCACGAATATTCCCTGTGCCGCTTCGGGTCTCCCGTAGCCAGTCGTGCCAGCGTAAGGTCCTATGGTGGTTTCAAACATGGTTAGGAAATGTTGCGGTGCGTTGAAAGTGCCGCCGCAGTCTGGGCATCGAATTTCGTTCTTTTCGATTGCTTCCTTAATTTCTTCTAGGCTCATTTTTTCAGCTTCAGTCGAGCTTATTTTTGCGTATTCTTCAAGCAGATGGTCTGCACGAAATCTCTTATTACATTTGGAACATTCAACCATGGGCTCTTTAAAGTGGTCCACGTGGCCTGATGCCTCGAAAACTTTGCCAGGCGCAATTACGGGCGATTCTATTTCAAGAATGCCAAGCTTGTTAACGAAAATTTCTCTCAGTTTGTTTTCGATGTTCTGCTTCAATCTTGCGCCGAGAGGGCCATAAGTCACGAATCCGCCTACGCCGCCGTAAATCTCGTAGGACTGCCAGAAAAAGCCTCTTCGGCGCGCTAACTCATTAACAGCTGTGAACTTGTCAAGTTTAGCTGCGTCATTCAATTTAGCCAACTCGTTTTTAGCTTAATGCCCTGAAGAAATTAAAAGGTTGCTAGAAAGATAAAAGAGATTTTGCTGCAAAATCATTTTATTGCGAGATGCTCGGCGATTCTCGCGTTTTGCATCTTTCCAACATCGTCCACGGCGAACTCGAGTAGTACACGGTCTGTCGTGTTATCTTTGCCGTTAAATTCGGTTTGGCAACGCCCACACTGGATGTCAGATTCCAATTCAATGACGTACCATGACGCATCAACATAGTGGTTGCCGCAGTTTGGGCAACGCACAACAGCAACATCCAACCACACGTTCATGCAAACAACCTCTCTAAGGGCATAGAGCAGCGTAGCTTTTTATAAGGCAACCGCAAATAAGAAAAGCCCAAACACAGGTGACGAAAATGCCCAATATAAAAGTCGCATTGGTTGGTGTGGGAAACTGCGCTTCAGCCTTCGTCCAAGGCTTACAATACTATGGAAAGTTCGAAAAAGAAGAAGATTGTGTTGGGCTACGCAATCCTATTTTGGGAAGTTTAACGCCAAGAGACATTCAGGTCGTTGCAGCCTTTGATGTTGATGACCGAAAAGTTGGAAAGGACTTGGCTAAAGCTATTTTCGCGAGGCCAAACAACGCACCGAAAGTCACTGATGTCCCTTCCACGGGCGTAGTTGTTCATAAAGGTCCATTGTTGGACGGCATAGGCAACTATACCAAAAACATCGTGCAAATCAGCAACACGCCTGATTCAAACGTTGCAGGGACACTGAAAGAAGCAGAAGCGGAAATTGTTGTCAATTTGCTTCCGAGCGGAGCAACAGAGGCGTCTCGATGGTACGCTGAACAAGCATTAGCTGCAGAGTGCGCCTTCGTAAACGCTACACCCAACTTCATCGCTAGCGATGCAGCGTGGGCTAAACGCTTCGAAAAGGCAGGGCTACCTTTGGCAGGCGACGACTTAATCGACCAAGTGGGGTCCACTGCACTGCATAAAACTTTGCTAAAACTGCTTTCAATGAACGGTGTTAGAATAACGGAAACCTATCAGTTAGACGTCGGCGGAGGAACAGAGTCGCTGGATACGTTGGACAGGACGCGGGACACCAAACGCGCCATTAAAACGCAGTCTGTGGCGTCTTCTTTGCCTTACAAGGCTGAGGTTGTGGCTGGCTCCACGGACTACGTGGATTTCTTGCAGAATAAGCGTGACAGTTTCTTCTGGATTAGCGGCGTTTACTTCTGTAACGCGCCGATGCAGATAGACCTAAAGTTTTCAACTGTTGACGCGCCGAACGCTGGTTCAGTCCTCTTCGATGTTGTGAGAGCCATGAAAATAGCGTTGAACAAGAAGCTTAGGGGAGCAATTGTGCCGGTCTGTGCCTACGCGTTCAAACGTCCGCCGCAACTGGTGCCGCTTGAAACTGCAGAGGAAATGTTCAAACGTTTCATAACGGAAAACGCCTGAGTAAGAGACCAGCTTATTTCGCAGCGATTTCCGCCAGTTCACGGATTATTTTCTCTTTCGTTCCGCTCTCTTTCATTTTATCCTTTAACAGGGTTATCGTCTTAACTGGAGTTGGGTCCACTTTGCGCAGAATTGCCAGATAGACGCTTGTGAAATCGCCAACGAGAATGGTGGACAGCATTTTTGCCAGTGTGCTCTTGCCTTGACTCCACACTTCGAACATCTTCGACTGGGTTGAAAGCATCAGAGTTTTTGTTGTTTCGATTCTGCCACGAATCTCAATGGGCTCGGTTTTGTCTCTGATGAATATAACGGAGAAGTGTTTTGCGAGTTCTCCAGATTCTTCCCAGCCCATAATCTCGTTGTGGTTGAGTTCGGGGAAAACCTCCCACTTCGCGGGAATCTTGCTGTTCTCATTAAACTGCTGTTTAAAACGCTGTGCAACACTGCGGTAAATTCCAAAACCATAAACCACAGGAACAGTCTCACTGATTCCCGACGCTAATGTCTTGGAAAAATTGTTCTTCGCGGGTTTTTCGGGTGAATTCTCACCACTAACTTTCCCCAAGACTCCCACTGCTTCCTTAAGACTCTCAGAGACACTTGAAACCAAGTTCAGTTTTTCCAGCGACATAAGCAATGGCACGAAGAGGTATGGAAGAGCTGCACGCGGCGGCATGCCCGGCGGAATGCGCAGGTAGGGCACTCCGATTTTTTCAGCAAACTCTAGCAAGCTTCCCCCAGAACTTATGCAGTAAATCACGCATTTTCTCTTTACAGCGTCTAGAAAAGTGCTGAGGGATTCTTCTGTTTCCCCTGAATAACTTGCAATCAACACGAGGCTTTTCTCGTCTGCGTAGGCGGGCAGCGAATATTCTCTGCTGACTTCTATGGGAATCGATGCTTTATCTCGTGTCCAATCTTTTAGCAGTTCGCCTCCAATCGCAGAGCCACCCATGCCAGCGACAATGATGTTCGCAGGTTTGAAGTAAGCTAAGGAAATTTTTTCAGCTGTCTTTGCGGCTTCACGATAGTGTTTGGCAGCTTCAACACAGAACGAAAGCATGTTACTTTTGTCGATTTTCCTGATTTCGCCAATTTCATCCAAAAACGATGCTGCCAATTCCAATTCACGCCTTCTGCAATTATAAGCACTTTTATATCTCGTTTTAACTTTTAAGCTCAACGCAGAGGCGCAACGGTTTTCTGCGAGGGGCGAAACACAAATTGGCTAAGAAGAAGTTGGCTGTGGCGATACCTGCGTCTGTCATTTCAGACACGCCGCATTTACGCGAGAAAACCTCAAAGGTAGGCTTAATTGGAAGAGCTGCGGCAATTTTCAGAGTGAGCGAAATTGTGGTTTATCCCGACAACCCAAAAGCAAGTCAAAGTGCAGATGTGGATTTGATTGCTACTTTGCTGGCGTACATGGAAACGCCCCAGTATCTTCGGAAGAGACTTTTCAAGCTTGAACCGCGATTGCAGTATGCGGGGATACTGCCGCCGTTACGAACCGCTCATCATCCGCTGAATAGGGAAGTCAAAAATCTGAAAGTTGGAGAGTACCGTGAAGGCGTGGTTTTGTCCGAAACCAGAGAAGGCGCGCTTGTAGACATCGGCGTTGAACGGCCTGTGCTGATGCGGGAAAAACAATCTGCTGTTGGCAAGCGTTTGACCATAAGAATAGCGAAAGTGGGTGAAGAAGTTGAGGTTCAAACCGCAAGTCGGGATGAAGTTCCCTTCTACTGGGGATACACGGTTTCGGTTGAAAGACACTCTTTTAACAAGTTTTTAGCAAACAGAAATTTCGACTTAACCATCGCCACCTCCAAGTTCGGCACCAAATTCGCAGAGGTTGCCGAAAAAATAGCTGAAAAATGGAAAAAGGCAAACAGCATTCTCGTGGGGTTCGGCGCTCCGACACGGGGATTATACGAAATCGCCAGAGATGAAGGCGCAAACCTGAACGGCATCGTGGATTTTGTGGTAAACACGGTAACTGACCAGGGAACGGAAACTGTTAGAACGGAAGAAGCGCTCCTCGCGTCATTGGCTATTTTGAACGTGCAGTTTGACTGTTAAGGCATTCTTGAGCTTTTAAGCTTGCTGGGAAATCGCAAGGTGTGATTAAGAAAGTCTTTAATACATTCAGAGACCAAAGCAATATTCGATAACACCATGCGAGGTCGAGACGATGGAGGCATATGTTTTGATAAAAATAGCCACTCAAACAGATGT
>DATDQZ010000023.1:0-2479 GCA_035292005.1 Bathyarchaeia archaeon | reverse complement strand
CCATCAAACACTATTCTCAGGGAAATATCCGCTTTGATTACGACTGGGACTTACAGCGGCCACTCTTACTTAGGCGTTTCAGGACAGGACATGAGCTACGACATAGCGCAGGAAATAGGCGCAAGCGTTACCTACGGCTGGAGAATCGCCACGGTCACAGCTGGAGGACCCTCAGACGGCAAATTACAAGTCAACGACATCATAATCGCCATGAACGGGACCTTAATAAAAAACAATGATGATCTGGCAAGCTACCTTGAAGAGAAAACACTGCCAACAGAGCACTTGGTGCTCACTGTGGTGAGAGACGACTCAATAACAGACGTGGACGTTATTCTGGGAACAAGACCGCCACCCCAAACATAGACTTCGATTTTCTCCAAAATTTTTTCATTTAGGTTCATGCCCTTCTCTTCAATTGAAGTTGATTTTCCATTACTTCTAAGAGGATTTGAAACGCACATGAGTCCTTTTGATAAGAAACATTTTTTGTTTGGCGTTGATACGGTAAGACACGCCCTGCACTTGACCGCCTTTTGGTTATTCGTCGCTCACAAATCCAAATATTTTTATGTGCGTGCGTTTTTGAGAACGTAAGATTGGTGGACTTATGAGTCAAGATCAGATGTTTTGTTATCAATGCGAACAAACAGCCAAAGGACAAGGATGCACAATAGTAGGCGTTTGTGGAAAGCTCCCTGAGGTGGCAACGCTCCAAGATTTGCTGGTCTACATGCTGAAAGGGCTATCACAACTAACAATTGAGGCAAGAAAAGTCGGAATCAAAGACGAGAAAATTAGCGTGTTCACTTGCGAGGCACTGTTCGCTACATTAACGAACGTGAACTTCGATCCAGACAGAATCATCGAATACATTAGGAAAGCAGCAGAACTACGCGAGATACTGCGGAAGAGGATACAATCAGCAGAAGGCCACATCGACAACAGCAGCGGACCTGCCAACTTGGCTTTAGAGAAAACAAAGGAAGGCCTTATAGCACAAGGCACGCGCTTCGGAGTAAAGTCTGATCCTGCCATCGACCCTGACCTTCACTCGCTCCAGTGGTTGCTGACTTACGGCCTAAAAGGAGTAGCTGCCTACACGTACCATGCTTATACTCTTGGAAAAAAGGATGACAAGGTCTTTGATTTTATACACCAAGGCCTCACAGCTACACTGGATAAATCGTTTGGCGTCAATGACTTTGTAGGTTTGGTAATGAAGTGCGGAGAGATTAACATCAGAGCCATGGAGCTGTTAGACGCAGGAAACACTGAGACGTACGGTCACCCAGCACCTACAAGGGTTCCTCTTGGCGCGAAAAAAGGGAAAGCCATCCTCGTATCTGGACATGACCTTAAAGATCTGGACGAGGTTCTGAGGCAAAGCGAAGGAAAAGGAATCTACGTTTACACGCATGGAGAAATGCTGCCGGCTCACGGATATCCCAAGTTGAAGAAATATCCGCATTTTTACGGTCATTATGGAACAGCATGGCAAAACCAGCAAAGAGAATTCCCAGCGTTCCCAGGAGCCATACTAATGACGACCAACTGCATTCAAAAACCGCTAGAAAACTACAAAGGAAACATTTTCACCTCAGGACCTGTGGGATGGCCAAACGTAACGCACGTAGCAAACAAAGACTTCTCACCACTCATAGAAAAAGCGCTAGAAATGCCGGGATTTCAAGCAGACAAAGAAGGCAAATACGTAACTGTGGGATTCGGCAGAAACGCAGTTCTAAGCGTAGCAGACAAAATCATAGACGCTGTAAAGAAGGGACGCATTAAACGTTTCTTACTAGTCGGCGGATGCGACGGAGCAAAGCCTGGAAGAAGCTATTATACGGAGTTTGTGGAGAAAGCTCCCCGCGACACGGTTGTGCTGACGCTTGCGTGTGGGAAGTTCAGGTTCTTTGACAAAGACCTAGGCACTATCGATGATATTCCGAGGCTTATGGATATGGGACAGTGCAATGACGCCTATTCTGCGGTTAAAGTGGCGCAAGCGTTGGCTGAAGCCTTCAACATGCCGATTAATGATCTGCCGCTGTCGCTTGTGCTTTCTTGGTATGAACAGAAAGCAGTTGCCATACTGCTATCGCTGCTCTACTTGGGCATAAAGAACATCCGAATTGGACCAAGCCTACCAGCATTCATAACACCCAATATCCTAAAGGTGCTCGTTGAAAAGTTCAACATCATGCCAATAACAAGCCCCGAAGAAGACCTGAAGGTGATAATGAAGTAGCTAACGTTTCGAACGTTTCAGTTTTTTGATCAGCCAAGCCATGTTCCTTCCCAAGTCTTCCATAGTTTCCATGCCCTCTTCATCGCCTTCCACGTCGCCTTTTTTCCGTCCAATTCCGATGTTCCAGTACGATGAACCAGGCACAATCATTTGGCTTATCAGGAAGAGATGGTTTATGGCATCGAAGGTTGGGATTGCACCTGCCCTTCTAACCGCGACGACGGC
>DATDQZ010000022.1:0-3040 GCA_035292005.1 Bathyarchaeia archaeon | reverse complement strand
TCGGCTCATTCACAGCCTGACGCCAGGCGTACCAGTTATACACTTCGGTACTGATACCGCGGCATTGCTTGAACTGATGAAAGAGGCTGGCGGTGATGTCATTGGACTTGACTGGCGCGTAGACCTTCGTGAGGCATGGGCGCGATTGGGTTACAACGTGGCGGTTCAGGGCAATCTCGATCCTGTTGCGCTCTTTGCGCCACCAGCCGAAATTCAACGGCGCGTAAGAAAGATTTTAGAAAAAGCCGACGGACACCCTGGGCATATCTTTAACCTCGGACATGGCATACTACCGGGAACGCCTGTTGACCACGTGCTGGCACTTGTGGACGCAGTACATGAATATTCGTCTGTATAGGAAGATGAATAATAAGTAGAATTTTTCTTGGGTTTGCTATTTCTCCTGATTGCCGCCACTTTCCCAACGTTAGCACAAGAGAAGAAAGTGCAGCCAGCATGGACTTATGAAATCCTACGAGATGAATTGTGTGATCGGTTTGATATCAGTGGTACAGTGACACTTACCCTGGATTCAGAACATCCATTCAAGTTCCTGCATAGTCTTACGAACTCTATCGAGAAGTTTCTTGGGACGTTGATCCATGATCTCTTCGAGTACCTATTGAATTAGGGATACCGTTTAATTATACTCCAAAAAAAGGAAAGAAATCGCAATGATTTTCGTATAACACCTGTAAAGGATGATTATTCGGAAGAAATTGCACCTAATCAATAAATAGTTTGCTTTGATTACCAAGACTTGTAATGAAAACAAATCACCGGTTGATCATTTATGGACGTATTGGCGTTTTTATCCTTCTAGCAAGCTTTATCGTTTTGGGGCCAAGCGCTCAGCAACTCTTTGGCTATAAATTAAAGTATTTGCGCACTTGGCGGATGTATCAAGGGAGAGGACTGGGTGTGTTTGTAGCTGAGTTTCTGCTACAACATTCCAATGGAACCCAAATGCCGATTGACCGCTTCAAAGTGCTTGGATATTACAGCAGAAGGGATGCACCTCGAAGCGTTGTCCAAATCGAGAATCAACAACAAGCCTTATCTATCGCCCGTCGTCTCTGCCAACGGCTAGGGCAGGAAGCGGATGTTCGCCTCTATACGCGGAAGGCATCTAGACGGGGATGGGAGTGGATTGCTCAAGGCGAGACTAACCTGTGTGAGCAATGAAGACCGAGAAAAACAGTAGCATTCTTGATAAGAGCAAAGCGGTTTACCAAACCCTAACTCAGGGTTTTATGGACAACATCATTTTATGGGAGGGATCAACCAGGCCCATTGCGCTGATCCGAATTGGCATAGTTTTTTTGCTATGGGCACGGTTTGCGAGTGAGCTGCTGCCCTTTAACAAGCCGACGCTGTTTCTGGTCTTAACTGGATTGTCGTTTTTCCTCTCCACACTTTTGATGCTTCTGGGATTTTGGACACAGTTTGCAACCGCTTGGACGGGCACCAATCTCGTCTGGCTTTACCTTGTAGCAGGCCCTATTCTCATAGGGGGAACAGGATTTAAGCATCATCATACGTACCTTTTAGTCTCCATTACTTGCTTGCTGGCTTTGACCCCTTGCGGTCGATCCTATTCTCTGGATCGGGTCTTGGCGCTCAGGAAGGCAAAGAAGCAAAATCTCCTTTTGCCTTTGGAAATTGGCCCCCTTTGGGCGACGTTGCTGATTGGTCTTCAGGTTAGCATGGTGTATTTTTGGGGAGCGTTCGATAAGACCAATTGGGGGTTTCTCTCAGGCAGTCGGATGGAGCACTATTACATCTCGTTTTATTCTGGCTCGGATTATCCCAGTTTCCCTGGATTTTCCTTATTGATGTTCGCTTTAGCCATATCAACTGTGGTTTTGGAGTATGGGCTGGCTATTTTTCTTTGGGTGGAACGTTTTCAAAAATGGTTGATTCCTCTGGCGATTGGCTTTCAATTGGTCATTTACTACACCTTGCCAGTATCGACCTTCTCCTTAACTATGTGTTTGCTATTTTTGATTTACATAGATCCTGACAAAGTGCATCGGTTTATGGATGAATTACAGGGCGTTACTCCCAAAGAAACATAGGTGGGTGTAGGCAACCTGTAGTTGCAGATAATAGAAGGC
Source organism: Bathyarchaeia archaeon (assembly GCA_035292005.1). GTDB lineage: Archaea > Thermoproteota > Bathyarchaeia > Bathyarchaeales > Bathycorpusculaceae > DATDQZ01. The sequence goes on along the minus strand of DATDQZ010000022.1, from coordinate 923 downwards.
TGAGAAAATTTTTAACATTTTACTTGCAAAGCCCCAGCCGGTATGTCATAAAACGTATAGTTTCTGATATAATACCAGTTCTAGCGAGAAAGTGTTCATAATGTTCATAATAGAAAGCTCAGAAAAGTTAAACTGTAGGAGCGGCTTCCAGCCGCGACCTGGTCGCACCAAGCCTGTCCTGAGAGCATCGAAGGGATGGTGCTCCTACAGATATAAATACTTAGAAACTGGAAATGGTATAATCTCAGACAGGGTTGACCCCCGATTTAATCGGGGGTTGAGAGGAGGTTTTTTCAGTGTCAGAGAAATTCGACGCCATTCTTATGATTGCCTTTGGCGGGCCCGAAAAGCCGGAGGATATACGACCGTTTCTTGACAAAGTAACGCGTGGGCGTCCTATCCCACAGGAGCGAATAGAGGAAGTTGCTCATCACTACGAACTCATTGGAGGTAGATCACCACTTAACGAGTTAACATTCAGACAGGCAAATGGCTTAGAAGCAGACCTAAAGGAACGCGGCTACAAACTCTCTGTTTATGTCGGAATGCGTAACTGGCACCCTCTGTTGACCGAGACTTTAGGTGAAATGGCAGATAGAGGAGTGAAACGAGCGCTTGGCTTAATCATGGCTGCGCACCAGTGTGATGCAAGTTGGCAAAGGTATCAGCGCGATGTTGAAGAAGCTATTTCTAAAACTGGCGTGAAATTGTCGGTTGATTATACCCAGCCACTTTTTGATCATCCCCAATTCATCGAAGCCGCTTCTGATCGTGTTAACGAATGTCTTATGCAAATCCCAACTGGTAATTTTGAGAATGCTATGCTGGTTTTTACGGCTCATAGCATTCCTATCCAGATGGCGAATGAGTCACCTTACGTTGAGCAACTTACCACCTCATCGCGCCTCATTGCCGAGCGGCTT
>DATDQZ010000021.1:0-6510 GCA_035292005.1 Bathyarchaeia archaeon | reverse complement strand
CACCCAAGTTGAAGACATCACGTTCTTGACGGTTGTGGAGAAGAAGCGCGTGGCGAACTTTATAGCGAACAAGCTGAGCGGAATCCTCTTCGAAAAGGTGGGCGGCATAGTTGAAGCGAGAATCCCGCCTGAAACCCTGCGGGAATTCCATCAGAAAAACCCCGAAGACACGAAGATAACGTTCTTTGATAATGTGGATATACCTAACGTGAACAAGCTGTCGCTTTATGGGCCTGACTTGATAAACACTTCGTTGTTTGAGGATTACACGAAACACGGCGACTTGTGGTACGTGGTTGCGCGGTCAAGGGAGATGGGCTACGTTGTGGGCGTCACGAGAGACGCTTCGGTGACCATTTTTAACCTTGCAGATAAGAACAAGTACGTGGAGTATGTGAATAAGGAGATTTACCCGATAATACTAACCAGCACAAAATAGTTTGATGTTGTCAATAGCTGTGAACCACTAGTTATCATTGGGTAGGCATAGAACAGTAAGATAGCCCTATTATCGCATTTTTTCAAGACGCAACGTGTTTAAAAGCAGGAGCATGGTGACGCCATCGTCGCCTGAAGCCACTGTAAACCATGAGGGTATGAGTCCAATTAGCCCTAAGGTGCCCAACGACAATTTTCACGGCAAGAACTGCTTGTAAACTGGGTGCCCCTTAAAACGCAAGGTTGTTTCAGACTTTTCCACGGTTCCGCTTGGCAGCCGCATGCAGATCGAGTGCACAACCGCGCCTTCTGGAATTAAGCGCACTCCATCCAAGAGTTCACCCTTTGTGATGCCAGAAGCCGCAAAAACCAGTTCTCTGCCCTTTGCCAGCTCTTCCTCACAATAGGTTTTGTCCACGTCAACTCCAGCCAGCCTTAGCCTATCCACCCGCTTAGGGTCGTCGTTTTTGTCCTGCCAGACTTTGACGAGCATGGTTCCGCCTAGGCACTTCACGGCTGTCGCCGCGATGGTTGCCTCTGGACCCGCGCCTGCGCCTAAGAGTAGGTCAACTCCCGATTGGGGAATGCATGAAACAACTGCGGCTGCGATGTCGCCGTCTGGAATCAATATAATCCGCACTCCCAGTTTTCTGAGAGCAGCCAGCATCGCTGAGTGCCTGTCGCGTTCCAGCATTATCACGGTCAAGTTTCCGAGGAGCAGGCCTTTCTCTCGCGCTACAGTGTGCACGATCTCTTCTATGGGCATGTCTACGGAGATTTTGCCGATTGAATGGTAGTCAGTGGCAACTTTGAAGTAGTAGCCGTCGTCAGGAAGAATTTGAAAGCAGCCTGCGGGTGCGCAAGCTAAGGCGGAGATGGCGTCCTTTCTGCCCTTGGACACCGCGGTGGTGCCGTCCACGGGGTCCACGACAAACTCCACTTTCGGCCCTCGGCCTGTGCCAACTTTCTCTCTGTGAGTAAACGCTGGCGCGTTATCTTTTGGGCCTTCGCACGAAATGACTTCACCTTCTATGTCTGTTTGGGCTAAGACGGCTCTTGAAAACTCCACGGCCTTGGCGTCTGTCAAGTCGCAGTTTCCTTGGCCGATGTGCAGTGCGGCGCCTATTGCGCCGGCGATTGTGATGCGGGTTAATGATGGAGCTAAAGCTCTTAGGGAAACCAAAATGCTCATTCTCCATAATGCCATGTGTCCTTCTGGTAATTAAAATGTGCGCATTTGCGTTTACATTTCTGTAAGTCTTATTGGGATTTTCTGTTCACACGGTTTACTTTCTGAATCTTGTTTATTTTCTCTATTAGGAGCGGCAGGTCCGTTATTGAGGTTATTATGTAATTCGCGCCGTTGCTAATCAATTGCTCCATCGTGGAAACGCCCGTGGGCAACCCAACAGCGATGGCTTTCAGCTCCTTGGCGCTTTGCATGTCCACGCTGCTGTCTCCAACAACCACCGTGTCCCTTGCCGATGCGCCTAAAGCCTTCAAAGCGGCTTCAAGATGCTCGGGATGAGGCTTGAAATGATTCACTTTGTTTCGCGGAACCGTAACGTCGAAGAAGTCGGCGATTCCAAAGCGCTTTAGGATGTAGTTCATGGATTTTTCGCTGTTGATGGTGCACAGTCCAATCTTCAAGCTCATCCGCTGTAATGCCTTCAGAGTCTCCACTGCGCCGGGAAGCAGACTCGTGTGTTTGGCGGCTTCCAACTCGTGTTTCTCAGCCATAGCTAAGGCTCCGCTGCGAATCTCCTCCAAAAACTTTGAGGGTTTGCCAGAGTTTTTCGCGAAGGTTTCGGTTTTTCTGAGCATTTCGAAGATGCTTTCTTTCACGGATAGTATCGAGGTGGGAACGCCTCTCTTTACAAGGTAGCCTTTAACCTCGGCGCGGACAGTCTTGTAATCCAAGTTGAAGCTGGCAATGGTTCCGTCCAAATCGAATATTACAGCCTTTACGCGCATAGGCTTCATGCTCGTTCTTGGTGAAATCCCATAGAAGAGAATATACTTTGCGGTAAAGGGTAACCCGCATCCTAAGGACAATACTAACAAACCTAACAAAAGAATGGATCACTCAAGGACTGGCAATAGAAGCAAAACATTTCACCGTGCTACTAATGGCACATTGGTAAAACTGTCTGCTTCCGATTTTTCATAAATTTTAATGTTGTATGCCATTTTTTGGGTAACAGCGTTAAATTTTGCGAAAAAGCTGTACAGCAGCTTTAAATATTTTTAACGCAATATGCCATAAAATGGGTAACTGCATTAAAAACGTGAAAAACCATGGTAACAAAAACCGAAGCGCTATACAAAGCTCTCCTTCCAATGAGGATAGTAAGCTTCGACAATATCGTAGAAAAAGCTTCAGACATCATAGAAGCCGATCAAAGCCGCAGATACATTTACCGCAAATACGTGGATCGACTAATCAAAATGGGCAAACTCCAACCAATCCGAAAAGAGTTATATGCAGTTCTGTCTCCCTTTGAAACACCAGAAAAACACGAAGTAGACAAGCTTCTTATCGCCTCAAAAATCAGACAAAAATACTACTTGGGATTTCATACAGCTCTGGAATACTATGGCTGTGCCAGTTCCTTGCTTAACGAAGCCTACATATGCGTACAAGCAAAAGACAGATTCGACCCGTTTCAGTACAAACGCTTAAACTTCAAACCAGTATTCGTCACAGACATCACCTCAGAGATCGTCGAAAAGCCCTACCATCAAACCATTCTAAAAGTAAGCAGCAAAGAAAGAACATTCATCGAATGCATTGACAGAATACGGTACGCTGGAGGCTGGGAAGAATCCATTAAAAGCTTAGAAGGACTTGGCGGACTAAGTTTTGAAAAACTGCTACATCTCACACTCAAACAAGGAAGGGAAAGTCTTAACAGGCGAGTTGGCTACGTCCTCGAACTACTCAAAAACAGATCACCCTTTTACGAACATTTGAACGAAAAATTGTTGAACAAAATAGCCGAAAAAACCAATAGATCACCTCAATATCTGATCTGTGGAAAAAAGGGTCCTCTTAACAAAAGATGGAATTTATACATTCCCGAAGACTTCGAGGAGAAACTGAGAGGCATTTAAGTTGAAAAGGAAGTACGACCTTAATGCACTTGCGCGGGCATGTGGTTTTAATATCCGAGAAATGGAAAAGGTATGCCGAATCTCTGATCTGTTAGAAGACTTCTCAGCAGCAAAATTCCTTTTTGATCGTCTTTCACTATATGGCGGAACAGCTCTCACTTTCATCTACTCACCACAAATCCTACGATTATCAATAGACCTTGACCTCAATTACCGACACTTAAACGTCAAAGACTGGGGAAAGGTCAGAAACGAAATTGACAAAAGAATAAAAGACATCCTCTACAGGCAAGAATACAAAAAGTCAAACATTGCCATAAACTCAAGCTATCCACTGACCAGATTTACCATAAAATACACGAATACACTTAGCAACCAAGACAGCTTCAAAATAGAAATAGGATACATGCGTAGAACTTCCATTCTAAAGACAGACGCCATAGCAGACTTCAAACACATAGGCACACAAGAAACGTTCAAAGTAAGAACCCCGATAAAGGAAGAGCTTTTTGCGAACAAATGGTGCGTACTACTTTACAGAAAAACACCTCGAGACCTATTTGACACATATCAAATAACAAAAATGGAATTTAACCATAACACCTTCAGAAAATGTGCCCTAATCGACAGTTTAACCCGCAAAAAACCCAAACTCTACGAAATTAACCCTGAGTTCATCAGCAAAATCCCAATAGACTCAAGCTTAAGAAACCTACTACAAACCGAAAAACTCTCAGAACTCGACTTCAACAGCATGATCACACAAGTGACAGAGTTTACCAAAAAGCAACTGACAAACTTAACATCGAATGAAATCAAAGCGATAGACCAGTTCTTTGACCAGAAGAACTTTAGACCAGATCTGATCGACGAAACAGGAGTACTTCACGAAAAAATAAAAGAATATCCCGCTATTCTACGAGCACTTCAGGAAGGTTAAAACAGAAAAAGAGGGGGAGATGGGTGTTAAGACGCGTTCTGAAGCTGCGTTTTCTCAGTGATTGTTAATCAAGACGTTGCCCAAACCAGTTACTTCATAATTCAGGTTTCCGTTGTTCTTTGCATAGTTCCCAGTTAACGTGTTATAGTTGCTTTGCACATTGATGCCGTCCTCACCGTTGTTGTTGCAGTAGTTTTTGTTTACTATATTATAGTCAGAGTTAGAGATCAATATCCCGTTGATGCTGTTTTTCTCGCGCTGTGGACAACAACTTCAAAATTAATCTTGCGCAAACCACGCGCTTTGCGGTAAACTGAATAACCACACAGGACATAGGTATTCACTGATGCCGTATGAACTTGGAAGAGTACACAAAAGAAAAACTCTGGCTTATACTTATGGAAACAGTCCACGCCGCGGTGATGTACCCAAGCCACAAAGCATACACGCGAGAAGAGATACTGCGCGAAAAACCCGACATAACCCCCGCTGAATTGGCGAATAGGCTGAACATGCCTTTCGGCGAAGCCCTAGTAATCCTACATGAACTGACAGAGGAAAGAAAAAGCGCAGCCTAGAGCACTTGGACGCTTGATGCTTTGAAGGCGATGAAAACTTCAGCGTTCAAGTTAAGCCCCATCTCACTGAAAGACCGTTTGGTTATCTGGACCGTGAAGGGCCTGCCAACGTCAACTTTGAGTTTTACGAGCGAACCTAAATCCGAGATTTCGGTGATTCTGCCCTTAAACACGTTTCTGGCGCTGGACGCCACGGCGCTTTTAGATAAGATTATATCCTGGGGGCTTATGAAGACAGAAGCCTCACCTTGCCTTTGCGCTGTCACTTCGATTTGCACGCCGTTGCCAATGTCCACGAGTGTTGTGCCTGCCACTGTTGCCTTGGCGGTTCCAGCAAAAGTGTTATCAACAGCAGCGAACCGCGCCAAGTTCTTGGAGAGTTTGCCGAAAATCTCTGCTGGCGCTCCAACCTCAGTTATTTTTCCATCACTCATTAACGCGATGCGCTGGGGCAAAGTCTTAGCCTGAAACATGTTGTGCGTTGCCATAACAATGGTGGTTTTCAGTTCGCGGTTCACTGTAGCGATTACTTCCTCGACGATTGAGGCGTTTTTGGGATCCAAGTTTGCAGTGGGTTCGTCTAAAAGAAGGAGTTTAGTCTTAAGGATCAAAGCCCTGCCTATCGCCACTCTTTGTTGTTCTCCGCCTGACAGTTTTCTTGCAGACCGTTTCTCGAAACCCTCTAACTTCACCAGTCTCAGCACTCTTTTTATTTCTTCATTACGCACATCTTTTGGTATTTTCCTTATTTTTAGGCCATAAGCAATGTTATTGTAGACTGATGTGTCGAAGAGGGTTGTTTTTTGAAAGACAAGGGTGCTTTGCATGCGCATTTTCTCCGTGTTTCTTGCGGTGACTGTGCCGCCTTTGAATTCGACTTCGCCGTTTGTAGGTTTTTCGATAAAAGCTAGAATTTTCAGCAGGGTTGTTTTTCCCGACCCGTTTGGTCCCAAGAGCGCTAGTATTTCGCCTTCGTGGATTTGCAGGTTTATGCCGTCTAGTACTGTTTTGTCTCCAAAGACTTTGGTCACGCTCTTCAATTCAGCAGTTATTGTCATCTTTTAGTCGCTCCAGTGGGCCTATTGTGGTGATCTGCCTAACGTGAAAAACATCTTCGCTTTTCGGGCTGTGATTATTACCATGTTTATCACGAAGACTATGACCATTAGTATTATTCCTAGAGCTATGGCTAAATCAAGTTCGCCTCTTTGTGTATAACGCGAAATTGCTGTTGTCAAGACATCGGTTAAGCCTGCTATGTTGCCGCCAACCAAGAGCGCCACGCCTAACTCGGCTATTGCTCGGTTAAAGCTTGCAATGTTGGATAAAAGAACCCCGTTTAACGCTTCTTTCAAGACAGCTATGGAAGCTTGTGATTCTGAGGCACCCAGCGTTTTGGCTAAATTCATTATTTCAGGGTCAACCGCTTCTATGGCTGTG
>DATDQZ010000020.1:0-6960 GCA_035292005.1 Bathyarchaeia archaeon | reverse complement strand
GCATTTGCCCGCTTACACAAGGAGAGTGCTTGAAGTAACATCCTTGATTCCAGTGGGCTATGTGGCTTCTTATGGTTCAGTTGCTAAAGCGGCTGGAGGTAGTCCAAGAGCTGTTGGGAACGTTATGGCTGCGAATCCCTTCGCGCCTGTTGTTCCCTGCCACAGGGTTGTCAGTTCAGACTTCACCTTGGGAGGCTACGGAGGAGGCTTAGACGTGAAACTTGACTTGTTGGTTCGCGAAAAACGAGGATACACATCTCCGCGAGAAATTCCAGTGGGCGGCAAAAAACTGCAGGTTTTCCCTGTTGAGTTCGTGTTAAGGAAACTCGGTAAAGTTTAGTGATGCATGCTCTTGTGCTGGGGCATTTGTGCTCTGTGGTGACTATAGCCCCTCTATATATAGGTTGGACTTCTGTGGAGAATTGGTGCTTGACTGAGCCTAGAATCGTAAATGATAAAAGTGAGATGTAATCAACCTCAAAGGTGCGGGGAATAGTTCATGACTAGTCGCGGTCTCTACGTTGGAAGGTTTCAGCCTTTTCATTTAGGTCACCTCAACGCTATTAAAGATGTGTTGAAGGAAGTTGAGGAGCTCGTAATCGTAATTGGCAGCGCGCAGTACAGCCACAACTCCAACAATCCTTTCACGGCTGGTGAAAGGCTGGTCATGATACGCCGAGCTTTGAAAGAAGCAGAAATAGATTCTTCTCGAGTTTGGGTTGTTCCCGTGCCCGATGTGCACTTGCATATGCTGTGGGTCGCTGCCTTGGAAGGTTACACGCCCCGCTTCAATGTTGTTTATTCTAATGAACCGTTGACGCGCAGGCTCTTTATGGAAGCAGGATACAAAGTCAAGAGCATACGGTTCTTCCAAAGAAAACTCTATTCATCAACCGTTGTCAGGGAGAGAATGCTGAAAGACGAGAGTTGGACAAAGCTTGTTCCCAAAAGTGTTGCTGATTTCATAACTGAAATAGATGGCGTTAACAGGCTTCGCGACTTGGCTAAAACCGACAAAATCTAACTACACTATGCGCTAGAAGCCAGCGCTTATCGGATTGCGCGGTTTCATTATTTCCCTAAGAAGCACAGTTGCGTAGGAACCCCGCAATAGCATGAACTCCAACTCGGCTTGCCGCTCTTTCAGATTATCCGCACTGGCCAAAATGCCACCAAGCTTAAAGTTCTTAATTGGTACCGTAACCGTTCGCAACTCGCCTCTTCCACTTATCTCAGGTATTGCGTCAATTCTGAAATTCTCTGTTTTGACGTCTTCCGCCTCAAGAATCTGTTTCTCTATTTGCCCCATAGCGCCTTGGGAAAGTCGTTGTTTAATTCCAACAAGAGGCATTGCAATTCGCATTCTTCCCGCTTTTATTGATTCATTGGCTTCAGCAAGAGCATCCGCGCCAGCTATTTTGCCCGTTTTAATCATTGGCAGTCCTGAACGTTCCACGTTCACCACGTAGTCTCCAACTTCAGCAGTATTAAGCGAGAAGCCACTCCTAATTCTTTCACTTAGAAAACGGTTAAACAAATACGACTGGTACGCTTGGACAAAAAGCTCTTGGAGTCTAATGGGTAATCGTTTAAAGGCGCCAACTAAATCTTCTGGTTTCTCAGCCAAATGGCTAAGCATTAGCCGTTCATAACGGAGCTGCTTCGGAAAGTTTTGTAGCGCTTGCTTGAAATCTTGCTTTGATTGAAGTTCTCTGCGTGCTTGTCTAGACGAAGGATGTTCATGAGCGCTTGCCTTAGCCAGAAAGAGCATCACTGCTTCTTCAAAGTCTCCGCTAATGATGGCTTTTCCCACCAAATGCGTTATTGGGCGAGTTGTTCCGAAGCGTTGATGCCCAAAAAAGTTCGAAACACCACCAACAGCTTCAAGTTCATGGATTGTTGCTGCTATTCGCTTCCTAATTGTTGGCTCTGCAAGGTTAATCGCTTTAATTCTTATGTCAAAGTTGTTTCCTAACAAGTAATATGGTGATAGTTTGTCACGGAAATACCCTACTGGGCGAACTTCAATGTCTTTAACATTGATTTTTGAGGCATCTTCCATCGAACTATGTTCAATTGTGATGTGTTGCGCGGTAACGGCTTTGGCGTCTTTTATGCCTGCGATGCTGATTTGCTTTTGGCTTATGCCTAGTTGTTTCGCGATGTTTTTTATGGCTATGAACGTGTCCCAGTTCCGCTTAACCAAAACACACAACAAATAATGTTGCCTAGAGAGCGAAGCCCCTAAGACTTGGCTTTCCGCAGCCTTTTCGATTTTGGCTCGGGAACCGTCAACAAGAACTTCTTCAACAACAAAGTCATCAACAGACTGCCGAATAACTCCGCCAATACCCATGGTTTCAGTAGCATAAACGTCGATGCCGAGTAACTTATCAATTCTCGGAACAGCCAAGGTTCAATGCGCCTTTTTCTTATAATAACTTGAGCTTGCCAGTTAACCTATCCACTTTGTCTGCTGGAGCTGGCCCGATTCCCAAACAAGTCACGGTGTCTGGAGGAATCTCGGTCAAGCCTCTGTCAACAACCAACGCGGTGGGCAAAGCCAACTCTTTAGCCTGCCTTTCAAGTTCTAACAGTTCTTTTTCACTTTTCACTTTGACCGCTATTTTGCGCTGCCCCTCGAAGAGCCACGCTTCCCACCAGCCTCTGTGTCGTTTACGGGCTTCTTCCGCCGCGGAAACCGCTGCATGTCCCGCCTGAGCGGCTATCTTTCCTTTGCTAAGCTTCAAATCGGAGCGAAAGACAATAACTTGTTTGTATTGAAACTCTTCCATGCTAACTTCCCGCCTTCTAACAGGTTGTTCCTCTGAGATTTTAAGGGTTTGCAAACAAGTAAAGCATAAGGAAATAAGCCAAAGCAGCAAACACGCTAGGCTTCTTCATGACCTTAAGAAGGGTTTGTCCCTGAAAATCTATTTCTTCCACATCCTCCAGCGTTCTGTTCAACCCTATTCTCGCGCAGAACCGCAACGCCTTATCCACCCTCTCGTCAGAAAGAGCATCAAGCGCCCTTCTCATTCTAAGCATGACGTTAAAGTCAAAACCCAGCGTGTCTCCGCAGCGTTTCTGGTACAACTGCAAACAATTCGAAGACACATCATTTCTCCTTATGGCTTCGTTGGCAACTTGCGCCGCGATTCTAGCGCATGTCAACCCGAAAACCACGCCGCCTCCCGTGGTGGGTTTCACCTGAGACGCTACATCGCCAACGGCTATAAACCCGTTCGAATAAGCCTTCGCGATTGGTCCGCCTAGAGAAATTGGATGAAACGCGATTCGCGTGATTCTCGCCGAGCCAAGCTGCTTCGAAGCCACTGGATGCTTGAGCATAAGCCTCTGCAGAAACTCCTTTGGGTTTCCTGTTTTTGTTGCCAGTCCAACCTTGGCGGTTCCGTCAAGCTTCGGCATAAGCCACGCGTAAAAGCCAGGCGCATAATTTTTTCCCAAGAAAACTTCAACCGCATCCAACTCCACGTTTTTAACGTTTTCAACTTCCGCTTCCACAGCGTAAACAAGCCTGTCGCGATTAAGCGTCGATAAGCCTGTTTGCCTCAGGAGCCTTGATGAGATTCCTTCAGCGTCAACAACGATTTTAGCCGAAACCTTCTCTTCGCCCGCATCCTTTCGCTCTACGGTTGCGCCTTCCACAAATCCATTATCGATTAGTAGCGAGCGAACCCGCGAGCTTAAACAATAGCGCGCACCAGCGGCTTCTGCCTTCTCCGCCAAGTGCCTGTCAAATAATGTCCGATTAACGGCGCAGGTTACTGGACGGGCAAGACGAACTGAGAGTTTAGTGCCCATTGGTGAATAGAAGTTTGCCATAGAAAACGTGTTTTCAACGATTTTTCTAGGAAGCGGGTACAACCCCAAGTTTCTCAAGCTTCGGATGCTCAGGTGCCCAGCGCAGTGCGATGGACTGCCAATCGCAGAGTGCTCCTCAAAAACCGTAACCTTAGCGCCCAGTCTTGCGAGGTTCAAAGCTGCGAAGGAACCTACAGGTCCGCCGCCGACAACTATGGCGTCTGACATGAGCTTCATCAGGTTACACGCTGAATGCCATAATTATTAGCCTATTGAATGAGCTCGATGCGGCGTTTTCCACGAGCCATGGAACTGGTGCGAATTTTGCCGCTGACCTCCAGCTGCATCAGCAACTCGTTAAAGTCTTTATACCCTAAATCTTCAAACTCCTCTTTCAACGCGTCAAAGAGGTCATCATCAGTCATGTCGCCTTTCTTGTTTAAAATTTCCAGCAAAACAAAATAGGCAGGACGCGTCTTCCAAGTTTTAACTGCTGGCATGGGCTTTGCTCCTTAGGCGACGGGCGTTGCTGGCTTTTGTACTTGTCGAATCTGCTGCACGAAGCTTTTGTACCATTTTTCCACGTCAGGCGTGACGGATGGACCTACTTCTTTAATGGCTTCCTGAAAATTTTTCATGGTAACCTCTCTGGCGTTTACGTCTCTTCTCAGGGCGTGCATGGCGGCTTCTCTACAGAGAGATTCGATGTCTGCTCCTGAATAGTACTTGGTTGTGGTAGCCAACTGGTTTACGTCCACGTCTTTGTTTAATGGCATGTCTTTCGTGTAGAGTTTGAATATCTGAAGCCTGCTCTTCTCATCTGGTTCAGGCACGTAGATTAGCCTATCAAATCTTCCTGGCCTCAGCACCGCCGAATCCACCATGTCGGGCCTGTTTGTGGCGGCAATAACTACTATGTCCTCTATAGTTACGAGCCCGTCCATCTCGGTGAGCAGCTGGCTTATGACCCGTTCTGACACGCCGCTGTCAGAGAAACCTAAACCGCGCCGCGGCGTAAGCGAATCCACCTCATCAAGAAATATCACGGCTGGCGCTGCCATGCGGGCTTTTCTGAAAACTTCTCTTATGGCCTTTTCCGATTCTCCAACCCACTTCGAAAAGACTTCTGGACCCTTAATCGATATGAAGTTAGCTTCGCTTTCAGTTGCCACCGCTCTCGCCAGAAGAGTTTTGCCGCAGCCAGGCGGTCCATAAAGGAGTATGCCTTTCGGCGGTTTTATCCCAAGCCTGCTGAAAATTTCCGGGTTTTTCAGCGGCCACTCGACAGCTTCCTTTAGGTGCTGCTTCACTTCGTCTAGCCCGCCTACGTCATCCCAGTGAACAGTGGACACTTCAATGTACACTTCACGCATGGCAGTAGGCGTAACTTCCTTGTAAGCGTTAACGAAGTCGTCCATCGTCACTTCCATCTTTTCAAGCACGCTTGGCGGTACGCGTTCCTCTTCCAAGTTTATCTGCGGCAAGTATCTGCGAAGGGCTTTCATGGCTGTTTCTCTGCCTAACGCTGCCACGTCAGCGCCCGTGTACCCATGCGTCATATCCGCGAGTTTCTTGAGGCCAGCTTCGCCAACATCTTCAGCAAGGGGCATTCCTCTAGTGTGAATTTGAAGTACCTCGAGTCGTCCTTTCTTGTCCGGAACACCTATCTCAATTTCCCTGTCAAACCTGCCAGGCCTCCTAAGCGCTGGGTCAAGAGCGCCTGGCCTGTTGGTGGCGCCTATCACTATCACGTTTCCTCTTCCAGACAAACCGTCCATCAAAGCAAGGAGCTGGGCGACAACACGTCTTTCAACTTCGCCAGTGACTTCCTCACGTTTAGGCGCTATCGCATCCAGTTCGTCAATAAATATTATGCTCGGAGAGTTCTGCTGGGCTTGCTGAAAAATCTCGCGTAATCGCGCTTCGGATTCGCCGTAGAATTTACTCATGATTTCAGGGCCATTTATTGAGTAGAAGTTGGCTTCTGACTCGTTCGCCACTGCTCTGGCTAGGAGCGTTTTGCCGCATCCGGGTGGACCGTGAAGCAATACGCCTTTCGGCGGTTCTATTCCGAGTCTTTGGAAAAGTTCAGGATGCCTCAGGGGGAGTTCAACCATTTCCCTGACGCGTTGGATTTCCTCGTGCAGTCCGCCGATGTCTTCGTACGTGGTTCTCGGCAAGCCCTTTGATTCAGGTGCTGGCTCGTTTAGAATTATGAGTTTCGTTTCCGCTGTGACTTTCACTATGCCATGCGGACGGGTCTTTGAGACGGTGAAGGGTATGGCGTGTCCCAACATCATAACCAGCGTTGTGTCGCCTTCGACCAGTGTTCTTTCCATAAGGCGGTTCTTAACGAAGTTTGTGAAATCTTCGTCAACATTCAAGCGCATGTCAACTGGCGCAAAGGTTATGCCCAGCGCAGTTTTGACTTTTGCCGGTCTTGCAACTACGTACTCGTTTATGGCTACGCCAGCGTTCTTGCGCGTGAAGCCATCTATGCGTATAAGGTCGCGGTTTTGGTCTTCACTGTAGGCTGGCCAAGCTATGGCTGAAGTGGTGCGCTTGTTGGCTATTTCTATTACGTCGCCTGCGCTTATGCCTAGTTTCTGCATGGCTCGTTGGTCTATGCGGGCGATGCCTCTGCCGACATCGCGTTGTCTCGCATCTCCTACGCGTAATTGAGTTTCACTCAACTAGAATCCTCCTTGCGATTGTTACTTTAAGCGTGTTGAAACAGAGGTTTATTCCTATATAAACTTTAAAGCGTACTCGGAAAGACTATCTGCTTGTTCTCCGCACCATCAGAGTTTGAATTTGGCTTATTCCCTCTGTCTTTTCAAGCTTGTTTTCTAGCTCCTCTAGGAGGCCTGTTTTGTCTTCTGGGAACTTTAGCTGAATTAAAAGAGCTTTTAACCCAAAAGCTACAGGCTCTTCGCCGTATCCCTCGACAGAAGAGAACTCGGGTAAACATTTTTCGATTTTCTTTTTTAAATCGTCAAAATTTTCCGTTATGTCTTCTGGGAATATTTTGTAGGTAATTATAACATTGCCCATTATCCGATTCGCCTCTTATGGTCCTGTGAAACCGCATTTTGGGCATTTGTACGTGCGGCCGAACTTTCTGCACTTTCCGCA
>DATDQZ010000019.1:0-3672 GCA_035292005.1 Bathyarchaeia archaeon | reverse complement strand
CTCTATAGGTTTCTGCATTCTATTTCTATTAGGCTCCAAATATGCGTTGTTGCCTGTGCACTGGGCTCTAGCAGAATAGCCCGAAACAATGCTTAAGCTACTTCTTTGGCGTTCACCTCCCCACGCCGCGGAAAGAACTAGGCGCGAATGGCAGAGCGGCATACACCCGTCAGAGAACAAGAAGCCCTTTAAGAACCCTAACGAAATTCACAAATTAATTTACACATTCACAAACCACCTTGAACTTCTCGGAAAAAGACAGGACCCCTCCGTACATAAAACAATGTAGTCTAATTGCGTAATCCCAGACTTTTTGTGTTAGCAATCCAATTGTCTTAAGGGATTAAGCAAAGTCAACCCTGAACCATGAATTAAGCATTCATCAAGCCTTTATCTGAGCGGGGACACAATTACGAATAATGATGAGTACAAAATTAGCTGTGATCGAACTCCAGAACTGTGACAAAGAACTCCAAAAACAAAAACGATTGAAAAAACTAAGAAAAATACTGAGGGTGTTCCTGGTCGGCTTTCTGATCGGAAAGGATGCCGACAAGAAAATATCGGAACTAACGGCAAAGAGAGACTCCGCAATCAGGCCGATAAGAGAAAGACTTGCAGAGATTGAGACTGCACACACACAGATCAAAGAAATTAGCGACAGCGGTACGGTTCTGAGTGACGTTGAGCAAAAACAGTGGATTTCAAGAGTGCAATCACTTGAAAAAGACGTTTCCTTCTTCATGGAAAACGGCGTTTTGGATGAATCAGCACTTAAACACCGAGAATTGTTATCAGATTGCTTCGAAAAACTTCTCTTGCAAGGAAAAGAGTTTATCTGCGGAGAGATTTCAAAAACTGTATGCAGCGGTACATATCTCACATTTCCAGAGAAACAGAGACTTATGGGCAGTCTGAAAACATATGAAGGCAGTCTTGCCTATTACGAACATTTATCACTTATCGGTAGAGACTTCATTTCAGCGGCAAAACGAGACTTGGAGGTCTACAGAAAGTTTATCGATGAATACAATGTAAACTTTGTCGAACGAAGAAAAAAAGAGTACACACGCCTTTTTAGGAAAGAGGGGTTGTGCCTTGATGAAGAACAGAAGAAGGCAATAGTAACAGATGACCAATACAACCTTGTCGTCGCGGCAGCTGGTTCTGGAAAGACCGAGGTATTGATAACAAGAATTGCCTACCTGATAGAAAGAAAGCCAGACGCAGTCAAGCCAGATCGAATTCTGGCGATAGCATTTCAAAAAAAAGCTAAAGATGAAATCGAGAAAAGAATCCTCGAGGGCTTTGGCTACACTGATGTTAACGTTAGCACTTTCCACAAACTGGGCAAAGATATCGTGGAAAAAAGCAGAGGAAAAAGATTTCCTCATTCGGGTATTGTGAAGGAAAACGAGAAACCCCTAATAATAAAAGAAATATACGAACAAAAGATAAAAACGGACAAAAACTTCTACAACCTGTTTTTGGACTATATGAGATTCTATAATGCTTTATTCATTGAATTTGGCGACAAAGAAGCTGTACTTAGCCAAAAAGAAATCTCAGCTTACGTTTCAATAAACAACACTCATGTGAACAGTAGAGCCGAAAAGGAGATAATGGATTTCTTTCTCACACACAAAATCAACGGCAAACAAATCGAAATTGAATACGAACCTGAGGTAGCCGAGTTTAGACCTGATTTCAGACTGACGGAATTTGACTTATACATTGAACATTGGGGAATCAACGAAAAGGGACAGACACCAAGTTGGTTTAACCAATCAGCTGAAGAATACAAGGAGACGATGGAGCGGAAGAAGGAATGGTTACGGAAGAACAACAAATTGTTGGTTGAAACCTTCTCTTATGAGTATGATGATAGAGAGCGTGAGAAGTTTATCGCTATTGTTAGAGAGAGAGTCTTGCAAAAACTGAAAGAAAGGTACGATTCCAAGTTTGAATTTTCACCCATGACATACGAAGAAATTGTCGAAGTAGCATGGGCTCCGTACCAAGATCCTACCTCAAACGACATTGGAAATTTCATAAAGAACGCGAAAGTGTACGGCTTGACTCCCAATCGAATCTCAGAAAAGTTGAGAAGCGGAAAATGGTCGTCCAAACAAATAGCTTTTGCCCTTCTATCCTTGGAAGTTTATCGAAGTTATGAACAATGGCTTCAACTGAACAACAAGATTGATTTCGAGGACATGATTAACAAGGCAATAGAGGCTTTACTTCAGAACGGTTGTCTTTGTTATGACGCTTATGATCACATTTTGATAGACGAATATCAGGACATAAGCGCACAGCGTAACAAACTGATCAAGATACTATTAGAAAGGAACCCAAAATGCAAACTCTTCTGTGTAGGTGACGATTGGCAGAGCATAATGGGGTTCGCGGGATCAAATGTAAATTTCTTTGTTAGTTTTGGGGAATATTTCTCAAATCCAGCGATTACGAAAATCTCCACAAACTACAGAAGTCAAAAAACTATTGTCGAAGCAGGAGCAGCGCTCATTAAAAACAATGGATCATATCAAGTTCCAAAGGTGACAGTTTCCAACAAAAACATTTCCAAGAAAATTAGAGTGATTTGTTCGGATAACAAGAAACAATACGAGTCAAGATATTTCGAACAAACAGCCGAAGACTGCGCAGACCGAATAGCCAAATACATTAAAGATGGACTGCAACCAAATGAAATCCTTGTCCTAAGCAGGTACAAGTTCCCTCGGATTATCCAGCTGTTTATGAAAAAAGCTAGGGAAAGAGGGATACCAATTGCTTACAACAACGAACATCCCAAGAAGAGCCAAATTCGACTAATGACCGCACACGGGAGTAAAGGTTTACAAGCCAAGGTTGTCTTTATTCTTAATGTCATCAAGGATCGCTATGGCTTTCCCTGTGAGCGTGAAGACTCCTCCATTCTTGAGCCCGCACGGGAGAATTACCCAAGGCAAGACCAGAAACAGGAAGAGCGAAGACTCTTCTATGTCGCAATTACCAGAGCCATGGACGATTTGATAATTTATACTTGGGAACCCATGAGAAGCCAGTTTCTGAATGAAATCCCAGAAGACTTCACCGAGGAAGAATGGCTTCATTACTGGAAACAAGAAACTTAATTTTTCCAGAAGTGCCTTTGAAAAAACAGCTTACGCCGAAAAGCTGTTTAGAACAAATTAATAGTCACTTTATCTGTCTTAGAGCGTCTTCTAGTTCTTCAAACCGTTTCAAGATCACGTCCGAGTGCACTACAATCCACGGGCTCAAACACTCCATTTCCGATACAACTATAACCTTCTTGCCTTTGCGTTTAGCGTAAAACAGTTCCATGCACGCTCCCGCAGAAAGCTTAGGCAAATAAACAATCATAACATCGCATTTTTCAGCGTCATCCAAATCTCTCTGAACAAAACCAGACACAGGAACCGTGCTCCACCAGCACTGCTCATCTCCCTTGTAGAGGACTCTCTCGCGACGCCACGGATCAATCACCTCAAAACCCAGTTTCACGCATATTTCCCTAATCCTATCTCTGTAAGCTTGATTGTTTTCCATGCCCAGAATCGGACCCGAGATGAACGCTTTCTTTTTCATGGCTGACTAACGCTAAAGGGCGTTAAAGATTTAATATTTTCCTCGCTCTGAAAAACA
>DATDQZ010000018.1:0-17661 GCA_035292005.1 Bathyarchaeia archaeon | reverse complement strand
ATTGAGTGTGTCCAGAATGCCGTTTGTTCCATGGCAGTGCATCGCAAACTGGAAATGCACCACGTGCGGTTACTGTTGCAAACTGTACAGTGTAGTCTTGAACTTTCCTGAATGGCTCGGAATCGTCAAAACGTTTGGTGTGGAGAAAACCGCTGCGGGTTTAGACAGGCTTTACATCAAAAGAGTAGACGACGGTTCCTGCGCGTTCCTGTGCCGCTTTGCAAACACGTACTTTTGCGGGCTGCAACACATGAAACCCCGCGCGTGTAAACTGTGGCCTTTCAAGGTCCTCGCGGAACCAACGTACGGGCAAGCAAACCAAGCCTTATTCGATTATGGCGGAAGAAGATTATTCATTTATGCAGACGACATGTGCTCTGGGCTCAGGTATGGGACTCCAACGTGGGAGTTTAACTTTGTTACCTTGAGGGAGTTTGTAGAACTTGCCTTGGGAACTCGTGAAGTGCAGTGCAAAACGACCAGCAACCTATCTTTTGGGCAGTTCCGTCAACCGCAGTGGTTCAGGTTCCCGTAAAGCTAGAAACGCTTTGAAGTTTCGCGGCGCCAGCAGATTGGCGTGCTTTATTCCCATTTTTTATTAGCCTAGCAAGAGCTAAACGCCTAGTTCATCTACTGTTTCAGTCTTTATATAAGGGGGCTATAGTCTTTTCCGAGCAGCTATTTCTGTGCCAACGTTTCTTAAGGGAACGAGTTCTGTCTTTCAGATAATTAAAATATAGCGATGTGACATTATAGATAACAAATACACTATCTTTGGTGATTCGCATGGAAGAACTAATGGACAGGATAGTTATCGACCCTGATGTTCTCGTTGGAAAGCTCGTCATAAAGGGAACACGCATACCAGTCTATCTTCTTATTGAACTTTTAGCCAATGACATGACTGCAAAAGAAATACTCAAGGAATACCCGCAGCTCAAACCAGAAGACATCAAAGCTGCACTTCTCTACGCTCCAAGATTATCGAAATCTTGAAAACTGCCCAACAAAAACTAAACATAAACGAAATCCAGAATAAACTCGTTATAATCACAAAAAAGAGAATAAGAATAATCTCCTAGCATTATTCGAAATTCAGTCAGAAACACAGGTTGAACACTATTTATAGAGGGGGTATAAGTCTCCGTGAGCGCATCAGTCCTTTCGCAACTCGGATTAGGTTATTAAGCGCGAACTAGCAACTTCAACGTAACCAGAAGTGAAAACACGCATGCCCAAACCGAAGATTGGCCTTTCAATGCTTTACTGCTTAGGAGAACCCTTCAACAAGATGGTAAAACACTTAGCCACAGTAAAAACACCGTACATCGAAGTTGTCGACGACGGCTTACACACGCTAAGCAAAAAACGGGTTTCGATTCTCAACGAAGCCGCAAAGTCCAAAGGCATAGAATACACAGTACACGCGCCCTTTGCAGACATAAACATCGCTTCGTCATCAAAGCCCTTGCTAAACGCCATGCTTAAGCGACTAAAGCAGTCCATCGCCCATGCCAACGCTCTAAACGCTCAGGTGTGGGTTTTTCATCCAGGAATCCAAACAGGCATCAGCCCATTCTATCCAGGCACAGACTGGAAACAAAACATCGAAAGCATACGCTGGTTGCACAAAACCGCAGAAGAACACGGTGTGAAAATAGCCTTGGAAAACGTGCCAGAACCATACCCCTTCATCATGAAAAGCCTGGAAGACTTCATCAAGTTTTACAACGAAACCAATTTGGATATAGACTTGGTTTTAGATGTTGGACACGCAAATTTGAACGCGCAAACAGAACTCTTCTTAAAAACCTTCCCAAGCAAAATCGCGCATATACACGCAAGCGACAACATGGGCGAAATAGACCAGCACTTGGGAATAGGCTACGGCAAGATAAACTGGCACCAATTCGCAAAAACCCTAAAAGAAATAGCCTACGACAAGACAGTAATCGTCGAGTCCGTGGAACACGCGGAAGAAAGCCTCACAAAACTAAAACAGCTACTAGCCTAACACTCAAGAAGCGGCAACTCCAACGCCATAAAATCCTCAGCCACAACCGTGTTTTTGAAAACCTTCTGTGCCTGTTCCAATAGGAGTCCCACATCAGCGTATCTGGCGCTGACATGCGTTAAAACTAGTTTCTTCGCTTTCGCCTTCTCAGCCTCTTCAGCCGCTTGACTCGGCGTTGAATGACCGTCTTCAGCGGCTTTCTCAGCCAAAGCATCGTCAAAAGTAGCATCATGAATGACCAAGTCCGCATCTGCTGCAAAATTCGCAAAACCCTTGAAAGGTCTCGTATCGCCAGTGTAAACGATTTTTCGCCCAACTCTCAGCGGACCCACAACCTCTTCAGGCTTCACAACTCGACCGTCTGGCAGTCTAATCTTATCGCCGTGTTGAAGCTTTGACCACAACTCGCCTTCAGGAACGCCTAACGCTCTAGCTTTGTCAGGGTAGAATTTTCCCGCGCGAGGTTTTTCCACAAGCGCATACGCCAAACTCGGAATCACGTGGTTTGACCATGCGGCTTCAACAGCGTACTCTTCCTCTTTGCATACCACGCCCGCATCGTATATCTCGTGGATTTCAACTGGAAACGTCAAGGCAAACTGCAGAACCTCTCTGGTGCCTTCCAAAAAACGTTTTATTCCCTCTGGCCCGTAAATCTCCAGTTTCTTTTGCCTGTCCGTTAAAGCCATCGTCTGCAAAAGCCCAGGCAAACCCAGAACATGGTCGCCGTGCATGTGCGAGATGAAAATTTTCATTTTCTTGTGAAAACCAACCTTCGCTTTCACCATCTGCCGCTGGACGCCTTCACCGCAGTCAAACATTAGCTGCTCATTTCCGCGTTGAATGAGCACGGCTGGCAAACTCCTCTCGCTGGTTGGGACACTTCCGGCTGTCCCCAAGAACGTCACGCGTATACTCACACCTTGCACCTCACACTCTTTCGAACACGGCTATTTCCCGCGTCAAAGTCCTATGCACATAAGCGAAATGAGACTCCAAATGTCTATAGCCCAATTCCACGCCTATGCACGCTATGTTTAATGTCTTGGGCGAAGCTATACAAATCCGTTGCCCTTTACCCAGCATATCCTGCGCTGAAGCTAAGGCTTCTTCAACAATCCGCTTCGTAGTCGACTTCATCGTGGTTGCAGACCTTCCATAAGGCGGATCAGTGACGATGCAGTCAACTTTTGTTATTGGCGGTTTGCGAGCATCAGTCATCACCAAGCCTTCAGGTTCTATACGAAAGTGCTTCAGGTTTTTCCGGCATCCTCTTGTCATGCGCCTTTGAACATCAAAACCTAAAACACGGCAGCCTATTAACGCAGCTTCAATCATTACGCTTCCGGTTCCGCAGAACGGGTCCAACACCAACTCGCCAGCCTTTGCGTGTGCTAGGTTGACCATGCACCGCGCGAGTTTCGAGGGCATGGCTGACGGATGAAAAAATGGCTTTTTTCTCGGGCGCCTCTCCACGAAGGGTTTGGGCGCGATTTCGGCGAGTTTGACTCCGAAAACTAGTTTCTCGCTTGTCAAAATGCCGATGAAAGTTTTGTCAGGAGTTTTCAGGTTGACTTTTGTTTTTGCGGTGTTTTGGAGTATGTGTTTGCCGAGTTTTCCTTCAAGCGCTACGGTGCCGATTTTTTCAGCGTAGGTTTTTACGCGTTTTATGCGAACTGCGAAGCTTTCGCCTTCGTTGAAAACGTTTTGGAAGTTCGTTGAGTCTGCCATCTTCATTATCGCGGTTTCTTGGGCTTCGCACGTGAACAGTTCAAGGGCGCAGATTCTCGTGTAAGCCGATCTGTGCTTTACCGCCTTCACGCTGTTCTGGTCTGCTTCCAGTCTGACGACTTGGTCGAGTTTCTCCACAGGTTCGAATGCGTAGCCTTCAGCTTCAAGTATGGCTGTTAACTCGGAAGCTGGCAAAGTTTCGTTTTCGCCTGAAAGCAGAAAGAAGAGTTTAGCCACTTTGGAGCGCCTTTAATTCCTTGCTTATCAACGGTGCAAGCGAAACTTTGCTGACGTGGCTGGTGACGCTGTCGGTGCCGACGATTTCTTCCACTCCTGCTTCGAGGATGCGTTTTTCTGCGTCGCCTATCAAGAGCGGATGCACGCAGGCAGCGAAGATTCTCTTGGCGCCTAGTTCTTTGAGGATTTTTGCTGCGCCGACGATTGTGCCGCCTGTGCTGATTATGTCGTCGAAGATTATGACAGTAGCGCCTTTCACGTTAAATGCCTTCTTTGCCACGTTCACTTGTCCGGTGTAGCGGTCTCTTTGCTTCTCCAGGTGTCCGCATTCTCCGCCTAGGATTTTCTTGGCTTCTTCGGCGATGTGCATGGCGCCTTTGTCTGGTGCGAGCGCGAAGGCTTTCGTGAAGCCTCTTCTTGTGAAGTGTTCAGCTAATAGTGGTATGGCGGATAGGGTTTTTGCTGGGAACGGGAATTTTGTTAGCGCGTTTGCTGAATGCACGTTGACTGTGATTAGCGCGTCAACGCCTGCTGCGCTGAGCATGTGGGCGACTGTTTCGATGCTTATGGTTTCGCCTTTGAGGAAGATTTTGTCTTGACGCGCATAAGCCAAGTAAGGCACTACGGCTGTTACCTTGCTGGCTCCGTTTCTTTTTGCGGCGTCAGCCATGAAGGCTAACTGTATGAGTCTGCTGTCTTGTGGAGGACTAGTTGTTTGCACTATCACCACATGGTCATCTTGAATTGGGCTTTCTAATCGAATGTATGTTTCTCCGTCTGGAAACGTTTTATGGGCAACAGGCACCTTTTCTATGCCCGTTAACTCTGCTATTTTTTCGCCTAACTCTTTCGAGGCAGGACCGAGAACTATTTTCATTTATGCTTCACTCTCTTTAGTCTAAGATGCGGTCTGTTTGGTTTTTAGCTTTACTCTATGAACTCTTTTTAACCTTACCATCAAAAAAGACGATAGAATACTGGTGCTCGGAAAAGACTATATCCCCCTTATAAATAGAGTGAACCAGAGGTTGCTGTGTCTCTTAATTCATCTGACTTCCAAGTAGCCTTCTATGGCTTCCTTGATGTTTTTCAAGGCTTCTTCTCTTGTTTCGCCTTGACTTGCGACTGGAAGCTCTAGGCATTTGACTATAAAGCCGCCTTCCTCCGCAGATTCCAAGAAAACCGTGAACTTACGAGCAACCATGAAATCGCCAGCAGCACATTCTACTTATGACTTACATATGAACTTATCTTTGGGATACAGCAGCTCACTGTAACGAAAAATGATGTGCATAGAACAAAAAATCTCAGGCTATTTTGACAGCAGAAAGAGTCCGATTTCCGCGAAGAGGTTTGGAAAGAGCTTGACTCTCCTGTTTCTTCCGATAAAAGCCGAGCTTTCGATGCAGATGTCTCTTTTTTTGCAGTATTCCTTGAAATCTGCTATACTTAGGAAGTGCAGGTTTGGCGTGTCATACCACTCGTAGGGCAGCGCAGGGGTCACGGGAACTTTTCCTCCGAAGAACAATTGAAACCTCGCTCTGTAATGCACAAAGTTTGGGAATCCCACAATGGCTCTCTTGCCTACTCTTAACGCTTCTTTTAAAACAAAATCAGGTTTCTTTACCTGCTGGAAGGTTTGATTTAATATCACGTAATCGAAGGATTTATCGGCGTATACAGCCAATCCCGTGTCAATGTCTTCCTGAAACACGCTTAAGCCTCGGGCAACGCAATGGTGAATCGCTTGCTCGCTAATCTCTATTCCCTGAGCGTGCACTTGTTTTTCCTCTATGAGGCGTGACAGTAACTCGCCGTCGCCGCAGCCTAGGTCTAACACAGACGCGCCTTTCTCTATCCATCCCATGATGACTTCGTGGTCAACTCTAACCGACGACTGCTTCATGTTTGCTGAGCACCACTCTTGTTGCCGTTTGTAACCGTGTTCAGGAAATGCTTGATGAGAAGTGTTTCTTCCTCAACTTCTAAAAGAAACGCATCATGTCCATAAGATGAGTTTATTTCGCAGTAAGTAGTGTCGACTCCTGCTAGTTTGCAGGCTTTAACGATCTCTTGAGACTGATACGCTGGATAAAGCCAGTCCGACTTAAAAGCGATAACCAGCACTTTCGCCTTAAGCCCTTTGAAGATGTCGTTGAGCTTTTTGCCGTTTAGGATGTTGAAGTAGTCTATGGCTTTCGTTATGTACAGGTAAGAGTTGGCGTCGAATCGCTTGACGAAGTTGTCGCCTCGATAGCGCAGGTATCCTTCAACTTCGAATTCCGCGGCGAACTTGTGCGGTTCCTTGTCTGACTTGACGCGTCTTCCGAACTTCTCCGCCATCGAAACATCACTCATGTAAGTTATGTGTCCGATCATCCGCGCGACCGCTAATCCTTTCGCTGGAACAGCAGAGCCATAATAGTGCCCTCTTTTCCAGTTTGGGTCCCCCATTACTGCTTGTCGGCCTACCTCGTTGAAGGCTATCTGCTGGGGCGTGTGCTTCATCGTCGTCGCGATGGGAATGGCTGAGCGAATTCTATCTGGATAAGCAACCATCCATTGCAGAACTTCCATTCCTCCCATCGAACCGCCGATGACCGTCAGCAGCTTCTCTATTCCTAAATGGTCTATCAAGCGTCTCTGCGCGTTTACCATGTCGCCTATTGTTATTATCGGAAAATCAAGACCGTAAGGTCGCCCAGTTTTCGGATTTATCGAAGAAGGTCCAGTTGAGCCCTTGCAGCCTCCGATAACGTTTGAACAAATCACGAAGTACTTATTCGTGTCTAAGCCCTTGCCAGACCCGACTAGGTTTTCCCACCATCCGGGAGTGGGGTCTCCTTTGTGTAATCTCGCGACGTGCGCGTCGCCCGAGAGCGCGTGAACAACGAGGATTGCGTTTGACCTTTGTTGATTGGGTTCTCCGTACGTTTCGTAAGCCAGCGTGATCGGGCCGAGTTTCTCACCAGATTCAAGAGTCAACTCGTTTGGTGGGGATGCGAATGTGAAGTACTTTGTTTCAGCGTTTTCCGAGAGTTGATCAAGAACTGTTATTGTTTAACCTCCTAAAACATTGTGTCAGCGGGCGATGGCTTGGCGAGGTTGCTTTGGGCACTCTTTTGCCGAAGCATGCAAGGCTTGGTCTATGTCTTCGATGATGTCGTCGGGGTCTTCGATGCCTATTGAAAGCCTCACGTAATCCTCGGTTACGCCAGTTTCTGCCTGTTCCTCTCGAGTCAGTTGCTGATGTGTCGTCGAGGCTGGATGTATCACAAGACTTTTTGCGTCTCCTATGTTGGCAAGATGAGAAAAGAGCTTCACTGAGTTGATGAATTTCTTTCCTGCTTCCAGTCCGCCTTTTATGCCGAAGCCCACAAGACCGCCGTAGTATCCTTTCAGGTATTTGGTTGCCAGCTTGTGGCTTGGGTGGTCTTCTAGTCCTGGATAGTTAACCCAGTTGACTAGTGGGTGGCCTTTTAAGAATTTGGCGACTTTCAGGGCGTTTTCTGAGTGTTTTCGCTGTCTTAAGGGTAGTGTTTCTAGTCCTTGGAGGAATAGGAAAGCATTAAAAGGACTGAGCGCTGCGCCCAAATCTCGCTGCAGCTGCACTCGTACCTTGATTATGAAAGCCACATTTCCCAGTCCTGGGAAGTTTCCGAAGGTTTCCCAGTATTTTAGTCCGTGGTAACTAGGGTCTGGTTCGGTGAATTCGGGAAATTTGCCGGTGCTCCAGTCGAATTTTCCAGAGTCAACAATCACCCCGCCAATAGATGTACCATGTCCGCCTATGTACTTGGTTGCAGAGTCGACTATTATATCCGCTCCATAATCTATAGGCCTTATTAATCCGATGCCGACAGTATTATCGACAACAAAAGGAATTCCTGCTTTATGTGCTATGTGAGCGATTGCTTCAAAATCTGGCACATCCAGCTTGGGATTACCAATAGTCTCGGCATATATTGCTCTCGTCCTTTCGTTGATCGCTTTCGCAAACTCCTCTGGCTTCGTAGAGTCGACAAACGTCACCTTTCTTCCTAGTTTAGGGAAAGTATAATGGAACTGCTGATATGTTCCGCCATAAAGGTTGTTTGCCGAAACAATCTCGTCGCCAACCTGCGTAATAGCTAAAAGGGCTAAAGTTTGGGCAGCTTGTCCTGAAGCGACCCCTAGTGCACCTGTGCCTCCTTCGATAGCCGCGATTCTTCGTTCGAAAACATCATTTGTTGGATTCATAATGCGGGTATAGATATTTCCAAATTCTTTGAGTGCGAAGAGATTTGCCGCGTGCTCTGTGCTCTTAAAGACATACGACGTTGTCTGATATATGGGGACTGCTCTAGCTCCTGTTGTTGGATCAGATGTTTCCTGTCCAGCGTGCAACGCCAGAGTGTCCAATTTTTTCTTTGACATTTTTTGATGCGCCTCTTGATTTTCTAATTAGTTAGACAACATCGTTGCATAACGGTGTTATATACTTTTTTGCGCGTATTATTCCAAAAAGAATATGTAATCGTTGTCACTATTACTGAATTATGTTTCCCCCACTCGAAGAGATCGTCAAGAAGAGGCGGCTACTAGGTTTAAAGCAAGCTGAACTAGCTAAATTGGCTGGCGTAAGCCAATCTCTCATCGCAAAATTGGAATCTGGAAAAATCGACTCTTCCTACACGAAAGTAAAGACAATTTTCGATGTGCTTGAGCGATTAGAAGTCAAGAACGAAATTCTAGCGGGAAAAGTGCTTCATAACGAAGTTGTCAGCGTTCAGAAAAGTGAACCAGTCTCCAAGGTTGTGCAGCTTATGAAGAGCCATGGATACTCCCAACTTCCTGTTTTTGATGGAAAACAACCCGTCGGCAGCATTTCCGAGAAAGCTATTTTGCGTCAAATTTTGGCTGGTAAAGATTTGGCTCAAATATCCACATTACCCACCGAAGAAGTGATGGAAGAAGCTTTCCCTCAAGTGGATGAAGACGCCCCATTGTCTTTAATCTCGAACCTTTTTCAGGTTTATTCCGCTGTGTTGGTGTCGAAAAAAGGCACCGTGGTCGGCATAATTACCAAGGCAGACCTGCTGAGAATGATTTGAGTTTCCAGTAAAATGCAGATTTGGTTTTAAAAAATAACTTAAATATAAGTATGTTATATACGTCCAGTCAAGTTGGAGAGCCATGTCCACTCTATGCGAAAGCGTTGCCCGCTACCTTTTGCCCCTTTACAGAGCCTTTGTCGCAAAAGAACTGATTGAAAAACACAATTATACGCAAGTACAAGCAGCCAAGAAACTTGGCACCACGCAAGCCGCCATAAGCCAATACATGACCTCGAAGCGCGGACACAGAAGAATCCCAAATTATGAGGAAATTGCACCATTAGTCCAAAACGCAGCTGCTAAAGCAGCAGAACGCATAGCCACAACGAAAATGAGCCCCGAAGAATTCAGTGCATCCTTTTGCGAACTATGCAAATCACTGCAAAGAAACAGAAAATTCCTCTAGATAGAGGAGCTATTCATTTTCCAGCTGAACCAAATTCCTTAATCAGCTCTTTCGCGCGGTCTATGCGGATTTTTCGTTCTTTAACCATTCTTTCAGCAACGAGGTCTATCAGCTCTTCTGTGGCGCCAGCAGCCACTGCAATGTTTCTTGCGTGAAGTGACATGTGACCGCGCTGAATGCCCTCATGCGCTAACGCCCGTAATGCGCCGAGATTCTGCGCTAGTCCCACAGCCGCTAAAACTTCGGCGAACTCGTTGGCAGTTTTTACACCTAAGATTTTTAGAGCAATCTTCGCTATTGGATGCGTCCGCACTGCACCGCCTATTAGACCCACAGCCATAGGCAATTCAATCTCGCCCACAAGGTCGCCCTTCTCGTTCTTCTCCCATACAGAAAGCGAAGTGTACTTGCCTTTCAGTGCCGCGTATGCGTGGGCTCCCGCCTCGATAGCACGATGGTCGTTGCCCGTGGCGAGGATGACGGCTATTATGCCGTTCAACGCGCCTTTGTTGTGCGTAGCCGCACGGTACGGGTCTGCAGCTGCAAACGCCGAAGCGTTCACAATGCCGTCTACAACCTCTTCGCCGCCCACAGACTCCTTTGGCACTGTGCACCACGCTTTGGCTAAGCGTTTTGTGGCTAAATTGCTGATTATCCGCAGGTAGACGCGGCCGCCTGTTATGCGCTCTATCATGGGCGCTACAGCCTCAGCCATGGTGTTAACCGCATTCGCGCCCATTGCGTCGCGGCAGTCTACATGTAACTCGGCTATGAGCATAGTGCCTTGTGAAGTGTGGATGACTTTTGCGTCTAGGTCTTTTGCTCCGCCGCCAACTGACGCGAGCACTGGGTCTTGCTCGTTAGCCTTCTTGAGGATTTTCTCTTTAGCCTCTAAGACGCGCAGTTTAGCTGCCTCCGCGTCTTCTATGCCGACAACCTGAACTTGCCCAATCATTACGGGCGGTGTGCTGCTGGTGTAGAAGCCTCCGCCGTCACGCACCATTTTGGCGGCGTAGCTGGCTGCCGCCACCACAGAAGGCTCTTCAATAGCCATGGGAATCAAATAGTCACGCTTGTTGATGAGAAAGTTCACGCCGATGCCTAAGGGTATGGGCATGGCGCCGACAACGTTTTCTATCATGCGGTCAGCCAAGTCCATTGGCAGAGAACCCGTGTTCTGTAACAAAGTGCATTCTTCATCGGATAGACTGGCGAATTCCTTAACAAACGCCAAGCGCTCTTTAGGAGTGAGCTTATAAAAACCAGAAACTAAGGATGACCTGCTCAATTCCATCTTTCTCCTGTCATTATTCTTTAGAATATGAATCAAGATTTACTTTGGGCTTTTTAAACCTTAACCGTGAATCAGCTATACGCTGGTCTTTTCGGCATCGCCACAGCAGAAATTCCCAAACGCTTGCGTATCTCCTTAGCCAACGTCTCTCCATAGCTCATTCGATAATTATCCGTGACCACCTGCTTCGGCTTCGCGCGCCTAACATACTCAATCAAGCCGTCAAAATCCGAATGGTCACTCAGCGCAATCAAGTGCTCCTTGTCGCCGATTTGCCTGCACGGGGAATGGAACTCCCACCCACTAACGCAAATACGCGAGTTGTCCAAGCCGACATTTTCGCGAGAGTTCATGTGGTAAAACGCAACGCATGGAAGATTCTCGTCCAGCAACTCCCTGCCTTCTTTCGCTGTTGAAAGCGTCAAGCAACCCAGCCGCATGCCGTGCCGTTCACAAACTTGGGAAACGTGAAAAACCCGTTCAGGCATGACAAACGGCACGTTTACGTCAGCACTGTGCAGTATCTGCATGACTTCTTGCAGTTTACCGTGAAAACCAAAAACGTAAACCGCTCCGTCCCTGAGCCTTTTCTCAACCATCGAAACCAGAAGTTCCCTAACATCCAGCTTAAAGGGGCGTCTGCACGAAGGGTTTCCATAAGTCGCTTCCACAACAAGCGTATCGCAGTCTAACACGGGCGTGCCGTCAAGCCTAAAATCCCCAGTGTAAACAATTCTGTTGCCACTCGCATCTTCAACCAAAACCTGCGCCGCGCCCAGAATGTGATCTGCCTTAACAAGCGTAACACGCTCATCACCGTATTGGATGGGTTTTCCATAATCAAGCGTTTCAACGGAACCCTCATTAAGCGCAAAAGAGCCGTTTATGACTTCGGTAAGGTCTTTGGTTGCCGCGGTCATGAGGACTTTCTCGCAGTTTTTCAAACTCTGCTTTAAACCAGCCAGGTGATCCGAGTGGGCATGAGTGACAACCCTTAAAGGTCTGTTTTCTTCAAAAGCGTCGCAGGCAACCGAATCGCCCAGCAGGACCGCGCCTCGTTGTGTTACCGTGGCTTTTGCTGACAAGCACCGCACTCTCCCTAATTGGTTCTTGGGGCAAGCCAGTCAATAAGCTGCCTCGGATTTTCACATTCTATAGTGACTTTTATTGGACCAAGCGGAGATTCCGCAACTTCCTCTGAGAAGGAAACGTGACCAGCAAAAGCCACCTGCTTGTTTAGACAGAAACTGATAGTCTCCCCTCTTAACCCTTCATAAAGAACTTTTCTCGCAGCGTCGCGAACGCGGTCCATGCGCAGCAGATTGCGAAGTTTAACCAGCGCTTCTTGCCCTTTCGCCTCAGCAGTCAAGATGCTTCCCTTGTAGGAAGGCTTGGTCTGTGTGGATATGTTACCGAAGAGGTTTGCCACAGCCATTTTCACTTTTTCTTCATCTTCCGTCGGGTTGATTTCAGTTTCCATGCGAATTATTATTTCTTCCATTTTTCTTCGACCTTGTAAAGAGTTTCTCTGACCTTGGCTTTTGTATAGTTTTTGTTATTCTCGTTGATTATGAGGTGCTCGGCCATGGCTATGGTGTTTCCCAAACCCACGCTGAGCTCGCGCATGTCCCTTTCGCAGAACAGTTCCCATCCGTCTGGATCATCACTTCTGCGGCGGCGGTAGAGACGATTAAACCGTGTTTCTGGCGAAGCATGAACAGCCACAAGGCTGAATTTAGGAAAATGCGCTTTGAAAGCGTCGGCTTCGTATAGGCTTCTTAAGCCGTCCACGATTACTTTCCTGCTTTTTGTTTGAAGTATTTTTGGGATGCACTTTTCGGCTATTATGCTGTTTCCGCCCGTCTCTCTCAGTTCAAGCATCACCTTTCCCATGTTTTTCGGGTTCAGTTCCAACCCGCGCTTTTGGGTTTCTTCCCGTATCACGTCACCCATAACCACGACGGCGTAGCCTTCTTGTTGAGCTGTCTCCACCACCAGCGATTTCCCAGAGCCAGGCATTCCAGCTAAACCAACGACGAGTTTGTCAGCGTTCATGTTACACCCTTTTATTTCTTACAATAGCAATATTTAACATTAAAAAGCATTTATGCTGGGAAACTGTAAAAAATACTCGAGGGGACAGGAGATGCCCGAATCTGTAAGAAGTTTCTTGGCTTTCGACATAGAAAACGAGACTGTCCAAAAAAGATTGGCAGCTGTGCAAAGCCCTCTAGTTCAGACGGGCGCAGACCTGAAACTCGTAGAGCCACAGAACATCCACATGACAATCCGTTTTCTCGGCGACATCACACCTACCATGGTTGAAAGGGTTTTTGAAGAGATGCAAAAAGTCCAGTTTGCCCCGTTTGATGTGCGAATCAGCGGTTTAGGCGTCTTTCCCGACCTGCGTTACCCAAGAGTCGTGTGGACAGGAATAACCGAAGGCGCAGACCAGTTGAAAAACATATTCAGCCAGCTAGAACCTCGCTTGCGCGGTTTAGGCTTCACCCCCGACTCTAAAGGGTTCAGTCCGCACTTGACGATTGCCCGCGTGAAATCAGGAAAAAACAAAGCGCAGCTATCCGAGTTTGTCACCAAAAACGCAAGTTACGACTTTGGAACCCTCAAGGCGGAGTGCTTGCGGCTCAAAAAGAGCGACCTAACGCCTAAAGGACCTATTTACTCAACACTCAAAGAATTTTGTCCACGGCAGGAACAGAAAGGATAGGCTAGGATATGCAGGAAGAAATAAGCAAAGTGTACAGCGAAATCCTAGAAGAAATCACGCCCACGAAAGAAGAAAGAATAAGGATAGAGGCTTTAGCCAAAGAATTGGAGCAGAGGGTAGCCTTTTCCTGCGCGGAACACGGCGTCAATGCCGTCGTGCGCGTTGAAGGCTCCGTCGCGAAGGACACTTGGCTGAGAGAAGAACCCGATGTTGACATATTCATGCGTTTACCCGCATCGATACCTCGAAAGGATCTTGGCAAAATCAGCCTAGAAATCGCCCGAGAAGCCACCGAGGGCTCAAAGCAGATTGAACGGTTTGCGGAACACCCGTACTTGGAGGCACTCGTTGAAGGCGTCAGGGTGAACATCGTGCCATGCTACGATGTGAAACACGGAGAATGGTTAAGCGCCACGGATAGAACGCCTTTTCACACGGACTACGTAAAAAATCGCCTGAACAAGACCTTGCAAGACGAAGTTCGCCTGCTGAAAAAGTTCATGCAAGGCGTCAAAGTTTACGGTGCTGAAATCAAAATAGGCGGCTTTAGCGGGTATCTCTGCGAGCTTTTGATAATGCATTACAAATCCTTCACCGAAACTTTGCAGGCTTTTGCGCAGTACACGCAACGTGTGGTCATAGACATTGAAAGCTATTATGCAGATAGAGAGAATGAGCTTCAGCTTCTCTTTGCAGAACCCTTAGTGATAATTGATCCCGTGGACCAAGGAAGAAACGTGGCTTCTGCAGTGCAGTCGCAAAAGCTCTACACGTTCATTGGTGCAGCGAGAGCATTTCTTAAAACGCCGAGCGTAGAGTTCTTTTATCCGCCAAAAGCAAAAGCCTTACGTGTCGAAACCTTAAAGCAGAAGATGAAGAACCGCGGCTCCGCATGCGTGTTTTTAACCTTTGCCACGGTTGAGGCTGTTCCCGACGTTTTGTGGGGTCAACTTTATCGAACGCAGCGGTCTTTGCGGAAACTGGCTGAGCTTAACGACTTTAAAGTTCTCAGAGATGCCGTTTGGAGTGACGAAAAAACCCTTAGCGCATTCGTCCTTGAACTTGAACAGCGCGTTTTGCCAAGCGTAAAAAAGCATTTGGGACCACCCCTCGAACTGGAAAAGAATTGCGAAGACTTCTTGGCCAAATACGTCCATAACAACAACGTGGTTTCTGGACCTTACATCGAGGACGGAAGATGGGTCGTGGAGCTGCCGCGAAAATTCACCGATGTTGTTGAGCTTTTGAGGGAGAAGTTGAAGGAAGGCGGCAGAAGCATAGGCGTTGCTGAACTGGTTTCGCAGGCGCTCAGAGAAGAATTCAGAATTCTAGTCAACAGCGAAGTCTCTGAGGTTTATGTGCGTAACAGAGATTTTGCGGAGTTCTTAACTGATTTTCTCGGCGGAAAGCCTTTCTGGCTAGAAACCGCTAAGGCTTAACGCTATGAGCACTACGCTGAGTAGCCAGCAGTAGAAGGCGAAGAAATAGAATTTCTTGTGAGCTACAATCTTCCTGAGAAGGTTCAACGCAAAATAGCCAACAACCGTCGAAACGGCTACTCCGACGAGAATTTCTGTCCATCCCACGCCCGCAAGTGCCAGCGCTTCATGTTGCTCATATAAGGTTAAGCCTAACGCGCCGATTATGGCGGGAACTGAAAGCAAAAAGGAAAACTTGAAGGCTTTTTCACGTTTTGTTCCCAGCAGAAGCGCCACGGCGATTGTTAAGCCGCTTCGCGATATTCCGGGGATTATGGCTATGCCTTGAGCGGTGCCAATGGCCAACGCTTCCACGTAGCTTATGCTTTCTTTTCTTTCGTTTCCAATTTTTGAACTGTAAAGCGCAACACCGCAGATTATGAATGCGCCAGCTATTGGCAGTAAATTGCTGAAAAGTGCTTCAATGGCGTTGCCGAAGATTAGGCCTATCAAAGCGGTAGGTATGGTTCCGACGATGATTAGGGGGATTAATTTTCCGTTTTCTGTTTTGAAGTCCCATTTTGCTAGCGCAACAAAAATGTTCTTTACATCCTTATGAAAGAAGAGGAGTGTTACTATGAGCGTTCCTCCATGTAATAGCACGTCAAAGAGGATTGGCACGTTTAGGTCAAAGAAGTGTTCTGTCAGGCGCAGGTGCCCAGTGCTGGATATCGGAAGCCACTCTGTCAAGCCTTGGATTAAGCCTAATATTATTGTTTGTATCAGGTCCATTCGCAATCCGCTATTCCTTGTTCGTATGCTCTAGAGCGTAAATCAGTAGTTTGTCGAACTTGTTAATTTGCATGCTGGTGCGCTATCTTTATGGTTTTAGTATAGAAACAATGCTGCGTGGCCCGCCCATTTGTGCATGCTTTCTAGAATGATATTCCAGCTCGTTTTGTGTAGTGGATGATGATGTCGGCTAGTACGGCGCACACTAAGGCTTGCAACGTGAGGTTTATCATTATGGGCAACACAAGCCCCCACGCAGCAGCCGAGGATGTTCCTGCGAAGAGTGTGAACCAAACATAATCTGTCACTAGAACATATGGCGCTTGAACCAGCCAAGCCAGCAAACCCGCAAACACTGGTCTGACTTTCTTGGCAAACAATCCGACGCTGCAGCCTAAAATGGCGATTCCACCTATGACAAACGGAATCTTGGTCACGCTCATGTAGAGACCGCCGACAGCCCCGCCTATCAAGCCTGCCCAAGGGCCAGCTAGAATCCCGCAGAGAAAAATCGCTAATTGAAAGAAATGCACTGATGAAGTGAACCCTACCAGCGGGATTGGCACAGCCAGCGGCGGAACAGACATGACATTCGCCAAGGCTGCCATGAGCGCAATGAATGCTACGGTTTTTGCTTTTATCAACTTCCTCAGCCCTCCTCATCAGTGTTACAAATTGTGGTTTTAGTAACACTGTCTTTGCCTTTTATGTTTTTCCATGCCAAAACGTTACTCTGGACTAAGGTGCATGCGAGTTTGTTCTTTTGCTCTGATTCATGTTTCATTGTATGACGGAGTGATACCAACTGATTATGTACTCGGGCAACTTCAGCCCTCTTTGACCCAACCTTTCGGCTAATTTAACAGGCAAGGGGCTCAAAACGTAAGCGGCTCTCGTGTAAAACCGCCGCGGCGTGCCTGGCTTAAACTCTTCCTCCAAGATTATTTTGAGGTCCGCCTTTTTGGCTAAGGTTGAGTCTTTTGTGCCAGTTATCGCCAGCACGGTTCCGTTAAACTTCTTCATCACGTCGCACCAGATTATGACGGGTTTGGTTTCGCCAGAGAAAGACATCAGGATTTCAAGGTCTCCAGCTCTGGGGTGGGGCGTGTTAACGCCTCTCGTCACGTACACGTTGTCGTCTAAGAAACTTTTTATGTGGAAGAGTCTTACGCCCGTCATTTTGGCGATTTCGTTTGCAGTGCCTTTTCCGCCGATGAACACGTTGGTTCTTTTTTCCAGCAGGTCAACGAGCTGCGCGTAGGTTTCCGAACACACGTTAGCGTCTATCATGGCGCCTATTTTATCAAATTCTTCTTTGCAGAGTTGAAACACGTCGTGTACTTCTAAATTTCTAAAGATGGCTTCAATCATCATGCACAGAAGCAGGAGACTGCCCAGCTCAAACACGTCGCCCATCATGCCTGTCTCGCTGTACTCAAACGAGGGTTTGGATTTTCCTCGACCCTTAAGCTGAACCACATGGCCATGCTGACTGGTTATCTGAGCCAACGGCGATTCCAAACTGGACGTCACTAGCCCCATTGAAAATTTGGACGTTTTCTTTTCTTCAATGTACTTCGCCAAGTCCTGAGCCATCATTAAGGGGTCATCTGAATAGCCGCTTCCAGAATTCATCAACAACAAAGTTTTCTTGTAGCGTCGTTCAAGATCAGCCGCGGCATCATACATGTTCTTGCCTGGAAAGCCAGGGTCATCTGGCGTTAGTACTACTTTGTTTCTCCAGCCTACTTGGCTGAGGGCGATTTGGCTCATGGCGGCATTAAGCGAATAGAGTGATCTGCCTGATCCTCCGCAGACAACGCAGTCAGCCGCTTTCAGGTCTTCATACAGCGGCAAAAGATTTTTTGGGCTGATGCTGAGAACGTTATCTCTGATTTTGTTGACGTATCCTATACAGCTGATTTTGCTTTTGATGCAGACGGCA
>DATDQZ010000017.1:0-5185 GCA_035292005.1 Bathyarchaeia archaeon | reverse complement strand
ATAGGCTAAAGTTTAAAAAAGTCTCTTTTGCGCGCTCACCTCTTGAAATCTTCTCAAAACTCTACGAGCACAACGAAAACGCTTACCTTCTCGAGTCAATTGAAGGCCCAAAGAAGCTGGCGCAGTACTCGTTCATAGGATTTGATCCGAGGTTAACCATCCAAATAAAGAACGGCGAAGCGGTAACCTGCAACGAAGGAACTGGGGAAGAAAACAGAGAAAAAGTCAGCGATCCGCTGCTCATCATTAAGAAACTCGTTAAGGGCGCAGTTCACAATAAAGAGCTCAGGCTTGTTGGAGGAGCCGTCGGCTACATCTCTTATGATGCAGTTCGCTACTGGGAAAAACTCCCTCAAATGACAAGCGACGACTTGAATTTTCCTGACGTGCAGCTGGGAGTTTTTGACGACGGCATCGTGTTTGACCACAGGCAAAGGCGCGCACTCTACTATTATTCAAGCGACAACCGCTTCGCGGAAGTTGAGAGGCTGATTAAGCACTCCAGCGATTGCGAGGCTTTATCTTACAAGCAGCCAAAGGTGAACGTTACAAAAGAATACTTCGAGAAAGCGGTGGAAAAAGCCAAAGAATACGTAGTCAGTGGTGACATTTTTCAAGTTGTCCTCTCTAAACGTTACGAGTTCCGCGTTGAAGGTGACTTAATAGAGTTTTACCGCTCGCTGCGGGAAATAAATCCGTCACCGTACATGTACTTCCTTAAAGCTGGCGACAGGCAAATCGTCGGTTCCAGCCCAGAAATGCTCGTCAGAGTTGACAATAGGCGAGTGGAAACTTTTCCAATAGCTGGAACAAGACCATGCGTAGAAAAACCCGGCGAAAACAGACGATTAGCCAAGGAACTGCTGGCAGACCCGAAAGAGCGCGCTGAACACGTGATGCTCGTAGATTTGGCAAGGAATGATGTGGGAAAAATTTCCAAGTTCGGAAGCGTTCGCGTTCCAGAATTTATGAAAGTTCACAGGTACAGCCATGTGCAGCACATCGTTTCGCAGGTGGTAGGCGACCTTAAAGAAGACTGTGAATGTTACGACGCGTTGAGAGCGGTTTTTCCAGCTGGCACGGTTTCAGGAGCACCAAAGGTCAGGGCAATGGAAATCATTGAAGAGCTTGAGCCGAGTAGAAGGGGACCGTATGCAGGCGCTGTAGGCTACTTTTCTTATAATGGCAACGCGGATTTCGCCATAACCATCAGAACTCTATTTGCTGATAAAGACAGGGCCTACATTCAAGCGGGCGCAGGCATAGTAGCCGATTCAGTTCCAGAAAGAGAATGGCTTGAAACCGAACACAAAGCAGGAGCCTTAATGAAGGCTCTGCAAATGTCTGGAGGAGAAACAACGTGAAAGTTCTCGTTATTGACAATTATGACTCTTTCGTCTACAACCTTGTCCAGTACATTGGGGAACTTGGGGCAGAACCCATCGTGTACAGGAACGACCAAGTAACCTTGAAACAGGTTAAAGAGCTTAAACCCGACCGAATAGTGATTTCTCCAGGTCCAGGCACACCTGAAAATACCCGATACTTCGGTGTTTGCACAGAAATTTTGCGGCATGTGAGCTGTGAAGTTCCAACTTTGGGTGTTTGTCTTGGTCATCAGGGAATAATCTACGCCTTCGGCGGCAAAATCGTCTCTGCGAAAAGGCTTATGCATGGAAAAACTAGCGCAATAAGACACGATGGGAAGAGCATTTTCAAGGGCGTCCAGAACCCTTTCACGGCGACACGCTATCATTCGCTAGTTGGAGATAAGCGTTCTATTCCTTCATGCCTCGAAGTAACCGCGGAGTCTATTGACGACGGAGAAGTCATGGGTGTCCGCCACGCCAAATACCCCATTGAAGGGGTGCAGTTCCACCCTGAATCCATACTCTGCGAAGACGGAAAACTCATCATAAAAAACTTCTTAGACGGCAGATGATGAAAATGATCAAAGATAGCATACAAAAACTGATTGACGGAACAAACCTAGCCTACGAAGAATCACGCGAAGTCATGAAAGAAATAATGTCAGGGCAAGCAACAAGCGCGCAGATAGCTGCATTTTTGACGGCTTTACGCATGAAAGGAGAAACGGTCGAAGAGATCATAGCTTTCGCAGAAATTATGAAGGAATGCTCTCACCAAATTCGTCCTCGCATAAAGGGTCGTTTAGTTGACACTTGCGGAACTGGCGGAGACAAGATAAAAACATTCAATGTTAGCACAGCTGCGGCTTTTGTGGTTGCTGGCGCTGGCGTCGCCATAGCGAAGCATGGAAACCGCTCAGTTACCAGCCAGAGTGGTAGCGCCGACGTGCTGGAGAGACTTGGTTTCAACCTTAACATGACGCCCGAGGCTGTTCAGAACACAGTCGAGCAAGTGGGCATAGGGTTCATGTTTGCTCCAGCCTTTCACCCAGCTATGAAGTACGCCATTGGTCCGAGAAAAGAGATAGGTATCCGAACAATATTCAACGTTCTCGGTCCATTGACTAATCCAGCGTGCGCTAACGCTCAAGTGCTCGGCGTTTACGACCGCAAACTAACGAGCCCGCTAGCTCACGCGTTGCAGAGACTTGGATGCGAAGAAGCAATGGTTGTCCATGGCTTGGATGGGCTGGATGAGATATCCACGGTAGGCAAAACCGCCATTGCATGGTTAAAGGAAGACGAGGTTACAACCATAGAAACTGTTCCAAAGGACTTCGGCGTCAAACATGCCAGAATAGAGGAGATAAGAGGAACGACGCCCGATGAAAGCGCTGAGATTCTCTTCAAAATCTTGAACGGACACTGCGCCACCGACGACCCAAGAAGAGAAATAGTACTTGTCAACAGTGCTGCGGGAATCATCGTGGGCGGAAAAGCTGAAGACTTCAGTTACGGAATGGAATTAAGCCGCAAATCAATCGACAGCGGAAACGCCTACAAAAAACTCAAAGCGTTAATCAAAGCATCAGGTGGAAACCTGTCAAAACTTGAGGAGTTGGAGTCAAAGTATGGCTGACTTTCTTGACGCACTGGCACGGGACGCAAAGGAAACAATAAACAAGGGCTACTACAAAGTTCCAGCCCAAAACACGACAGCTCACATCAGCTTGAAAAAAGCAATCATCGAAAGCAAAACTGTGCCGGTCATCGCTGAAATCAAAGCGGCTTCGCCATCTGCAGGCACCATCAGAAAAAACTTGGAAGCAGAGAATCTGGCAAGGGCTATGGAAAAAGGCGGAGCCGTAGGCATATCCGTTCTGACCGAGCCGAAACATTTCAAAGGTTCTCTGAATTCGCTCGCCAGCGCTCGGAAAGCAGTAAAACTTCCTATTCTCATGAAAGACATAATCATAAGCCCTGCACAGTTAGAAGCAGCTTCAAAGGTCGGCGCCAACGCTGCTCTGCTAATACAAGCCCTCTTTGATAGAG
This sequence comes from Bathyarchaeia archaeon, assembly GCA_035292005.1. Classification (GTDB taxonomy): domain Archaea; phylum Thermoproteota; class Bathyarchaeia; order Bathyarchaeales; family Bathycorpusculaceae; genus DATDQZ01. The sequence continues at coordinate 1,763 of DATDQZ010000017.1, read as the reverse complement.
GATACTGCGAATGTGACGCTAACGAAATGATAAGGAAAGCGCACTCAAAAAACCTCGAAGTTCTGCTAGAAACCCATAGTGAAGGTGAGTTTCGTTCTGCTGTAAACAGCGATGCGGATATGATAGGGATTAACAATCGCGACCTTGGAACGTTAAAAGTAAATCTGGACGTAACGAGGAGAATCCTGAAAAACAGTGATGCCAACGGAAAAATTGTCGTGAGTGAAAGTGGAATTAACACGCTTGCCGATCTTCATTTCCTGCGTGAATGTGGCGCCCACGCCTTCCTCATCGGGTCAGCCATAATGTTAGCCGATAACGTTGAAGAAAAAGTTAAGGAGTTCGTGCAGGCTCTATGAGAACAGTTAAGGTAAAAATCTGCGGAATAACCCGAAAAGAGGATTTGGATGCCGCCGCCGCGGCTGGAACTGACGCCGTTGGATTCGTGGTGGGAACAACCACCTCGCCAAGAAACATCTCACTCGAAAAAGCTGAAAAACTAATCAGGCAGGTTCCACCTTTCGTAAAAAGCGTTCTGGTCACAGTTCCAACAAGCTTAGACGAACTTACGGAAACCTATGAAAAGCTGAATCCAGACGTCATTCAAATTCACGGAAAAAACCTACCCGCCGCCGTGTACGTTCGATTGAAATTTCCAAAAACTCATTTAATAGGAGCTGTCAACGCGAATCCCGCTAACGCCCTTGATGTCGCCTCAAGAGTGTCAAAAATGTTCGACGCTGTTCTTCTCGACTCTTTTGTGAAGGGGAGATACGGGGGAACAGGCATCGTTCACGATTGGGAACTAAGTAAACGCGTTAAGCAAGTTATTGACCCGAAGCCGTTGATTCTGGCTGGAGGACTAAACCCTGAAAACGTCGCAGAAGCGGTGCGTGCTGTTCAGCCTTACGCTGTGGACGTCTCCAGCGGCGTTGAACTGCAACCGGGAATTAAGGATCCCAAAAAAATGGCGGATTTCGTTAAAAACGCGAAGGATGTTAGAACATGAAAAAACTAGGCCGTTATCCGATCGATGGAAAATACGGAAAGTACGGTGGACGCTTCGTCCCAGAAACGTTAATGGCAGCAGTAAATGAGTTGGAAGAAGCTTACAACCAAGCCAGAGAAGATTCGGGATTCAAAAAGGAGCTGGAATACTACCTGTCAGAGTATGCTGGGAGACCAACGCCACTGTACTACGCGGAGAACTTAACGAAGAGACTAGGCGGAGCGAAAATCTACCTGAAAAGGGAGGATTTGGCTCATGGAGGCGCCCACAAGATTAACAACACGCTTGGGCAAGCGTTGCTGGCAAAGAGAATGGGCAAGAAACGAGTCATCGCCGAAACAGGAGCAGGTCAGCATGGAGTCGCCACGGCCATGGCTTGCGCCGCGTTGGGCTTGAAGGCTGAAGTGTACATGGGCGTTGAAGACATGAAGCGGCAGCGGCTTAACGTTTTCAGGATGAAACTGTTAAACGCTGAAGTGCACCCTGTGGAGTCAGGTTCCAAAACGTTGAAGGACTCTATCAACGAAGCGTTAAGAGACTGGGTTACTAACCTCCAAACAACCTATTACCTCATCGGGTCGGTTGTGGGTCCCCATCCGTATCCGATGATGGTCAGGGATTTCCAAAGCGTCATCGGCCGCGAGCTAAAGGAGCAAATTATGCAGAAGGAGAAGCGCTTTCCAGACGCGCTGGTTGCTTGCGTGGGCGGAGGAAGCAACGCCATAGGCACGTTCTACCCGTTTGAGGACTATCC
>DATDQZ010000016.1:0-2930 GCA_035292005.1 Bathyarchaeia archaeon | reverse complement strand
CCTTTCGGCGACGGCAACGGCAGAATAGGCAGGCTCCTAATGAACTATCTCTTATGGAGAAACGGTTACCCCATACTCATAATAGAATACAAGCGAAGACAATCATACTACAAAGCCCTCCACCGAACCGAAGACGGATTTGCAAACTACCTCATCAGAAGATACATGTCAGTGCACAAAGAACACTTGCGTTAATTTTCCAGCTATCTACCCCTCTATCGTTTCTGCATTGTATTTCTATTAGGCGCCAAATATGGCTTGGAGGGCATCAAAATCCTCGGTTAACATTCAAAATTTAACGGATATGGCGCGGGGTGTGGGATTTGAACCCACGTTTAAATTCACCGTGTAGCGACTGCTACAAAAATTCCTCTCTTAAAGATATGAAAGTTTGCGCAGTTTAAGCCATACTATAAGCTCAGCTAAAAAGCACATTGTGCGCTCTCTTTTCAGTTGATTTTCTACGTCTTAAACAAAATATCCGTCATGAGGATAGGGAAAAAAATGCCGGCTGCAAAGACTGGTCGAGCAGCACAGCAAAAATCAAGCGATACCATTAACCCTGCGGCATCTTAGCAGTACGCCTGAATAGGACAGCCAGCAAGATTCCTGAAACTATCAACACTATCCATGTTATAGAGATGATAGCCACTTCAGAATAAACGATATCGTATCCTGCTGTGGAGAGACCGACAACAGAACTGACTGCTAAGATGAAGCTTGCGACAAAAAGCCATCGGATAGACTGTTGTAGTCTCCCTTTATCGAAGATTGGAGCGAGAAACAGGAAAGCCGCACTCATCATCAAGAATCCTAGAACTTCCAAACTAACGAACATACCGTGGGGATTATACTCCGTGAAGAGGGATAGACCCGCCGTCTCTCCTGATAAGGTGCTAGGCAGAACTACAGTCAACTGAATGAAGTAGTCCGCCATCAACAAGACTGCACAAACGATGGCAAAAGACAATGCAATTTGGCTGAATATCTTCCTTTCATTTGGTGCGTAGTAATGGATTGAAGCAGTCAACGCCACAAATGTCGGCATCAAAATAAGTGCTGGAATCAACCATGCAAAATCAAATGGAATAAATGGCGCTATGTAGGGATACGCGTAACTGTTTAATGGAGTGCCGTTAATAGCAATCGAGAAGGATATTACAGTCAACACGGTTGTAAGGACAGCCGACCAGAATCCTATTCGATTTTTACTTCCTGGTGATTGCGCTTTGTTCGCTGTTTTCATAGGTTTTTCACCTCCGCTTGTTCTTTCTGCATTGTTCTTTTGATTTCATCTTCTCCGAGGTTTATTCTCAGAATTCCTTTTTTGCCGATGACTTCCAGAATTATTTCTTCCGCAAACGCTGCTTGCACCAGTTCACCTATGGAGCCTTCCACGAGAACGCTGTCGTGGGAGCCGTTTGCTATGGCGACATTCTTGAGGTTGGCTTTTGATTTGAGTTCGATGGAGAAGAACCGTTCCTTGTCTTTTACTTCATTTTCCATGCTTCTTGTCTCCTGCTCTCCTCTCAGGCGCCGGACATTGATTACTTTTATTTGCTGACGATGTGAATTGTATACAACGGTGTGAATGAATTAACATCGGTGATGAAGGATGGAGAATGAGGAAGGTATTGAAAAGCTGTTTTTTGAGCTTGCCAGCGAAAGCAGACTCGGCATACTGTGCAAGCTAAACGAGAAGAATTTGAAAATGAAAGATATCGCACGCAAACTAGACTTAACGACCACCGAAACTTTCAGGCAACTACAACGCCTGAGCGAAGCGTTGCTTGTTCAAAAGCACCCTGAAGGCACGTACGCCATCACTCAGTATGGCAAGCTCGTGTTGCAGCTCTCCGCGTCGTTAGAGTTCGTCTCAAAGCACAAGGAATACTTTTCGACGCATGACATCTGGCGGCTTCCCTACCAATTCGTGAATAGAATAGGTGAACTTTCACAAACGACCCTCATCATGGACAGAATAAATTGTATGCAAATGGCTGAGAAGATGTTTAGAGAAGCCGAGCAATTCACGTGGGGAATGCGAGAAGGCAGCGCACTTGAAGCCATCGCCCCGATATTTTACGAACAAATCCGCAAAGGAGTCAAATTCAAAGACATTTTTCCAGAAAGCGACCTTCCTGCGTATAGGACTTGGTCTGAAAAATGTAGAAACCTCGAATGGAGATGCCTCGCTGTCTCAGACATTCCAGCAATCATCATGGTTACAGAAAAAGAGGCTACGCTTTCCCTTCGTTTCAATGGAGGCAGAATGGATTATTTGGCAGGGTTCTTTGGAAAGGACCCAGCGTTTCTCAACTGGGTCAAAGACCTGTTCCTCTACTATTGGGAAAAAGGAAATCGGTTCTAGCGATTCTATCCTTTCGAAATGCCTATCGCAATTGAAAGAGCTTTCGGGCGACCCAGACGGTAAACCAAATGTAAAAAACCGTCTATAACTTTTAACTACACGTAGAAAGAAAAGTGGACAGCGCGGGGAATTTAAACCTAAAAGTGAAATGCAACAGAAACGAAAAACAAAAAACGGTAAATAAGCAAGCTTCTTGCCTGAAACCAGCAAGAATGACGCAAATTTTGGGCAAGAAAAGCGCGGGGTGTGGGATTTGAACCCACGCGGCCTTTCGACCACAGACTTAGCAGGCCTGCCCCATACCAGGCTTGGGGAACCCCGCACTGGACTCAGTGAGCCGTTATCTCAATATGGTTGCGGCATTTTTATTTTTTGTCTCTGCCACAGTCTAGCAATCAGCTTTTCCAGCTTATATCGGCTGCGCGGCATAATGTTGAATAGTGCAAACCGAGCCATTAACGCAGAATAGAGGAAGCTTGGCGTAGTGCAGGAGAAAAATAGAGTCCATTTGCGATTGCTCGCCGTAAGCCACGGCATGAACCATGCTTACCAGTTGCTG
>DATDQZ010000015.1:0-2895 GCA_035292005.1 Bathyarchaeia archaeon | reverse complement strand
TTCTTCTTTTGGAACGAAAGCTAGCACTGGTTTCTTCTTTGGATGTTTCTTTTTGGCTTCTTCCCAGACTTTTTTTGGATCGTTTCCGCTTGCTACGACTTTGTTATCAACTATTGCTATGTGTTTTCCACTGTATTTTTTGTTGATTTCTTCTGCGTTTGTTACGTAGAAGGTTAGTTCTTTCATAAGCTAGATAGTAGAATCAAGACATATAAATCAATTTTCTATGAGGCGCCGACGCGTTAGGTGCGAAAGGTTTAAGTGTTTTGTAGTACTTTTTTGTAGTACGGTGTTCCTGTGAAATCGACAACTAGGGTTACGCGGAAATATCAGATTACCATTCCGAAGGAAGTGCGGAAGAAAGTTGGCGTTGAGGTAGGAGACGAGTTAAAGGTTGTGGACAAAGGCGAGTTTATTGTTTTGCAGAAAGCTGATAAAGCGAAAAGTTTGTTGACGTTTGCGGGTTGCTGGAAAGGGTATCCCGAGGATCCTGAAGAGCTTATGAGAGATATCAGAAGATTGTGGTCTACATGGAAAGCTTAACGCGTGTGTGTTTGGACACAGACGTTCTCATAGATTATTTGAGAAAGCCTTCGAACGAAGTCAAGCATGTCATGGAAAGCGTTTATGAGCGAAAAGTGTCTGCTTGCACTACTAGCGTGAACGCGTTTGAGATTTGGTCGGGAGCACACTTGGCTCCTAAGAAAGCGGAGCTTGTCCGAGACACTGAAGATTTTTTTGGTCAGCTGGAAGTCGTAAACTTTAATTATGAAAGCTCGGTTGAGGCTGGTCGTGTTTTGGCGGATTTAAGAAGGCGTGGAGAGGCTATTGAGATTAGGGATTTGTTTGTTGGGTGCATCTGCAAGATGAGCGGTATGCCATTGATTACTAGAAACTTGAAGCATTATAGGCGTGTACGCGGGTTGAAGGTTCTAACGCCAGAACAAGCTCTCAAAAAACTCAAATTGTAGAGAAACTTGTGCACTAATAAGCTTGGTTAAAGATGGAAAAATCAACACGAGAAGGAAAACCGCGCCGCTACCAATACGCCCAAAAAAGACCGCCACCATGAAATCAGCAATCAGAAACTAGCATTAATAGACATAGGGAATCAGTTTCTTGGTGTTCTTTTTATATTCAAGATACTTTTTTCCAAATTCTTGAATGAGCATCTTTTCTTCTATATCTATTCGATACAGAATACACGGTATGAAACCAAGTATCACCAAGAAACCGTACACGCTAGAAAAGATCAAAGGTGTTCCTGTTGTGTAAAGTATGGCAGCAAGGTAGATCGGGTGCCGAACAAACCTGTAAACGCCATGCTTGACGAGCGCTTTTTTCTGCGAGACCCTTAGAACATACGAATAGCTTTTCGCCAAGGTTCTCTTACCAATCGCTCGCAAAGATACCCCTGCCCAGAAAAGAGCTAATCCAACAACATTTACTACGCCGAAATGATAGACCATTCCTTGAAGTTGCAGAAAATCCCACGCCGTCACAAGTATCGACAAAACCCAAACAGTCGTCGCTGGAACTATGAAGTACCAATCAGCCTTTTCTATCTCTGACATCGTTTCATAAACAAGTCTCATTTCAATTAAACCTTTTGAAAATCAAGAAGTCCTCAACACCACACCCGAAAAACCCAGATTACACAGAAACCAAACACCAGCTTCACTCTAAAATTCAAGCTATGTTTCAGTCTTTATATAAGGGGGCTATAGTCCTGCAGAGAGCGCTAGAAGCAAAACTCTTCAACATCAAACACAGGTTCTACACTAAAGTTCAACCTATATATAGAGGGGGTATAAGTTTTTCCAAGCACTAGTTCCGCGCCATGCTCCAAAGCATGAAAACGATAGAGGGATAGAGGTCAAATTTTTCATAGGCTACCTACACAGCGATAGGCAAGTCATTTAGGCGAAACCCGAGCAAGCTCACCTGCAACATTCTCAACTGCGACTACTGCCTTTTCTACGTGTTCCTTCTCGATTCCTCGATGCGTCACCATCCGCACCTTGTTCTTGGCATTCGTCAAGGCGAGAACGCCGTTTTCCTTCAGCTTCAAAAGAAACAGCTCATCCGCAACTCCCAAGCCGCTGATGTCAAAGAGGACCATGTTCGTCTGCACCCTTTCCATATCAACCACAATGCCTTCTATCTTCGCTATTCCCTCAGCTAACCGCCTAGCGTTTCTGTGGTCCTCCTCCAACCTATCAATCATCTTCTCCAAGGCGATGATGCCTGACGCTGCGATTATGCCTGCTTGCCGCATTCCACCGCCCAAAACCTTCCGCACCTTCCGCGCCTTATCGATGAATTCTCGAGTGCCAACAACCACCGACCCAACAGGACAACTTAAGCCCTTAGACAAGCAAAACATCAAGTTATCCACGTGCCGCGTGAACTCCTTCACGTCGACTTTCAAGGCGACAGCTGCGTTAAAAATCCTTGCGCCGTCCATGTAAAGCCGTAAGCCATGCGCCTTGGCAACTTCACTTATCGCTTTAATCTGGTCAGGTGTTATTATGGTTCCGCCGTGCCTGTTGTGCGTGTTCTCAACGCATATCAGAGTGGGTTCTGGAAAATGGATGTTCCGCGGTCTTATCGCCACTTCAACATCTTTTGGGTCAAGCGCTCCAAATTGGCTTTTAAGTGGCCATGGCAGCAGCCCAGCTATCGCGGAGATTCCGCCCACCTCGTACCAATACATGTGCGCTTCCGCTTCCAATATCACTAGTTCCCCGCGTCTCGTGTTGCTCATCAACGAAACCAGATTCGCTTGGGTTCCGCTCGTAACCAGCAGCGCCGCTTCCTTACCCATCTTCTCCGCAGCCATCTCCTCAAGCCTGTTGACCGTTGGGTCTTCGCGGAAAACGTCATCGCCCAGTT
>DATDQZ010000014.1:0-10693 GCA_035292005.1 Bathyarchaeia archaeon | reverse complement strand
GATGATGTGGAAAAACTCAGAAGGTTCTATAGTGAGCTTTTCGGGTGGAAGATCGAGAAGATGCCTGGACCAGTAGAATACTACGGTATAGAGACTGTGCCTGTTAATGAGAAGGGCATGCCTGAGCGGCCTGGCGTTAATGGTGGGATGATGAAAAGGCAAAATCCAGAGCATAAACCTGTTAACTACATTGCTGTAGAATCCGTGGACGAATACGTCAAAAAAATCGAGGCTTTAGGTGGGCGAGTCATCGTTCCAAAGATGGAGGTTCCAGGCGTAGGCTGGTGGGCATTAGCCTTAGACCCAGAAGGCAACCAATTCGCCATACTGCAAAGCATTTAAGTGCTGAAGAGCTTGAAAAAACGAGAGAGTGTGTTGTTCTTAGGGTTTTATGACAGTTAAGACCAAACGTGTTGCGTTTACGTCAACTTCGGTGATTTTGCAGTTTTTGAACTCTTTTGCTTCACCCAGCACGTTTCTGACGGTGACGTTGCTGTTTTCGGTTTTTGCGTAGGTCACATCTTTGAATTGGGTTTTTCCGTTTAGGATAACGTTGAATTCGCACATTTTGCGTTCACGACTTGGAGAAGATGCTTGTCTGGATTATAAGGGCTTTGTTTCGAGCGTTTGCACGTCGGTTTTTGTTGTTGAGGTTAGATAAATAATTATAATTCACGATTATTATAGGCTATAAGCCATAATTGGTTAGGTGATACAGATGCCTAAAGAAAGCTCTTCTAGCGTTGACATATTCGATTTGCTGTCGGATAGTGGAAAGAAGGCGAAAAAGAAGCGGAGAGAAGAGCTTTTGGCGTCTTCGGGCGTAAAAGAGTTTTTTGCGGAAGGAAGCATCAGCGTGGATAAGCGGACATGCCAGGGACTGGAGTGCAAACTGTGCATTAAAGCATGTCCGACCAACGCGTTGTACTGGGCACTAGGCGAAGTTGGGGTTGTTGAGGATTTATGCGTCTATTGCGGTGCTTGCGTCTTGAGCTGTATGGTTGATGACTGCATAAAGATTACGAGAAAAAGAGAAGACGGCAAAGTAGAGAAATTCAGCAGGCCAAAGGGTGTGATTGCGTTAGAGAACAGGATTAACGCAAAGAAACGCTTTGAGCGTGTAAGGGAAGTTTTTCCGACTGCTGAAGACTATCGCAAAAGGCACAAGCGCGGAAAGCAAGAGTGACTGTGGAAAGTCAAGGTTTTAATGTGCTCTCGGAGACTATAGCCCCCTTATATATAGGCTGAAACCTCAGAGGGGACACAAGTTTCTATGGGCGCAACAGAACATCAAGAATCTGCGTAATTTTTACCGTTTAGGTTTTTTAAGTTTTTGAGGCAAACTTTATTTTTCCCCAATCTCAAGCTTTCAATGTCTAAGGTGAGCAGCTGCGAACTCTAAAATAGGGCTTATCACTGTTACGGTTTGCCTCGTTGCCGTTCTTCTAGTGAGTGCCTTCGGCGTAGCTCAGTTGCTTGTCGACGACTACACCAAACAAGCCCAAAAAAGCTTCCAACAAGCCTATGGCATAGTTGAACAAATAAGAAACGTAACCATCTCCAGAGTGGAACTCGTAGTCGTCACCCGACAGTGGGCTATTGACACCTGGGGGAAGGGCTACGCTGAACCAGACTTGACCAACATCCTAAGGGAAGAAAAAGTCTACAAAGCACTTTTCATGATACCCGAAAACGCCAGCCTCTACCAGGCAAACGTTGATTGGGCTGGGTACTTCGGCGCCGCAAGCTGGAACGGCAAAATATACATTGTGAGAGAGAACTTCGACCCCTTCATACAGCCTGACGCCACAGCAACTTTCGTCCACGAACTAACCCACATCATGCAGGGTCAATTCCACATGCCCCAAACCCCATCCACATTTGACGGCAACAAAGCTCATGCCGCATTAATTGAGGGTGACGCTTCCTTTACGGGTGACTACTACAAAAACCAAACCAAAGCCGAAGCCAGTATGGCGAGTGTTGCTGTTGACCAGGTGCCGTGGTTCCTGCTGAGTAACGAAATGCTCAACGAGCTTCACTTGGACCTTCCAAGCACAATCTCATACCTTAACTACTTTCCCTACGATTACGGCAAACCATACGTCAACGCAATTTACCAGAAAGGCGGCTGGATAAGCGTGAACCAAGCGTATGCGAACCCACCCACCACCACCGAGCAAGTAGTTCATCCTGGCAAGTACTTCGCAAACGAAACCGCTCAGCAAGTTGCAGCGCCAGAGCTAGCCGAAAACGACTGGAGCCAAGTAAGAAATGACCGTTACGGCGAATTCTTCATTCAGATAATGCTGGATAACTGGCTTGATGAAAGCGAAGCGCAGAAAGCCGCTGCAGGTTGGTCTGGAGACAACTTCACCTACTACGAAAGAGGCGACGAGTTCCTTTTCACATGGAACATCAAGTGGGACTCCAGTTATGACGCCAGCGAGTTTTACGATGCTTTCAACAACATGCCAAACGCTGCAGGCGCAGAAAAAGAGAACCTCGCACACTGGTACGCGAATGGACGATACCTCTCGATTACGTGGAACCAAGACCTAAACTCAACCTTCATAGCGTCTTCAACTAACGAGAATGCTCTGTTTCCGTCAAACTTTACCTGACTCTTTGTGGACAAGATTCTACCGCCTAGGAAGATAAATGCCTAGTTTTGGCAGGACAACGAAATTTCATGTGCAGAACTTTGCGATGAGCATCATTCTTGTGGGGTTGAGGAAACCTAACCATAAACATTCCATATTCAGCGCGCCCTAGCCATAATGCTGTGCAAGAGCCTTTGAGATATATGAGTTGCTGGGAACTTGGCCCCAAATGGGAGCGGGCCCGAGGGGATTTGAACCCCTGTTCTTCGGCTTTCCCTCGCAGAAGCGCCCGGAGGCCGACGCCTTAATCCGTACTGGGCTACGGGCCCGTTCAACCAGATTAATTAGGCTTCAAAACTTAAGCTAATCGCCTTTATTCTTGAATTAATTCTTCGTTTATCCACCAAGCTTTTTTCTTTCCAGATTTTTCGCCAGCGTAATAGTCTATCACGGATTTTCCAAGCTGCTTCTTCGAGTTTCTCTGGATTTTCCTTAACCTGTTCAGGATCAGCCACCTGTTCGTTTTCATGTAATCCGCCAGTTCTGGCGTGGTTGCGCCCTTGTAATGTAAAAGGTAATCCATTATTTTATGGTCTGTTTCGTCGATGCAGAACGTGTGCGGGTTTATTTTCCCATGCTGGTACGTGAGCAATTCCAAGTCCGCAAGGTACTTCCTGACTTCTCCAAACTCACGTTCAATCTTGCCCATTCTTTCTTCCAATTCGAGAAGCTTGTCCGCTTTAGGCGTTTTCTGGAGCTTTTCGATTATGGCTTCGCGGATAAAATTGCTCCTATCCCCTTCTGGAACGCGTAAGACCATCTCGTGATAAACTTCTTCTGGAATCTTCACCGAAACCACTCTGACCTCGCTCACCGCTAACATCTCCAGCACTTGATTATGCAGCTCTTATTATTTCATAGTTTCTCCAAAAATCATATTTTTGATGGAGTACACAACCTACAGCAAATTCTGGAAAAGCTTGGAAAACGTTTCAAGCCCGTAAAGGAGTAGCCGAATCACTCAGGCAGATTGCGTGTCTTAGATCAATTTAGCTAATACTAAGCATCGATTCTCCACAATCTCATGCAGTTTTCTGCGCAGTTCCTCTCCAGCCATCTTCTTTTCTTTCAGCAACGCTGTTTTTCTTGCCAGCTCCTCATCGCCGAGTCCTGCGAACCAAGACTCAAAATCTCCGCGGTTTACGTGAAATTCTATCGAGTCTACATTGACTTTCAGGATCTTGTCACAGAAATCTTGAAGGCCATGCGCGTAGAGGCTTAACGGTTTTCCTATGCCCGCGTAAAAGTGAAATGCTTTATCACGTGAAGTGTCTGCTAATATTGCTCTAGCGATTTCTTTATTAATTTCAGGTATGCCGAGGGCTTTTTTGCCTTTTTCCGTTATAGCGTATTGTCCTTTTTCAGGCGAGTTTGCGTACCCCATGCGGGTAAGCCCGATCAGGTGCATCATAACTGAGGGAAATTTTTTTTCGGATTCTTTGGCTATCTGCGCGGCGCTTACGTGTTTGCCGTGCAATAACATAGTTTCCAGTATCTCGCGCTTGATAGGTGATAAACTCATTTGTTGCAACCACACTCATTGATTATATGTGCACACGGGCTAATCAAACTTTCCCAGCTTTTTTCCATACAGTCTCTGCGGGTTATTCAGTGGTTTTCGTTGACGTGAAATACACAAAGTTTTAGTGCGAAGATACGTAATGCTAACTGGAAAACGGTGAAAACCAAGAATGAAGATTGCCGTGTTTGTTTATGAGTATCCGCCTAAAATTGTCGGTGGATTGGGAACTTACGTTGCTGAAATGACGCGTAAATTTGTTCTAATGGATCACGATGTGACTGTTTTCACGATGAATGATGATGCTGGCACACTTCCAACGAGAGAAATTTGGCGCGGCATAGAAATTCATCGTCCATTACACATCGATGTTTCGGATTCGCTGCCTGACGTAATCGCGGAGGACATCAAAAAGTGGGGCAGAGGACTGCATTTATTCGGCAAACTCCTCGTCTACAATTATCTAACTGCATCAAAATTCGTCAATGAACTCATCAGGAAAGAAGGCATGAAATATGACGTTGTGGTTGCACATGACTGGCTCTCAGTAATAGGTGGAGTTACGGTAAAGAAAGAAGTCGGACTGCCTCTAGCCTTCCACGTTCACTCAACCGAAAAGGGAAGAACCCTCGGAAACGGTTCCAGCGTCGTAAGCAGCATCGAACTGCGCGGAGCCAACGTAGCAGACATAATAGTAACGGTATCATACGCCATGAAAGATGAGCTGATACAGCTTGGGTTCCCACGGGATAAGATATGCGTGAGCTATAACGGAGTTGACCCGAAAAAATACAACCCAGAGAGCGCATCTGCAGAACAAACACGGAAAATCAGGGAATATTACGGTCTAAAAGATGACGACCTTATGATTCTCTTTCTCGGAAGGCTCGTGGGCGTCAAAGGCGTTGACAAACTGATTATGGCTATGCCGCATATTTTGCCCAAGTTTCCAAAGGCAAGATTAGTTATCGTGGGCGTAGGCGACTTGCAAGAATATTTGACAAATTTGGTCAGAACCATGAGGTTAGACGAGTACGTGAAATTTCGTTTCGATTTTATTTCCGAAGAAGAACGCATCCTTCATTACGCCGCGTGTGATGTCGCAGCGTTTCCGAGTCTCTATGAGCCTTTCGGCATAGTCGCCCTTGAGGCAATGAGCATGGAACGCCCAGTGGTCGTGGGCGCGGTGGGAGTCAGCGGAATGCGCGAGATAGTCGTCTGCTGCGGTGAAGAACAATGCGGTTACCACATAGATCCTAACAACCCATCGGACATTGCATGGGGTATAACAAGTGCCCTAGAAAGCCCAGAAAAACGGAAATGGCTTGGAAAGAACGGCAGAAAGAGAGTCCTGAACGAATTCACATGGAACAAAATCGCTGAAAAAACACTGGAGCTGTACGAACAAATACTTAAACGCTGATCTATTCGGCGCACGGTGAAGAATTGAACACTAATTCTGCAGATTTAAAGTATAAAATCGCGAGGGAAGCTGCCACCCTACTTTATTTCGGAGCGGAAAAGGAATATAAACAAGCCAAATTGAAAGCTGCAAAAACTTTGGGCGTTCACTTTCTCCCAACAAACCTTGAAGTTGCCTTGGAACTTGACAGAATCGCCGAGGAAAACGAAGGGCCAGCCAGAAAAGAACGGTTAATCCAAATGCGCAACGAAGCCTTAAAAACAATGAAAATTCTCGCGGCGTATGGTCCCCTTTTAATTGGGAGCGTTTGGCGTGGGGCAACCCATCAAGGAAGCGATATCGACATAGCCTTGCATCATGATTCGCCCGGCGAAATCGTGAATCTCCTCAAGGCAAATGGCTTTGAAGTTTCTAAAACCGAGTGGACCACCGTAACTAAACAAGGAAAAACCGAAAGCTCCTTCCATATATACACAGAAACTTTGGGGAAGCAAAGAATTGAAATCGTTGTCCGAAGCTTAGAGGAAGCAAGTCGAAAGAGAAAATGCGCGATTTTCGGAGATGAAATCAAAGGCCTTAACATTCAAGAGCTAGAAAGGCTACTTAAAGAAAACCCGGCGCAACAATTTATTCCACTCTAAGTTTCTGTCAAACCATTGTATCGATTCTGTTTCAGCAACAAGCTCCGCTTTTCAGGAAAAAGGCACTTAAAGATGCACTTCCATATTGTTATCGAGGATAGCTTTGTTTGAGGATTGCACCCGTGGGAATCAACAAAAAATCGCTTAAGAAAATGTTTCCGAATCTATCGAAGGAACTTGAACTTGGAGACAGCAAAGTCGCGGTAAATTCTGTTCGAACCGATTCTGACGCAGCCGAAAAAGCGTTGTCTGACAAGTTTCGCCATTATAATCCAACGGTTGTGGATTTCATACGACGATGCGACACAGAAACAGAGGCAGAATCAATAATCGCATACTTGGAGAAGAGGGGCGAACTGACCAAGGAATACGCTGAGGAACTCAGAAAGCAACTGAAGAAAGAAGGCGTGAGAAGTTTTGGTCCTAAGAAAGAAGAGAACTACTATTTTAAACAAGGCGGACTTTGCTAAGGCTTTCCAGAGTTTGCCGTTTTGTAAATCCTTCTTCTATTTGCCGAAACGCTAAATACATGGCGGCATAGCATTGTCTTATTCTAAAAGTAAATAAATAAGCTGGCGAGTAAAATAGAGAAACCTTAAACCGGGGAATTCAAGTGAAGAGAATCATCGCGATCATTGCTCTTATGGTTTTTTCACTGGCTATGTTCTTGCCCTTTTCTCTTAACATTAGAACAGCTTCAGCTCAGGATGCTGGCTACAGTATGCAGCATGTTGACCATCAAGTTGAGGTCATGTACTCAGGGCACATGGTCATACGCGACACCATCCAAGTGACTGGGCAATTAACGGGTGGTTTCCTGATAGGTTTTCCATACAAGTACGGCTCCCACGTCCTTAAAGGCGTGGCTTACGACGACGCAAATAACACTCTTCCAATGAGTCTTGGCGTGTCATTGGAAGACCGAAGCGGTTTTTACGGTGCCAACATTAGTTTTCCACAAGGATCTCCTCAAGTTTTTACTGTCATATTTATTCTTTCAAATGACCTTGTTAGTTACGATGCGAGTACCAGATTGTTCAGCGTCGATTTCCCAGCTTACCCTAGTTTTGTGAAAGAAGTGGCCGATTGTAATGTTACCCTTGTGTTTCCGGGTGGCGCAATAGACGTGACAGTTACGAAAGACGACGGAATCGTTGACACAACTAATTTCGTTAAGGAAAACTTGGCCGCATTCACATATTCACCCGCATCTGCCGCTTTTCTGCCCGTCGATAGTCTTCAAATAATCGACATAAAGAAACTAGATCGCATAATCACAATAAGTCCTTTAGGAGATATAGTGGCTTCTGACAGTTACCGCATTGTTAACAACTCAACAGGCAGTCTCGATTCTCTTGAAATAAGTTTGCCTCCTAACGCTTCAAACATTGCTGGAAGAGATGAATTCGGCAGGGCATTGACTGTTGAAGTTCTAACTAGCAACGCCAGCACGCACTTGGTCAACGTCACTTTCATATCGTCTCTAAACAGCGGCGAATCCACATTGGTGACGGCTGAGTACACTTTGCCCAGCGTGTCTTCTGAACAGGCCACCCGCTTTGCCTTGGATTTTGATCTTTTCCCATATTTTAATTACTATGTTGATGAGGCTTCTGTCACCATTGTTCTTCCCGAAGGTGCACGATTTCTAACGCCGCAACTCTCCTCAATAGACCCTTCCTTAAGTTTAAGTAGAGAGATCTTTCAAGAAAAATTGTCAATTAACAGAGAAGGCGTCAGCTACATAGACGATGTTTTTCCTTCAGAGAACGCTTTGCAGATTACGTACGAATATAACCCTCTGTGGCTATCTTTCCGTCCCACTATATGGGTGTGGGCGTTAATGACGGTCGGATGCACAATTGTAGCTTTTTGGAGAAGACCTAAACCTTCAGCACCGCCGAGAATTGTAGTGCCAAAATTACCCGTTGGCCTTAGTCCAGATCACGTTAGAGCCTTCACCGAGGCGTACGAAGAGAAAAACAGAATAGCTTCAGAGTTGAAGTTCCTCGACATAAGAGCGCAGAAAGGCAAGATTCCGAGACGCCGATATAAAGTGCAACGGAGAACGTTGGAGGTTCGCTTCGATGCGCTATCCAGGAACATCGCTGAATTGAGGTCGATTTTTCGCAGTGCGGGCGGTAAATACGCGGATTTGATTCGGCAGCTTGATATTGCAGAAACCAAACTCAATGAAGTTGAAACAAACACTAGCAGCGTTGAAACTCGCCATAGAAGAGGCGAACTCTCGCTAGAGGAATACAAGAAATTTCTCGCGGACTACCAGCGGCGAAAAGAGAAAGCTGAGACAACAATCAACGGAATCCTCTTAAGACTACGTGAAGAAATTCGCTAACAGACCTAAACACTTTTATCCATCTGCTTGTTTTTTCAACAAAACCTACAAGAGGTATAAAACATGGTAAAAATAATAGTCGAAAATGACAAGTGCAATGGATGCGAAACCTGCGTAAACACTTGCCCCGTAGGAGTTTTCGAGATCAAAGAGTCCAAGTCCGTCCCCGTCAAGCCCGAAGAGTGCCTAGTCTGTAGAGCATGCGAAGTCCAATGTCCTTCAGGTGCCATTCAGGTTATCGAGTGAGTTTCCGCTTCGCGATCCAAGATTTAGCTGTTGCGTCTGACCTGTTTTCTCCCAAGAGATATCCGAAACTTTCTTACTTTCTTTGCCTATTCCCTTTCAGCTTTTTTGGTCATATTGATTTAGAAAAAGTTTGTTCACGTACTCTTTCACTGTTACCTTTTGTTTCTTCGCCACTTTTTTGAGAGCATCATTTATCCCCGTAGCGTATTGTACCGCCTTTTTAGGTTTTTTCGTTATTGATGTAGGCAGGCCTATATTGTCGGCGACTTTTCTCAACACGAGTTTTCTCAGTGAATCCGCTTTCTTTTCAATCTTTAATTCTACAGGGAGGTTTATGGCAAAGTTGGCAATTTGGTATGATGCAAAGGGCAAACGTAGCTCCACGTTGTGAAAACTGCAGATCTTCACATCTCTTTCGATGTTGCTTTCATGAAGCTCAACGGCATCATTAAACATATTTCTTCTCACCTTTCCCTTTCCGTACAATAAATAGTCATTAATGTAGCGTTGGTAACCTCCAAAAAGTTCATCAGCACCCTGGCCAGCAAGTAGTACCTTAAATCCTGTTTTCGCTGTTTGCTCCGCCGTCCAATAAAATGGTATCCCAATGCTCGCCTTGACGGGATCGGGTTCTTCAATAAGTTCTACGACTTTAGAAACTACCTCTTCAACATCTCCCTCTCTGAATAGGTAAACATGTATGGGTAACTTCAATTCGTCGGCTGCTTTCTTCGCTTCTTCCGTTTCAGGACGGTTTTTCAAGCTTACGTGAATCAAGTGAACGTTAGCACAGTATCTTTTAGCTAGAAACGCGATCAGGCTGCTGTCTAATCCTCCAGAGAACGCCACCGCGATTTCCTTCAATCCCCAAACTCGTCTGCGGACAGAGAGTTCCAGTAGTTTTTGCAGCGTTTCCGCTGCCTTCTGCATGGTTATCGGTTTTGGCTTTGAGTAAACAAGCGTCTTGACAGGTTTGAATTTGAAGCCTTCGTGGCTAACAAGTGCCAAGTGCCCTGGTGGAAAGGACCGAGTTTTCTTTATTCCGAGTTTCCATAAGGCTTTTCGGTTCGAGGCAAGGGCAGCGATGATTCTGTTCTCGCCATAGTATAGTGGTTGGACACCTACGGGATCTCTTCCCGCGATGATTCTCTGCGATTCCGCTATAATGAATGAAAAGTCACCCTCAATTTCATCAAACAGCGCCTCAACTGCCTTGTCACGATTTTGTTTTAGTTTTTTGGCAACAATCCCTGTTGCTGAAGCATTTCGCGTTGGCGAGTATATTCTTCCTTCAAACACAAGCGCTGCGTTCTCTAACCGCGCATGTTGTGGCTCATCTTGTGGGAGAATTTTTGAAAAAGTGTAGCCCACCGATACGGGCGAGTTTACGTCTTGGTTTTGCAAGGCCTCAGCGTCTTTTTCCATCGTGAACATCAACGGCGTTGCTAATCCAAAACCGTCAGCGTGCTCTACGTGTAACGACTTAAGCACTCTAACGACTGTCCTCGTTGCGTCTTCGCCTCTTTTGTCCAACACCGCGATTATCATTTTCGTGCTCCTGTGACCTTTCAAGTTCAGTGTTATTTTGTTATTGTTGTGGTAAAACATTAATCTTTAATCTGTGTATCTTCTTGTCGAGGGATAATGAGTTGCCGATTTTACCCATAGACACAGGCCGTTACGGAACGGCTGAGATGCGCAGAGTCTTCGAGGAAGAAACGCGTGTTCAGAAAATGCTTGATGTTGAAGCGGCCTTGGCGTTGGCGCACTCCGAAGTTGGCAATATACCACGGAAGGACGCTGAAAAAATCGCGGCTACAGCCTCTTTGCAACATGTCAAATTAG
>DATDQZ010000013.1:0-26510 GCA_035292005.1 Bathyarchaeia archaeon | reverse complement strand
CGCACCGCCTTCATAATAAAAGCTGAGGGTCCGGGTGGAAACGTGGGTAAACCTGGCGATGCGGTGAAAGCAGTTATCGATGAAAACGAGGGGAAGATCGCCTCGGTAATCATGATTGATGCTGGTTTGAAGCTTGAAGGCGAAGGGGTCGGCGAGGTAGCCGAGGGCATCGGCGCAGCCATCGGTGGGCCAGGCGTTGACCAGTTCAAGATTGAAGAGTCGCTTTTAGAATACCACATTCCGATAAACGCCGTGATAGTAAAGGAAGACATAGGCGATGCGGTTTCTCCGATGCGCAAGGAGATCTCCGATGCAGTTGACAAAGCCATTGAAAGAGTGAAGAGCGTTATATTGGAAAGAACAAAGGAAGGAGACAAGATTATAATCGTCGGCGTCGGCAACACCATCGGCATTGGACAATAGGAGGAAAAGAATGAATGAGTGAAACTTCATCATCTGGAACTGCTAAAATTTCAACTTTCGTATTGATGATAGTGCTCATAGTCTTAGCGTTATCCTTAGTGGCTATCGCATTGGCTGTCAACGCCTTTATTTTGAGACAGGAAATTGTAGCGGGATATTTACTGGTCATAGGTTTCATCGCCATGACCCTGTCGGCTTACGTGTTGCTCCAATCGCGAAGGCGCGTAATGAGCATGAAAATTGCAAATCCGTCAATGATGACGATGATTGAATGCAGAAAATGCGGCTCCAAAAGCGTCAGGGAATTTCAGCGCGGCGACTACGTGTTCAAAGAGCTTGGACCTTGCGAAAAATGCCCAGACGACAAGATGATGATAACAGCGATTTATAAGGAAGTCAAAGAAAAAGAAAAGGCGTCTCCGTTCTAAGTCAAGATTTCGCAGCTATCTCTAGTTACGAGCACTGTGTGCTCGGCTTGGGCAACGGGTTTTCTACTCACTTCAACGAATACGGGATATGCCATAAGTGCTTTGGACGCAAGCAATTCCCTGAAGGCTTCGCGGTGCTGTTCCTTGGGTACAACGCCTTTCAGCCAACGTTCGGCGAAGGGCAACGTCTTAAAATTGTCTTCAATGTGCTCCAGGAGTTGCTTCGCATAAGGGTTTTTTACCGATTTGGCTTTGACTAAACGGAAAATTAGTTTTTCTGAGCCGTCCTCGACGCGGCCGACAGCTTCTGGAAGGGTAACGAAGGGTTCTATGGCGTACACTTCGCCTGCTTTGATTTTCGTGAGGGACAGCTGCGCGACATTGGGGATGGAGGTTCCCGCGTGTATCAAGTATCTTCCTACAGAATGGCCTGTTAGATTCGCTATGGGCTTGAAACCGCGGTTTTTTATGGCATTTTCGATTATTCCGCCGATTCTTGAGACGAGAATTTCTGAGTGAATATTGGCTACGGCTACTTTCAAAGCGTGTTCTGCAGCGTCTGCCATGCTTTTGTATTCTGGGTTGAAGCATGCTGTGAAGGCAGTGTCGGTTACGTAGCCGTCTACGTGGACGCCTATGTCCACTTTGACTATGGTTTTTTCTGGTATTCTTCTCTCGTCGTTAGGGGGCGATGTGTAATGGGCGGTTATCTCGTTTATGGAAACGTTGCAGGGAAAAGCGGGTTTTCCACCTTTTTCTCGTATGAGCTCTTCGGCTTTCTCGCACACTTGTATTATCGGCATGTTTTCGCGAACGAAACCGCGCATTTCTTCTCGGGTTTCGCGGAGAATCTTTCCAGACAATCGGAATTTTTCAAGGGTTTCCTCATCATAACGGTTCATTAAAGTCACGCTTCGCTCTTAAGCGTCGCCTCAACGCTTTATATGGTATTTTTCTATTACGTCTTTTGCTTTTTCTCGTTTTTTGCGGTGTTCTTCGAGGAATTTGTTGAGCCGCGTTACTAAATCGTTTTTGCATTCGCCGCACAGAATTTCGCCTGCCTTGCACTTGCGCTCTCTTTCCGCAAGCTTTTTGTCTTCTTCTTCGAAGAGGTAAAAGTAGTACTGGAAAATCGAGCAGACGGTTGGGTCGGCGCCCGTTTTTCGTTGTTCTGCGGCTGTTCCTTTGCCGCCTGTGAACGCGTTCCAGATTTTACGTTTCACCAATTCTGGCTGGTCCATGGTGAAAATGCTGGTTTCAGGCAAGGAGGCGCTCATTTTTCCGCCTGGTCCTAAGCCTGGGAGGAAGCGACAATGAATTTGAGCTGGTTTATAGTAGCCGAGTTTTTGAGCTATGTCCCGTGTTACGCGCCAGTATGGGTCTTGGTCTATGGCTGCGGGTATGAGCGCGGGCACGTTTTCGCCAGTTAATTTCGCGTGGATGAAGCATGGCGCTGCTTGTATGGCGGGCCAGAACACCCAGCCGATGTTCGTGTTGTCTTGGAATCCGAAGGTTGCTTTTGCTGTGGAGTAGGTTATGCGTTTTGCAACTTCTAAAGTTACGTCATAAAGCAAGTCGATATCCTCTACATCGTAGATTATGAACGTGTTTTCTGGTTTGAAGCCTAGGGCGATGAGGTCTAAGGCGTTTTCGTAAGCGTACTTCTGTGTTTCGGGAAGAGTAGCCTCATCATCTATCAGAAACTTTTCGTCATCAGTTAGTTGGAAATAAAGTCTTGTGTCAAATTTTTGTTGCAGGTGCAACGTGAAAATCCATGGGACAAGATGCCCGATGTGCACTGGTCCTGAGGGTCCTCTGCCCGTGTATAGGACGAATTTGGTTCCTTTTTCGTAAAGGTCCAGTACCGTGTCCAAGTCGCGGTGGGAAAAGAATATGTGCCTTTGAAGCTGAAGATGAAGCTTGCTCGTGTGTTTCGTTATTTTCTTGAGCAGTTCTTCTGTTAGAGGCTGAGTGCCAAACTCGCGTATTAAACGTTCATAATCGATTTTGCCCTTGACTTCCCAGGGCGTGACAACCATCTCGTTTTCTCCAGCGTTGGATGCAGCCGTTTAAATCACCAGCCCTTTTTGAAAAGAGAGAAATCACTAGTCATATATTTCTTTTCGTAACGCGCGGCAAAGTAGCATGTCAAGTTTACTTTTCTTTCCATCGAGTTACAAGAGCGCCTAAGATTATGAAGACGACAGCGAGTACAGCGACTATTGCCATGTTTAAGTAGATTCCTCCAGGGTCCTTGTAGAGCATTGCGGATTTGAGACCTTGAGAGAAGTAGGTTAATGGCAGTGCATTGGAAACCGTCCGTAGGTAATCTGGCATCATCTCTATTGGGAAGTACGTTCCTGACAAGAACATCATTGGGAATGCTATTGCGTTTCCGATGGCTGATGCGGCTTCCACGTCTTTTATGAAACCTGACAGAGCCATGCCAATGCCTGAAAACATGATTGAGCCTAGTAGAATCATAACTATTGTAACGGCGTCAGGTATGATTCGAACGTTAAACATCAGCCAGCCAGCAGCAATCATGATGGCGGTTAACATGAGATTCAGCAGCGCCTGACTTAGAACATTTCCCAGTATCCAATCAATTTTCGTGAGCGGAGTTATTGACAAGCGTTTTATGATGCCTCTTCTCTTGAATTCTGTAGCCGTAGATGCTAAGGCAATTATTCCGTTAGTCATTATGAAGGCTGCCGTAATGCCTGGCACGTAGAGGTCTACAGTGCCGAAACGCGTGGCAGTTACAGAGGTTTCGTTAAACTCGATTACGTTTTCTGCACCAATCATTTGGTAATTGAAGGCATTGGCTACGCTTGTGATGATGCTTTTTACCATCACCGCGGACTGGTCAGCAGGGTCAAGCATAATGGTTAAAGAAGATTTTGCGTCGGGGATTGTTGCGTTAAACTGCTGCATCTGCATAAGTCCCTGCAGGACAGCCGCTTTTTGAGCGTCAGTCATGTATGGCTCATAGTACTGATACGTGTCATAGATTATCCCAATTCTAACTTTCAATGTACCGTTAACCAAATCCTCCTGAAAGCCTGCTGAGATTACGAGGATGCGCATGTTGCCGCCTAAGGGTCCGAACTTGTCGCGAACATAATCGGTGGCGTTTGCGTCTGGAGGCACAGTGCTTATTGTGAAGGTTTCAGTGCCGTTCAAGGCATCAATAAGCGCTGTTGAAAGCTCGGTTGGCTGTCCAGAACCGTCTGTGTCGAGGTTTTGCACGTAAAGACTGTACTGCGAAGAGCCGCCTATTCCTGAAAAGATTGCTCCGAACACCAGTAATAGTAGTACTGGGAACAGTATGCTGAAGAAGAGTCCTGAGCGGCTTCTTAGCCAATTCTTGGTTACAGCTTTGAATATGGTTATGACTTTCATTGCTTCAATTCCCCCTCTTCTGTAATTCGCCCCCCAGTTATTTTTAGGAAAACATCTTCTATTGTTGGCGTTTGAATCTCGATTTCCTTGCCGACCTTCATGTCAGTCAAAGTAGCCATGACCCGCCAAAACTCGTCTGTATCATCTATCTTCACTAATATGTCTCCATTACCGTTCATAGTGGTTTGACCGTATCTCTTCTGAAGCGAATCTGCAAGTTTTTTGTCTCCTTTTCTGATTACAAGGACCTTTAAGCCGCCGTGTTGTGATACCAACTCTTGGGGAGAACCGATTGCGGCGATTTTGCCCTTATTGATGATTGCTACTCTGTCAGCTAACACTTGAGCCTCCTCCATATAGTGCGTCGTCAGAAACACAGTCTTGCCCAATTTTTTAAGGTTTTCAATCACTGCCCAAACGTCTCTTCTCGCCTTAGGGTCAAGGCCTGTTGTAGGTTCATCTAAGAATATGAGTTGAGGGTCGCTGACGAGAGCGGCTGCAACGCCAACCCTTTGTTTCAAACCTCCAGAAAGGTTCTCAAATTTCTCATTAGTTTTGTCTTCCAAATCAAGTAGCTTTATTATCTCCATCACAGGAAGGTGTTTCTGGTACATATCTCCAATAAGGCCTATGTTTTCCTTGACAGTAAGCTTATCCAAGGCGCTGAACTCTTGAGGCAAAGCACCTATTCGACTCTTGATTTCTTTAACATCTTTATCATGGGTCACATCATATCCAAAGATTCTTGCAGTTCCACTGGTAAGCGGGCGGATGCACTCAAGAATCTCCACCGTAGTGGTTTTTCCAGCGCCGTTGGGGCCTAAAAAAGCAAAAACTTCCCCCTCATAGACTTCGAAGGAAATGTCGTCAACAGCCCTCAACTGCCCATACTGCTTAACTAGAGAGTTAACTTCTACAACTGCCTTGCTCATTCTTTTCTTCCCCTTGAAAGATAAGAGAGGATTTACCGCTGCGAATTTAAGACTTGTGCAGAGGAATATCATTGTCATTCTTCTTTAACAAAGACAGCTGGAATGTTCCAATCCGCTTTCGCAGGAAGCGACGAAAACAAAACTACGCACCTATTAGTAAAACGCGCAATTCACTTAGCGTTTCAATCTATATATAAGGGGCTATAGTCACCGCAGAGCACGAAGGAACAGCCTAAAACTCAAGAAAACCCAGAGGAGAAAGCATGAGAGTTTTTATGTGTGCCTTCGTAAATATTGTGTTTTGTCGGGAAGTAAAATGAGTTTTGAGTATCCCGCTGCCGTGCGCTTTCGATGCATAAAGTGTGGAATTTGCTGCGGCAACACGCAAGAGAAGATTAGGCACATTCTTCTTTTGAGCACAGAGGCTGAAAAGATTGCTGCAGCAACTTCGCAGCCGATCTCCGAGTTCGCAGTGAAAGTTGAAGATAAAGCGCCCTACAGTTACGAGATGAAAAAGACAGTGAAAGACGGAAAATGCGTCTTTCTGGAAAACAATCACTGCACTATTTACTCTTTGAGACCTTTAATTTGCAGGTTCTACCCGTTTGAACTCAAAATTGCAGCGAACCGAAAACACAAGTTTCTCTACACAGACAAATGCCCAGGCATAGGCAAAGGCAAAATGTTAAGTAAAAACTACTTTGAAAAATTGTTTCAGTTGGCGCACGCTAAGGCAAAAGCGGAATACAGACTCTACTCTGGATAGATGTAACCTGAAGAAGGCATTCTTTGCTGCTGGTCTACAATTCTCGGATTTTGGCTGCTGCCCTTAGGCAAGTTGGATATTAAGGGACGTTTTTGTGTATATCTATAGCCGCATTCGCATTCGAAACCTGAAATTCTGTTTCTGCGTTTTATGAGACGCCATTTGTGGCCAGCGCAGTTGGTGCTTTTTTTGTGCAGTCTCCATAAAATTTCTGCGTCGCTGACTGTGATGGGCACATTGCGTTTTGCTGATGTCACATACCATAGTAGGTAACCCGTGAAGGACGCCCACGCAGTTGCCAAGATGATGGTTAACATGTTTCTTTCACCCTGTGTATTTGTGTACTACGCCTATACAATATGTCTTTTTTAGGACATATTTTTTGAAATATGAATATGACATATTACGATATAAGCTTTACGGTATGTTCCGAACTTGAACACCTAAACGCTACAACTGCTGCAGCACATCCGTCTTCTCCAAAATGTAACCGCAATAATGACATTTCAACAGCAAGGGCTCTTCGCTTTCCACGTAGAATTTGGCTTCCGCAGGCTCATTGCTGTTGCTTATACAAGCGGGATTCACACACTTGATGAGGCCTTCAATGACTTTCGGCAACTTAACCTCCAACTTCTCCACCACACTATAATCTCGAATAATGTTTATAGTAGCATGAGGCGCCACTAGGGCTATTCGGTTAACTTCCCGCGAATTAAGCGCGCGACCCTCAATCTTCACTATATCCTTCACCTTGAAACGCTTGCTCGGAACATTGACGGCGATGGTCATCACTCGCTTTTCGTGTCCAGTTATCCCCAAGATTTTAACAACGTCTAAGGCGTATCCGCCGCTAATGTGGTCTATGACAGTGCCATCCTTAATTTTGGAGACTCGCAGTTCCTTGTCACTCATCCCAAAGCTCTCCACTTAAAGAGAATGCGTTAGTAATAAATAAAAACTTTACAACTTACGCTAAAATGGGGGCGCAGGAAAAACAAAAAAATAAAAGCATGCAACCTTATTGAGTAAACGTCTCAGCCAGTCATAACTTTATAGTCGATGCAAAGTTATGTTGGGTGCATTATTCTTCTAGAGGAATGTTACTGAAAGCTTATACGTTTGTGATTACAAGTTATTGTGGAGAGAGGGTTTTATGAAATGGAGTTTCTTCGGAATCACAAACGTATAAGGAGAAGAACTATTGGGAGGTGAAATTTTTGAAGAGAAAGAAAACAGTTTTAATGTTTGCAGTTTTGTATTTTGTCCTTGCTCTGGTAATGCCAAACATTGTGTCGGTTTCCGCTTCTAACTCTGCCGAAACTACGCTTGGCGGCAGCTCGCTATCACACTGGACAGCTACTAAGGTTGTTTCAACAGAAAGCACGGATGACTCTTGGTCTCCTTCTCTGGGTGTTGGTCCAGACGGAACAGCTCACATAGCATGGGTAGACAAGACTGATTACTGTGGTTCCGGCAGTGATGCTGACATCTTCTACAAGAAGTTAATAGGGGGAAAGTGTGTTTTGGGCGTTATAGACCAAGTTGACATTGGCAATCCAGAATCCGAAATAGGTCACTGCTTGTGGGGCTGGGCTCCTATATGGGGAGTTGGAGGAGTTATGCGTTCATATAGGGCTGCTTGGTATTCCGGCGAAGGAACAAGCACATGGGACAGAGCGGGCATAGTAACGCTGTATAGAAGAAAAGGCTCGGTTATTAAAGACCTTTACCTCAGAGTGTTCGACGACGGCATCGAAAGCGTTGACATTTATGTTAAAGTGAGTTGGGGGAAGGAATGGACGGAATGGAAGAAGGTTTACCACTACGTACATTCTATTGAACCTTATGGTTGGGCGACAATCAGGATTCCTGTGCCTGAATGCTGGAGACTTGCAAAGAAGGTTAGTGTAGCGATTGTTGCTTCGGGCGAATTGTCGGCAAGAGAAAATTGGGGCGGCTTAGGTCAGGTGGACTGGATACTGCTTGCAGGATATATCAAGGTCTAAAGTGAAAACCCAAATTAAATCTCCCTTTTTTATAGCGCGCGGATATACATAGACAGATTGCGGGGTTGCCCTATTTTAGCAGCAAATGGCGAAGTCTCCCGCAACCCCCCTTTACTTTCAGTGCCCAGAAAGTTTCCGAGTCAGACAGTTCGGTCTAAGCAGCAACGACGAATACACCATGCTCTATAATAGTCCTTTCTGAGTAAAAACACTTGCCACATGGAAACACAAAAATAACTCAGCAGACAGAATCAAGTGTGGCTAGTTGCGGGGTTGCCCTAGCCTGGTAGGGGGCAGGCCTGCTAAGCCTGTGGTTCGCAAGGGCCGCGTGGGTTCAAATCCCACACCCCGCGCTTTTGCTCGATTTTGGTGTTTTTAGGCTTGTCGGCAGGTTCGCTGGGGTTCGTGTCCGTAAGCTTGGATTTGTGCGTCTTTCTGCTGCAATATTGTTATATGAAAGGGTTTGTGCTTGTTCGTGGGTGTTGAGTGGGTTCAGGTATGTGTTGGGAGAATTGAGGGGTTGATTATATGCTTGGAGATGTTCTTGTCATAGTTTTCGCTGTTGCATCGTTAGGTGTCGTTGCCTTTGTGTTTTTCTGCTATTTTGTTTCGAGAACAATCATCCACTTGGATAGGCAGCCTGTTCCCAAAACGCCAAGGGATTATGGCATGGATTTCCAAAATATGGAATTCAAAACAGCGGATGAAGTCAAAATAAAGGGTTGGCTTATTCCAAGCGTCTCAAACAAGCTGATAGTTGTTACTCATGTTGGCGGATTGACGAAGTATGGGTCCACAAAAAAGTTTAGAAGTATGTCTAAACTCTACAATGAAGAAGTTGAATTTCTAAAAGTAGCCCAGCATTTGCACAGGGAGGGTTATTGGGTTTTGATGTTTGATTTCCGTAATCATGGTGAAAGTGAGCAAAGCCCGAATGGTGGCAAAACTGGTGTAGGCTTGGAAGAGTATCAGGATGTTTTGGCTGCCATGAGTTACATTCAAAACAGCAATGAGCTGAAGGAAAAGGAAGTTGGGTTTGTCAGTTTCTGCATGGGGGCAAACTCCACGATAATTGCTATGAGCAGGAATCCTGATAGCTTCAGAAACGTCAAATGCTTAGTAGCTGTTCAACCAATCTCGATGGAAGTGTTTGTGCGCACTTACCTGAAAAAAAGGTTTTCTTCTTTTGGTGGCAAACTGCTTTTTCCTGTGGTTAAGGCGTTTGTGAATTGGCAGAGTAAATATCCTTTGGAAAGCATGTCGCCTGCCAGTTTTGTCAAGGATATTGCAGTGCCAACGCTGTATGTTCAAACACGAAGTGACCCATGGACTGAACCAAGCGACATTATGGGCTTCTACGAAAATACAAGGGTAACGAAGGAGTTTTTCTGGATTGAGGGACTCACGCATAGGTTCCAAGGTTACCAGTACTTTGGAGATAACCCTGAGAAGATGCTGTGGTGGCTCCAGAAATGGATGTAGCAATGTACAAAACTGCAGTTTTCGCTGTTTGAGAAAAAAGGAAACTGCGTCATGTTCGGCAACTTGGAAAAACTGGGCGAAATCCTCCGTTTATGACCGCAAATGCCAATGCACATAAAACATGCAAAAAAAGGAGGTTGAGGGAAAGAGTCAATTTTCGGGATTGTTATTTCAGAAAGTCGTGGAGAGCAAAGCGCTCATTGATACCCTCGTAAGCGTGAAACGCTACCGAACAGCCTCTTTGCAGCAACGAGATTATTGCGATTTCCGAGGCTTCGAGATACTGAGACTTTGGCTCTTTCCCTCACTATAACAAGAGTCAGAGAAATTATATAAGGTTTTAGTTCCATTCGCGAATAAGTGCTATTAAGTCGTTTGTTGTGGGCAGATGCGTATTCGTTAAAGCTGTGTAGGTAGCCTATGGAAAATCAGACCTCTATCCCTTCTATCGTTTTTCTGTGAAAAGCAATTTGGTAATTTTTAGTAATCATTAGTTGTTTTTAGTGATTGTTGGTTAGATGCGACTATTGTGTGGAAAAGACTATAGCCCCCTTATATAAAGCGGCGAAGGTAGGTTGTATTGTCTCCGAATTTGTTTGTGTTTACTTTTGTGTGCTTGTTAGGGCTGTTTGTTTCTTTTCGTTTGTCGTGAATGCGGAGTTTTTGTGGCGAAAACAATAGCTCCCGACAAATTGGGGTGAGAGTTGGAACTAATTCGTCCTGAGGAGTTTCGCAAAAACGCCGTCAAATTTGGTTGGGAGCTTTGGGAAGCCAAACCCGCGACTCCCACGGTTGAAGATGCTACGGTTACTCGTAGTAACTGATTTGGAGGTGAATGTGCAACATGGGTTTAAGCAACAGAGTTCAAGCGGTCATGGTCGGAGTGAGTGCGGGATTTGGTGCCTTCGGCACAGCTGCCGCAGCAATCCCTGATTTCGTTCCGCCTGAATATAGGGTGCCGATTGCGGTCAGTGCTTGGTTAGCTGGCATCATTGGTTTCAGTGTCAAGGAAGCTTTAGGTGGGGAAGCTCCCTCTCAAGATCCAGCATAACCTTAGAATGTTTACTACTTTACTAACGACCTCCCTTTTTGTTTTCGCTGTCTTTTTGTTTTGAGGTATCTTTTGTTTCCTTGGTTTTATGTTGAATTTGTTTTCGATTAGATGTTGCTCCCTGGCTACCATGAACTCCAGTCAGGTCGACCTTCATACTTTCGGTATTGCGATCCGCGCAGGCTTTGAAGACTGTTTCCACAAGTCTTATTAACAAACTGCAACGAAATATGGCTCTTACACTCTTTTTGGGAGGTCCGTGGACAAGGATGAGAAAAGAGTGAAGATGGTACGACCTTTGCAGTGTTTCGTGCGCGTTAATTCATTTATCGATCGATGGTAGTAGACCCGCAGTGGGGACTGTTACGATGAACAAGAAACAAGAACAGATGCCTTCACGTATGGCCTCAATGGATTTTGTCCGCATTTCAGGACTTTTAGGGGTAGTTCTCTATCATGCCGCAGGCGCCTACGCCACCAACACTCCCTACTGGAACGTTCACGACGGCAGTTCAATGATTGCCACCGACATCAGGGAACTCGTCGACGTTTTTATCATGCCATTATTCTTTTTCCTCGCTGGATATTTTACGCTTGGTTCCCTCAGGAAAAAGGGGCATTTGGGTTTTTTCAAAAGCAAGTTTTGGGAGTTGGGATTTGCCTGGATAGTGAGTGTGATTCTTGTTCTTCCGTTTTTATGGTGGGCAGTAAACATGCGGTCAGCAGCAAACGCTGTGGGATATTTGAGTTTCTGGTTTACGTGGCTGGGAGGCGTTGGACAGACTCGCTTGGGCGTTTTCGATAGCGCCGCACAAAATATCAGTATGCAGTTCTGGTTTATCTCCCTGCTTTTCTGTTTCTTCACAGTTTTCGTTCTCCTTCATAAGACCAAGAGTATGTTGACGGGAGGGAATTCAAATCCTGCGAAATTCGAATCACCTTCGACCAGAAAGACACTGCTTGTACTGTTAGCTTTTGGTTTGGTTTGTGTAGCCGGCTATTTCATTTCGCTCCTGTTGGTTCCGGATACGAGTTGGCTTACGATACAGCTTTTCTTGCAATTCCAGCCTTCGAAATTATTTATTTTCGCTGCGTGTTTCGGCTTGGGCATTTACGGATATTCGAGAAATTGGTTTCTTGACGGCAAGCCATTGGGGCGATTGAGTATTTGGGTTCCAGCGACCATTCTTCTGGCTGTTGGTTTCATGGTGTTTGGCCAGAGTGTTTTCCAGAACCCCTTGTCCACCCAAACTCTCTCACCTGCTAACTTGTTGCTGTATGCTTCAGTCCGTTCGTTTCTGCTTCTCTCCTTCGTGGTTACTTTCTGCTCGCTTGGCGTGCGGTATTTCAATCGTCCCTCCCGCTCTATCAGCTCTTTAGCGGACAATTCCTACTACATTTACATGATACACTTAGTCCTCGTTTCGACCTTCCAAGATATTCTGATGATATGGCCGCAGGGGCCTGTAGAAATTAAGATCTTGATTGTGTTTGGGGTTTCCCTGTCGATAAGCTATGCCATCAGCCGATGGATATTCAAGAAGACCCCGCGTTGGTGGGGGCTGCTAGTCCTGGTAATTATCTCCCTCGTCCTGCCCATAGCAGCAACGATCTGAGCTTAGTGCGGCACTATTCGCAAGGTGAGTAAACTTTGCGTGTTGGTTTCAACGTTAAGAAAATTCATTCCACTCCCTTCGTAAGGTGATTGTACTGATTTTTTCGTAGCTATTTTTCCGCGGGATTGCTTAAGAAACCTTCTTCTCATAATCGCTGTCATCCTTGAGGCTGAATCTGATGGAGCAGGTAAACGCGAAGCGTGTAGCAATCTTCGTTGTTTCAGTATGCCTAATCGGCATGGTCGTGGGTTCCGCTGTTACTCTTGCAGTCTTGAATGTGCAGAGGGCAATTCTGTCTTCAGGCATGGTTGTAGCCGTCAACGTCGGAGTCTATTCCGATTCTGCTTGCACTTACTTCAACTCAATTATTTTTTGCATGTTTATTTCGAAGGCTGCAGTCGGATTTTCAAGTTTCCACGCTTCAAGCACTTGCGGGTGGATTTCACCCAGCACGCCCACATTTGCGCCGTTAACCACCGCTGCACCAACGCGCCCTTCTACGAAGCTTGAGTGACCCGTTGCTTCTATTTGCCAGTTTACGCCCAAATTCATGAAGAACGCGTCCAAGGCGGATTTGATTTCGCTGAAACTGGCGTTCGCGTGAGATATTACAGCTGCTAACCATTCTTCGTCTCGCGTTTTTGTCTCTCGCTTTTCGTCTAGGAGTGTGACTTTGCCCAGTTCAAAGATTTTCTGGGGAAACTCAACCGACTGGTTGTTACCCAGGAACTCCATTAAGCTCGGCAGCAACCAGTTCCTCAAACACGTCATGGTCACCACCTTAGGATTAGTGATTTCCACAATGCGCGTTTTTTCTCGGTTCATCTTGGCAAAAAGTGTCTCAGGGTTGGTCATCGTGTACGCCAAAATCTCCTGAAAGCCTAGTCCAACCATGAGTTCACGGGCAACATCTAGTAAGCGTTGTTCGGGTCTCACGTTGCCAGTTGTGGGCAGTTCGCGCCAAAGCGGCTCAATGTTGTTGTATCCATAGGCAATGGCGACGTCTTCCACTAAGTCAACTGGGTGCATCACATCAATGCGGTAGCACGGCACCAGCACCGCCACAGTCTTCTCGCTCACGTTTTCGACGCCGAAACCCGCTGTTAAAAGCAGTTCAGCAATACGTTTGCCAGTTAATTGCAGTCCCAGAACCTTATCCACGTATTCAACGCTCAAATCCATCCGCTTACTCCGAAAGTCGGGCGTCACATCCTCCTCCGAACCATAAGTGGGATCATTAGGCGGATAGTGCACTGTTGCAGCGTAAGCCTTGCCGCCATGGTCAATCAAAGCCAACGTGACGAGTTTCACCGTGTTAAGCACTGTTTCATGCATCGTGCCCGTGACTTCCACAAGCAAATGCCGCGTTTCCTCTGTTACTCTTCCCAAATCGTTCGAGTTTATTATTGGCGGAAAAGACAGCACCTTCCTTTTCGAATCCAGAATTATCGGATAAAGGCTGTGCTTCTTTACGATGTGGCCGTAGTCTATGCCTTTCGGATGGCGCTCTAAAATCTCCGCCAGATTCATCTTTTCCTCGAAACCCAGCGGCGCAAAGCTGATTTCGTCTGGCTTAACAGCCGTGTAGTTCAACGGCGGAGCAATCAAACTATAATCGTAAAGCCCAATTGACGTTTTCTGCCTGTTCCGCCCGTAAGTCTGGTCAAGCTTATCCTGCAGGTGCATGAGCCCGCGAATTATCGTGTCCGTTAACTTAACATTTTGAACGATGGCACAGCCCATGAAAGGCCTAATGTTCCTAAGCCGCGAGTCAACATAAACATCTACTATAGTCCCACCAACAGCATACTGTTTCAGTCCCTTCGCAACATTGAGGAAACCGCGCAGCGCTCGGGCTAAACCTTCGATACCCCACAAGTCAGGGCGATTCGTGTCCTTGATCTCAATGCTCACCACGCCTTCCCGCTCGTCATAAAGTTTCACTTCGCCCTTCACAAAAGCCAAAATCTCATCCAGCTTCGCCATATCACCCTGCAATTTCACGCCAAGCAAGCGTTCAAACTCTGCGTAATCAACATCAATCGTCGGCATAGCCTATACCACCTGTTTCCTCCTAAGCCAATCGAGATCCTGCGAGAAAATGTAACGAATATCGTCAATGCCCGCGCGCATCATAAACAAGCGGTCCACGCCCAAGCCCCAAGCGATGACTGGCACTTTAACGCCTAAAGGCAATGTAACTTCAGGCCTGAAAATGCCCGAACCGCCGAATTCTACCCATCCGTAGCCTTTTTTGTAAGCGCTAAGCTCAACGCTTGGCTCGGTGAACGGGAAATAATCAGGCTTGAAGCGCACTTTGTCTGCTCCAGCGATTTCGATGGCGAATTTCGCTAGCACACCTAGCAAGTCTCTTAGCGTAAGCTTTTCGTCGACTACTATGCCTTCAACTTGATTGAACTCGGCAAGATGCGTTTTATCCACCACTTCAGGCCTGTAACAGCGCGCAATAGAGAAGTATCTGCTCGGAATTTCTAAGTTCTTGCTTAACAGGGTTCGCGCGCTGAGGCATGTGCCGTGTCCCCGGAGAATTAAGCGCTTCGCCTCTTGCATTGAATAGTTGTAACCCCATCCTGACGAGCCTGTTATCCACCCGTTCTCATGGGTCGCCTTAACATTCGCCACCGCAGCCTCGTAGACGCTTATGTCGCCGAACTCGGGTTTTTTAACAAAGTAAATGCCGAAGATCTCTCTGGCTGGGTGATCCTGAGGCGTGTACAGCGCGTCAAAGTTGAAAAACGAAGTTTCAACGTTGGTGCCTGTCATCTCCTTGAAGCCCAATGTAACCAGTTTGGTTCTGACCTCTTCGAGGAAGCTTAGGTAAGGATGTTTCTTGCCGGGCCAAGTTTTAGCCACAGGCGCCTCAATGTTGTATTTTTGGAGTTTTACTGTTCGCCATTTGCCTGTGATGATGAGTTCGGGCGTGAGCTGCGTCACTTCCTCAAGTGTGGTTGTGCCCTTTGCCATACGTTCCCGCATGGCGGTTCTGCCAACTTCTGTAATTGTGAGGATTCTTTTGGTTTTGGACTCAACGGTTAAAAGTTTGCGTTTTTTCAGCGTTTCAACGGCTGATTGCAGTTCCGCGGTTAAGTCGGTTAGTGTTGTTTTCGGTCTGGCGCAGAGAAAGGTGAGCAACGCTTCGTCGTTTCTCTCGGGAATTACGACTTGATGCAGGGCTGGTTCTGCGATGCGGATTGTGTTGGTCTGCGAGTCGTAAACTGCCCATTTTTTTTGGAGAGCCCAGCTTAGAGCGATTTGGATAAACTGCGGTTCTAAACTCGCTTTTTCAGCAGCCTTATTTAGGTCTGCGCTTCCGCCTAGTGCAGCTACGGTTTTGATTAGTCTGCGTTCTGGCAAACCTTTTTTCGCGTGAAGTTCTCCTTCCGCTGTCAGTTTGATTTGGCTTTGTTGCTCTGCGTGCACTTTGATGAGGTTTTTCTCTTGCAGCGTCAGCGCGGCACGCATGACGGTAGCATCGGGAAAATTGCAGTCAACTATTAACTGTTCCGCTGTGGCTTTTCCGCCTAGCTTCTCTAAAGCGGAGAGAATTTTCTGTTCCTGCGTCCTGAGTTCCACCATACCGTTTGTGCCTTCGTTAATGCAAATACGTTTGTTATTGTAGTTCTAATGTCGCTAATAAAAGCATGTTGATGCGTTGCGATTTTTGTGCTCTGCGGTGGCGTTTCAGCCACTTGTTGTGGGGTGCGTGAGAGAGTGTTCGTTGTGATTTAGAGGCTTGCGGGTATGACTTTTAGCACTTTGGTTGTCAGGTAGCCGCCGAAAAGTAAGCCCGACAGGAAAGCGGCGAAATACGCTAAAGCATAAATCAGAATCGGAAGGGGCGGCAAAAAGAAGAGCTGAACAATTAAGAGGTTGCTGGCTGATGATAAACCTCCTGCGACGTAAATGGTGGTTTTATGTTCTCTTTTCAAGAATGCGAAGACTATATCGGCAATTGCTCCTTCCAAAAGGGATACTAAGAAGGAAAAGAGACCGAGGTGGCTGAGTAGCGACGCCTCAATCAGCCCTTTTAGGGCACCTGCAGTCGTGGCTGAACCGTGCATGGGCACCATTATGGCGGCTAAGATGAGCCAGAACACATGTAATCCAGACAAGAGTTGAGACGTTACAAAGGGAAAAAGTGTAGTTGACGACAGGAGTTGTCCAGCGTAGCCGACAAGCACACTCGTGACGCCTCCTAGCGAGCTTAGAACAATCAGTGTGGCAAGGTCTCGCAAACTGTTTCTCTTACCCGACCGCAAGCTTAAATCCTTCAGCAAGTTGCAAAAGGTTTTCTTCAGGGCTCTCAATTTATTTGGGGGCTTTGTTTGCTTAGTTTTTGGGTGAAGTCTTCGCGCAGTGGATAGAAGACATCAAGCATGATGAAGGGTTTGTCTCCGATGCATACGTCGCTGTGAGGCACGTTAGCAGGGATGCAGTAGAAGTCGCCTTTCTTTGCGATTCGTTCTTCATCGCCAATTCTCAGAACTGCTTTCCCGCTGTAGACCATGCCGACTTGTTCGTGCGGATGAGAATGAACTGGAACGCTGTGGTTGGGCAGTGTGGCGCTCAGAACCATCATCATCTTCTCTCCGTGCAAGCCAGTCAAAATCGTGGTTTCCAAGCCTTCAAACTGCTGTATCTTAGGAGCTTTCCTCAAATCGATAAAATGCGACGGCGTCTTCAAAACTTTCATCTCCAGCTGACTTTTTAGTGGGTACTGTTCTTAAACTTATACTTGTGCTTCGAGGGCACGCGCGATTAGGGCGCTTTGCCAGAAAGTTATAAACCAGAAGCGCCAATCATGAGAAGTAAGGAACTGGAAAATGACGCAGAAAGACACTGGTCAAACACATAAGACTGTTACGTTGCCGTGCGGTTGCGTGTATCAAGACAAAGGCTGGCTGTTAACTCGAATTAACGAGTGCGACTACCACAAGCGGAAAAGAACGGCAAAAAGACCCAACAGACCCAAAGCCGAATGCGTAAGACCCTAACCAAAACATCGAGACATGCCATTCTAAAGGTTCATTCACGCTTGATTTTCAAGTCAAATCGTCTTTCTCTAAAATGAGCTTGGTCGGGCGGGTAGGATTTGGACCTACGACGCTCCGGTTTCTGTTGTGTGCCCGGCAGGCTGGGTGATGCCTACCATGGGTAGACTTCTACAGCGTCTCCGCCAGCTAGCCCTTGCTAGCAAGCTCGGAAGCTCTACCAGGCTGAGCTACCGCCCGACAAAAATCTCTAGGATGAAACAAAGGAATTTATGTGTTACGCATTGCACACGCAGCATCAACACATTTAAGGTTCTATGAGTGAATAATAAATGCGTTGGAGGCGAACCGCACTTTGATGGAAGAACGATTAAAGGTTTTGAAGGTTATGAACGAGGCTACAAGCCGCATGGACTTGAACGAGTTCGCGCGGATGGTCGGGTTAAACCCAAGCCAGACTATAGAACGCTTGCAAGAACTGGTGAAGGCAGGCCTCGTAAGAAAGGTGGGAGGCGGATACGGCATGGCGGAAAAGGGAAAAGCCATTCTCAAAGCCTTTGCGCTGGTTCCAAGAGATATGGAGTTTCACTTTTACACGGGAATTGGGCAGCCCACTGGTTTCGCAGCAAAAAGCCTCAAAGACTTTTACGAAATAGTTAAGCAGGTCGCTATAGATTCGTTGGAGTTTCATCTTTACAGGGAAGATTTTGAAAAATGGATAGGCACCGTCTTCAAGGACGCGGCACTTGCTGACGAACTCGCGAAGATGAGGAAAGCACAGTTAAAGGGAGAAAACCTCCGAAAAGAAATCATCAAGGCAGCAGAAGCAAGATATGGTTTTGAAAGACTGCTATAGTGCGCGTGGCTAAAATCAATCGGATATAGAATTCTTAAAGAGACGCGTGACCTAAGGCTTTTGGACTTTTTCCTCTTCCAGCTTAATCCACCATCGCGGCACTTTAACATCTTTAGCCATATCCCAGAAGTCAAAGGGCTTTAGGTCCAAAACAGGCGTTTCGTCAAATGCATCGAGACCGCGAACCGTCAAAACGTTGCCTTCCACTTTCAAAAGCTCAACAAGCGTTAGCCCAATAGGGTTTGGACGAAGTTTGGTGCGCGTGGCAAAAACTCCCAGCAGCGGCAAGTCTTCTCTGCCGCGCGGGTGAACCTTCAATGTCTTACGCTTTTCGCTCGTGACTTCATGCAGCCAAAACAGCACGAATAAGTGCGAGAATTCGGCGATGCCCTCTAAAGCTTCAGCCAACTCGCTGCGAAGGATAATCTGTGAGATTCTGCCTTTGTCTTTAACTTCATCGCTCACGGCTTCGGTTCTGACGAAACCTATGGGTTTCAAAACGACTTCTTCTTGAGAAGGCATAGTTTATCCGCTCAGCGTTTGAGTGCAGTGTAAAACTATATAAGTTTTCGATTCTTCAGCAACTTATCATGTTGCGTATAGGTCACAGGGGAGCGAAAGCCTACGAGCCTGAAAATACGCTTCGCAGTTTTAAAAAAGCATTAGAGATAGGCGTAGACGCT
The DNA here is from genome assembly GCA_035292005.1 of Bathyarchaeia archaeon. GTDB lineage: Archaea > Thermoproteota > Bathyarchaeia > Bathyarchaeales > Bathycorpusculaceae > DATDQZ01. The sequence continues at coordinate 7,847 of DATDQZ010000013.1, read as the reverse complement.
GTTGAACTTGATGTGAGGAAAACAAAAGACAAACAACTTGTCGTTATTCACGATGCCGACATTAAAAAAACAACCAACGGCAAAGGCTTGGTCAACGAACTCACGCTTAAAGAGATAAAAGAGTTTTCCACAGAAAAAAACGAGAAAATACCCACGTTGGAAGAAGCCCTAGACTTCTTGGATAAAAAGGCAAAAATCCTCATCGAACTGAAGGAAACAGGCGTCGAAGAAAAAGTGTTCTCACTAGTGCATGGAAACGGGCTGCAGAAAAACGTCATCATAGTTTCCTTTATCGAGGACGCTTTGCGAAAAATTAGAGAATTGGACAAGGAAGTGGAAACAGGCTTGATCTACGTGACACACAGGAATCCGATAAAAGCAGCGTTAGAGCTGAAAGCAAGCTATCTTGTTTCCTTTTACAAGTTTACGCACACGGTTAACGTTCAGAAAGCTCATGAGAACGGCTTAAAAGTCATAGTTTGGACGATAAATAAGCCTGAAGAAGTCGCGGAATACACAAAGAAAGGGGTTGACGGCATAGCCAGCGACAAGCCAGACATACTTGCGCGGTACGCGAACTCAAAACCGTAAACTCTATATTTCTTGATGAAGCCTCTCTTTCAAGAGTTTCAGCGGGCCCGTAGCTCAGTCAGGTTAGAGCGGCGGACTCTTAATCCGTAGGCCGCGGGTTCAATTCCCGTCGGGCCCGCCTTTATTCCATTTTTTGCTACATGCGTTACAGAGGTTATAGACATCTAAACGTTGTCGTAGCGGTTTGAAGCCCATTTCTGCAACTATTTGAGACCACATTTTCTTGACGCTTTTAGCCTCATAGTCACAGATTTTACCGCATTTTGGACAGATGATGTTAATGTGGGGAGAGGTGTTTGGGTCGTATCTTGAGCTTCTGTCTCTGAAACCAAGCTCTTGCAGTAAGCCTAAACTTCTGAGAAGGTCTAACGTAAAGTAAACAGTGGCTAAACTAATTGCAGGGTGTGTTTTTTTCGCTTCTTCGTATATCTGGTCGGCTGTTGGATGGTCTTTGCTTGAAAGTACCAGCTTGCAAATCGCTAATCGCTGAGGGGTAATCTTGTAACCTTTACTGCGAAGTTTTGTTATGAGCTGCTGTTCATCCATGGTATCACTGGTATAGGATAAACCAATTGTGATGTTGCTTAAATGGTTTGTTCTAAAATAGCGTAATTCTTAAATAATAATCATTCTTACTTAGTAACGGACATCAATTCAGTAAACACAGACCTGAAAAGGAGGTGACAACCCGATGGAAAAGAAATACTCGACGAATGTAGGCAGAGAGATGGTGGAAAAAGCCGGAGTCAACGTAGACGTTTTAATAGACAAGCTGAAAAAGGCGGCTGCGGCAGAGTTCACAACCTATTACTATTACACTCTCCTGAGAATGCACTGCACAGGTCTTGAAGGCGAGACAATCAAGGAAGTTGCAGAAGACGCTAGGCTCGAAGACAGGCTGCACTTTGAAACGCTCGCACCACGCATCTATGAACTGGGCGGAGAACTCTACAGAGACCTCAGAGAACTACATGATGACGCAGCTTGCTCGGCTGCTTATCTTCCAGAAAACCCAAACGACACCAAAGCGATTTTGAAAATCTTATTAGAAGCAGAACGATGTGCCGTGCGCGTTTACACTGAAATCTGCAACATGACCTACGGAAAAGACCATAGGACCTACGATATAGCACTTGCGATACTGCAAGAGGAAGTAGAACATGAAGCATGGTTCCAAGAACTGCTCGAAGGCAGGCCCTCAGGACACTTTAGGCGAAGAACGCCAGGAGAAGGACCCTACACTCAGAAGTTCCGCCACATCGAATGACAGAATACGACAACGTCAAATGTTTTCCACTTTTTTTAGGAAAAGTAAAATAGCATAAATGGACGCTTAAAATAAGGAAGGAAAATCATTGAGTGCGGAAACGATTTGGATCGGTTTCGCCGCCAGTCTATTAGCCGGATTAGCGACGGGAGCAGGAGCCCTACCAGTGTTGTTTATGAAACGAATTTCGGACAGACTACTGGATGTTATGCTTGGATTTTCAGCGGGCGTAATGCTTGCAGCTACCTCTTTTAGTCTGATAGTTCCAGCACTCGACTTGAGCGGACCATTAGTTGCCGTTTTCGGAATCATCCTAGGCGCGCTGGTACTACATTTGATCGACCGCTTCGTTCCGCATTTTCATCCCGCCCTAGGAGCAGAGGGTCCACCTTCAAAATTGTCACGAGTGTGGCTCTTTGTAATTGCCATAACGATCCATAATTTTCCTGAAGGACTAGCTGTCGGAGTAAGCTTCGGCAGCGGAAATGTGGCCGCTGGTCTTGCGATAGCAACGGCAATTGGATTGCAAAACATGCCTGAAGGTCTCGCAGTAGCTTTGCCCTTGGTGAGGGAAGGCTACAGCCGGCGCAAGGCACTCCTGTACGGAACGCTGACGGGGTTAGTCGAACCCTTAGGAGGTTTGCTTGGTGTCGCCTTAATCTCCGTTTTTCAACCCATTCTGCCGTGGGGGCTCGCCTTCGCTGCTGGCGCCATGCTTTTCGTGGTAAGCGATGAAATGATTCCAGAAAGCCACAGAAAAGGATTTGAAAGAGAAGCCACGTTCGGCGTAATTGCAGGCTTTGTCATCATGATGCTGTTAGACTATCTATTTGTTTAAACCTTCAAGCGACAATGACAAGGTGAAAATGACATGGGCAAATTTGTCAAGATAGCGGAACTCGAGGATGCTTTGAAGAATCAAATGCAGGTCTTTAACGTGGAGGGACTGGAAATACTAATCATAAACGTTGAAGGACAGCTTTTTGCTTTTGAAAACCGATGCCCTCACATGGGATACCCTCTTTTCTTCGGAAGCGTTCAAGATGACATTTTGACTTGCGGTTTTCACAAAGCCAAGTTTAACGTTAGAACTGGAAAATCACTAACGCCAAGTACATATAAGTCTCTGAGAACTCTTAAGGTCAAAATCCAAAATTCCGCGATATTCGTTGAAGTCTGAATCACTTGCAGAAGGACCTGCCGCAATCAAATCGTGCTAACCAACTGAGATTGCGGAAACTTTTAGAAATTGCGGGATCTCTTGAGCAAGCGGCCTTCGTGGTCTATTTCGCCTTTTCGGATTCTTGTGGTGGAGATTGGTGTGCAGTTTTCGGCTGGAACCATGTTGATGGTGATTATTTTGAGCGGCGGCAATCCCGCTTTTAGTCTTTTTTCGTTGATTTTAAAGGCTGTTGGCCTCGTCTCTTCGCTCACAACTAACGCTTCGATGCAGCTCTCGGCTAAAGTGGGTCCGAAGGGGTCATTCAAAGGAATAATCTCCGCCCTTCCTAAGAGACCCAAGTTGTTCAAAAACGCCTTCAGTTCTTTCAGTCTTTCCTCGTAAGGCGCCGTTATATGCGGCTTGCCCAGCTTCTCCGCGAACTCGTCAGTGCATAAGCCAACCACGACGCGTTCGCCGATTTCAAAGGCTTTCATGAGCAAAACTTTGTGTCCCTTATGAAGTTCATCGAAGGTTCCGCCGACCGCGACTTTTCTAAACTTTTTCATGTCCTATCAGCCTGGCGCCTTGAAGATCAATCTTGGTCACGAGGATTTTCTCGTTTGGTAACAACTGCTTAAAAGCTTCTGCGATATTTTTGGCATTTTCCATGCGTGCTAGCGCGTGAACCGCTTCGCCAACCATGTTCTGCGCCGCCCCAATGGCGCCAGCCTTCTCAGCAAGATGCACCAGCTGCCTGACGCGCGCTGTCATGAATCCCGCTTTCTCAGCAAACTCGAGACAGCACGCTAAAAAATTCTCCAAGGAAGGCTCATCTAGGATGGCTTTCAAAGTATTCCTGCCCAAACGGTTAACAGTCTCTCGTTTCTCAGGCGAAGACAGCACTTGCTTAGTTGGTATGGGCTCAAATACTCCCGCGACAATCACATAGTCCGCGCTGATGGGTATGCGGTCGATAATGCCGATTCCGGGCGCGCCTGGCTCAACGGTGAGTATGCACCCGCCCAGCATTAAGGGGCCCACGGTGCCTAACCCCGTCTTGCACTTGACTTCTGCCGCGTGCGCAATTCTGCCGAGCTGATTGTACGTTAATTTCAGTTCTAACGCTTTCGACAGGGCTAAGGCTGCACTTAAGGCTCCTGCGGCGCTGGAACCGAAGCCTGCACCGATTGGAACTTCAACTCTGTGCCTTATTGCTACTGTGTATTTTTTGTGGGTTTTCGCCAAAAGCGCTTCTGCAACCGTTCGTGTGGTTTCAGCTTCTGGCGCCATTTTCTCATCAATAAACACGCTTACACTGTTTGTTTTTGCTTCATTAACTTCTACGTGGGTGTGGACGCCTTTTTGGATGACGAAGCCTCCGCCTCGGGCACCGATGCGGTCAGAATTTGAGATTAGGGTTCCGTTGGGTTCGACGTCGCATACCTCGAAAAAGCTTGAGATTCCAGCGGGGCTGAACGCCTTAGCTGTTTTCACTATGCTTATTCTCCTTGCTGAGTTCTTATCCACGGGAACGCTCTGCGGCATGCTTCAGCGATGGGCGGTACGATGATTATCATGAAGGGGATTTCAGTGGCAAAAGTCCATGCGAAAAGTATAAGCCCAGCGTAGAACGGAAGTTGAAAGGCACCTCCGATTGCAGCGGGCAACGCGAAGAGTTGCGTGTAGCCCCAAACGCCGATACCTATTATGGCGCTTCCAACCAATAAGCCTACTATTGAAGCTACGCCGAAGCTTCGCCACTTAGGCATGAAGTATCCGACTGCAATTGCTATGCCGCAGCTGACTACAAATATGGCGAGCACGAAGTAAATTCTCCACATTGCTTCTTCCACTGAAATAGTTGATGTTGAAGTGGTGAAGTAGTTGACGACAGTTTGCGGTGTAGTCAAGAGGTAGCCGAGCGTTGCCAGCATCGCCACTCCTACGCCTAAGCCCACTGAAGCTTTTTTCCAATTCAATTTCACACGCGATAAATAGCCGATTAAGCCAAAGCAAACAAGATTTGAAGTTACTCCTGCCGTTAGGCTGAGCAACGGGTCGCCGTGTATCAGTACGTCGCTTATGAAAATTCCTATGGCTGCTCCTGCGCCTCCTACAAGCGGTCCGAAGAGCACTGCAAATGCTGCTGGAATCACCACAACTGGCCAAAATCTCACTCCTCCAACGGTTGGCGCGACTACGGGAAAAACATAGTACAATACTAAGCCAATTGCCGCGTAGAGAGCAGCGTTCATAGCTATTAATGTTACATTCAAGGCTTTTGGTGTAGGCATTTTTATCAGCATGGTGACCTGTTTTGGGAAAGTTAAAGATTGCGTATGGATTCTTTAAACATGTTTAAACTTTCCATGCCTTTTTCTTTAGAGTATAAAAAGCTTACTTGGGTTTTTGCGTCTAGTGAATTTTCAGTTTTCCTTCATGACGTTGTATGAACTAGCCCAAAGAAGTACGCTTGAACTTTCAGGCACCTAACTTATTTTTTGTGCCTTTTGATTCTTTCTTGCCTTTGGGTTTTCATGCGCCAGTCTCTTTTTCTCTGGGTTTGTAAGGAAAACTTGTCTTGGTGTTGAGCAGGGGCCATTTTTCGGTGACGAGCTATATTTCCGTAGAATGTCTCGCAGTTTATCTGATTTTGCTTGAGTGCTTCAATGTTCATGTTTAATTCTCTTTTGACTTCGGTTTCAGTTGCTTTGTCAAATAGTTCGGAGTAAACGAAATAAGCGGCATGAAATTGAAAGTTTGACGGGTCATCAATTAGGAGCTTCTCTGGGGGAGGCGTCTCTTGCTTGTTAGGTTCTTCTGTCATGTTTTCCGAAACTTCTTGCTGGATAAGCATGTGGTTTTTCCCTCTTTTATAGGTGTGCCTCTGCAAATGCTCTTTAGCGTTGCGCAGAGTTAGCGGTACAGGCTATAGCTTTAAAAGAATTCTATGGGTAATACGCCGTCATGGCTGCGTTGGTTGATGATGTAGGGAGTTTTCCGTTACCGCGCACGGTTAACAGGGAAACCTTCGATAGGGCATATTGCCTTGCAAGAGAAGCAATAATCAACGGAAAAGACCCTAGAAAAGACGATTTTTTGTTGAAGAATTTCTGCGTGGTCACGCTTGACGCGTTCAAGAAGAAAAGCCTTACAGGACTGGACGTGGTCAATTACCCGCAGCAGTACGATGGCATAAGACAAGTCGCCGATGTTATCCATATGGCGATGGAGAAAGGCACTTTCCTAGTCGAGGAGAAACACGCGGTTCTGCCAGAAGTGCATCTAATCCGCGAAGAAGCCAAAAGGCTCAGTGAAGAACTGGGAAAGAAGATTCTGTTGCGCGTGTGTATTTTCGGTCCGATGGAGCAATACTTGAAAGAAATTGGAACCGTTCCTTACAGTGATGTGCTTGACAGTTTCGCGGAGACGATACGACGTTTCGCAAGGAACTCTATCTTAGACCTCAAGTACGTTAAAACTGAAGTGGTATCTATAGATGAGCCGAGCTTTGGATTCGCGGATATAGCCGCTGGAAAAGACAACATACGCGAAGTTTTGGAAAAAGCCTTTGATTTTCAAGGTGCAGTGAGGCAGATTCATCTTCACTCGCCGTCACGACTCGCTGATTTGTTAAGCGTAAAAAACATTGATGCGGTGTCGTTTGAGTATGCTGCGTCGCCGAAGAACATTGAAGGTGTCTCGCGGAAGATGTTGGAGGCTGCGGACAAGCAAATACGGGTTGGTGTGTCAAGGACGGATATTGACTCGATTATGGCGGAACTGCATGATGAGGGCGTTGTGAAGCCAACAGCGGAACAGATGGTTGACAGCGAAGACGCAATAAGGAAAAGGTACCTCGTTGCTAAAGAGAAATATGGAGACAGAATGACGTTTACTGGTCCTGACTGCGGGCTTGGCAGTTGGCCTTCTCAGGAAGCGGCTCAGCTTTTGTTGGAGAGAACGGTGAGGGCTGTGAAAGGTGCTTGAATGATTATTTCGGAGAGCGCAACTCTAAAATATTAAATAGCTTAACAAGTGTACAAACTATGCTGGTGAGTTGAGGTTGTTCTTTAGGAAATTTAAGGATAAATTTTCGGCGCCTAACGCAAATGTGCAGTTGAAGCTTAATCAGTACAGTGTCGCGTTGGGCGAGAATTTGGAGGGTACTTTGACTGTTTCTTCAACCGAGGATTTTGAGGCTACTGAAGTGCGTTGCGAAATCTCTTGTGTTGAGCAGGCTAGGGTTATAAGGCAAGTGTATGATGCGGAGTTGAGGCGGAGTTTGCCGCGGGAAGTGCAGGAGTCTTCAGTGCTTTTCGCTGCTAAGCCTGTTCTCAGTGGACCTACGCATGTGGCTAATGGGGAAACGAGGGATTTTCCGTTGAGTGTGAATGTTCCTGCGGGTGGGCGTGCGACTTATCAGGCTTTGGATAGGAGCGTTACGTGGTCGATAAAGGGGGTTGTGGCTGTGGATGGGCGTCCAGATGTGACGTCGAAGGTTGCGGATTTGCAGGTTGTGCAGCCAGCTGCGCAAGCGGTGATTAGGGAGAAGGAGATTGTTCACCAAGTCGTTATGATTCCCTGCAAGTACTGTGGAGCATTGATGGATCAGCTTGTGACTGTTTGTCCGAACTGTGGGGCAAAGAGAACCGGTTAAGGCGTAGCGTAGTCGGTTAGTTCCAGTTTTCTCGTAGGATAAGCGTTCTGGATAGCTGTGTGGTTGATTCTGTGCGGAGGCGTGGGAGTGGTGAGGGAATGGGGCGGAATGGTGTGGGTCTTGGAAGCGGGGTTGGCGGTTCTAGCTCGATTGGGAAAGTTGCTGGA
>DATDQZ010000012.1:0-20256 GCA_035292005.1 Bathyarchaeia archaeon | reverse complement strand
TGTTCCATCGTGTGCCCGCGGCAGTAAACCAAAGCCTTCTTGACGCCTGGCACCTTCTTCGCAGCGGTCTTTATGTCATTGGCAAGCTTGAACGCTATGGGGCAGAAGGGGCTGGTCGGGACGAACTCTACTTTGACGACGCCTGGTTCTTCTTCCTTCACGCTTGTGATCATTTGCATTTCGGCGAAAGTCATGCCTGTTTCAGGGTCCTGCACTTTGCCTACTTCTTCGCGGACTTTATCTTCCAATTCTGTCAAACCCTTTTCACTCTCGCTTTGTTCTTTCAAAACAAATAGGCACGGGCATAACATATAAACTGTTGCATCACACCTAAGAAATCACGAGGAACGATTTAGTGGTGACAGCATGGACGAGAGCTTATGTGTCTTTTGCAAGATAGCTCGAAAACAAGCCTTTGCCAGTTTGGTTTACGAAGACGATAATGTGATGGCTTTCCTTGACATAAGACCCCTCAGTGAAGGACATACTCTTGTTATACCTAAGGAACATTACGAGACTATTTTTGAGATTCCAGAGGAACTCGTTGCCCATCTCTATAGAATTGTCAAACGAGTCGCCCTTGCCGTTAAGAAGGCTACAGAAGCTGATGGAATCAGCATAATCCAGCAAAATGGAAAGGCTGCTGGTCAAGAAATATTTCACTTGCACGTCCATGTTATTCCCAGATTTGAGGGGCAGAAACTAATGCGGTTTGGGGAAATTTCAGAAGCAGATAGAGAAAAACTGAACCAAATCGCAGCCAACATAAGACGGCACATGTAGGCACATTAGGCGCGCAAGATTATTTAAACAGCCTCGAAATAGTTTTGATGCTTGCAGCATAGGAGCTGATTGGGATGAGCAGTCGAAAGCAACTGGAAGAGTTGTTCTTCAAGCATGGCTTCACGGATTTCAAGTGGATTGATCCGCAGAACATCGTGGTTTCTCAATGGGTGAGAATGAAATGCATGTTTGGCTGCAAAGAATACGGAAAAAAAGCGTGCTGCCCACCAAACACGCTGTCTACCGAAGAATGCAGAAGCTTTTTCCGCGAATACAGCCAAGGTGTTATCTTTCATTTTGAAAAGAAATTTAAGAAACCAGAGCAGCGGCACGAATGGATGAAGGGCATCAATGAAAGGCTTCTGAGCTTGGAGCGCGAGGTTTTCTTGGCAGGTAATCCAAAAGCGTTTCTGTTCTTCGCTGCTCCATGTAACATTTGCGCTGACTGCGTAGAAGAAAGAGGTGAATGTAAAAACAAAAGGTCCGCGCGTCCAACTCCTGAGGCAATGGCTGTTGACGTTTTCTCAACTGTCAAATCCCTCGACTATCCTATCAAGGTTCTGCAGAATTATGCGGAGGCAATGAACAGATACGCTTTCCTGCTAGTAGAATAGTTGGCAGTCAAAATCAAGACGGCATATTTGGAGCCTAATAGAAATTCAATGCAGAAACCTATAGAGGGTCTACTCAGGAAGCTTCTCTTCAGAACTATATATAGTTCCTTTATATAAGGGGGCTATAGTCTCCACAGAGCGCTAGGTTCCACACTCTCTATTCAAGTATGATTCGTGCGTCCACCGTTTTTGCTCCTTTCTCGTAAGCCATAATCGGATTCAAGTCTAATTCCTTGATTTCTGGATAGTCCATGATCAGTTTTGAAGTGCTCAGCAGGATATTTATTATAGCGTCGATGTCCGCTGGCGGTGTATTCCTGTAGCCCTTCAACAGCGGATAAGCCTTGACTTCTGTTACCATTTCTTGGGCGTCTTCTCGTGTTATAGGTGCAATCCTGAACGTGACATCCTTCAAAAGTTCCACGAAGACTCCGCCTAGCCCAAACATCAAAGTTTGCCCGAATTGCGGGTCTTTAATCGCGCCCACTATAACCTCAGTAGATTGCGGCGCCATCTCCTGAACTAAAACGCCTACGATTTTCGCTGTTGCCTTGTAGTTTTTGGCGTTTTCCAAAATTTTTCCGTAGGCATCTTGAACTTCCGCTTTGCTCTTCAGGTTAACCATGACGCCTCCAACGTCAGATTTGTGAATAATGTCAGGCGAAACGATTTTTAAAACCACGGGGTAACCGAGTTGCTCCGCAAACTCTGCTGCTTCCCTCGCGTTCTTCGCTAATCGAAATTTGGTAACTGGAATAGCGTATTCCATGCAGATGGTTTTGGCTTCAGTTTCCAAAAGCGCTTTTCTGCCTTCCTTTTGGGCTTGACAGATTATTTTTGTAGTCTCGTTCAAGGCTGTAACTTCCATTAAAGTGCTACGGATGACAAGCATTTTGAGGTTTAAAATTGTTTTGCAACCAGAAAAGAAAAAGCAGTTTAGTGCTTGAAGAACTTCAGACTTTATGGTGGCGAGTTGAAGGCGTTCTGGTAGTACCATAAGAATGTGCTTTCGTTTGCAACAATTTGGTAGACGTCAGCGCCTACTGGAGCGAAATCCCATGAGCTGCCTGTGCTATTCCAAGGCCAATAAGTCCAGCCGTAATCGCCCTGCACCTTTGCGCCGTTGATTCCAGTGACGTATGTGCCATAAGCGCTCGTGGCAACTTCCACATCAGCCACTCGTTTAGTCGCGGTGAGCACCGTTTCTCCTGTGAAGGCTTGCGTGTCGTTATAGTATGTTCTTGTGCCGTTGCCGTAGTCCACGCCAATGTTAACAGTAATTCGCAGTCCACTTGTTTGCTGGGAAAGGTCATTGTATTGCAGCCAGTAATAACCAGCTGTTAGCGATATGCCTAATGTCCAACAAACGAGAACTAAGGAAACTATTGCCCACTTATTCATGACCAGATTTCTCACCTCCAGTGATTTTTAATATAGTGTTAATCGTTGGAACGCAACCTACGCTGAAAAAAACCACGTTACTGAGCAAATGAACTATGCCGAAAGGAATGAAGCCTACGATAATGGCTACGATGAGGTTTATGTCATACGCGTACGCATAGGCGATGTTGGTGATGAAATCATAAGCGAACGTCAAGAGCATGCTGACAACACCGAAGAGAATGCAGGTGCCAATTTTGTCTTTATTCACGCTTGAATTTTTAGGCAAAACTAGGAATCTCGCTGTAAAACCACCAACAACACCGAAAATCGCTTCTGCAAACATGGTTGAAAGCCAAACTGGAAGAGAAAAACCCAGAGGATTCAACGACCCATAAATAGCCCAAGAGACAGCGCCGATAAATCCGCCTGCAAAAGGACCAAAACAGAAGCCACCCACAAAAACAATAAAATCCATAAACTTGACGTTAAAGAAAGGCAACAACGCGTAATTAGTGGCTATTGAAAGAGCAGCTAGCACTGTAATAATTGCTACTTTTCTGGAGTTCATGGCTATTGGATGGATTATCCATCAAGCAATATAAGCCTTTTGAACATAAAAGTTATCAAATCATGAACAGAAGGGCGAAACGTTTTCGCGTCGTTTCTACGTTAAAATAGCGATATGCTGCTTTAACGTTTTTCCAAAAACAGAAGAACGCGAAAAGAGGGTTATGCGTTTTGGCTTAGTTCTTGCAGTGCTCGCAGACGCTTGATTATGTTAGGATGAGTTGAGAAGGCTTCTGCAATTTTAGCTTCGGTCGTGAGCTTCTGTGAAAGGATTTCTTGAACCAAGTCCGATTTGCTGCTGGCTTGCATGGCGTTTATGGCTGCTGCGTCCGTGTTTGCCCTTTCAGGGTCAGAGATGAACAGTGACTTGAACGCTAGGTTTTGCTTCTGCTGCTCAGGTTTGCGGATGCTCTTTGTGCTTTTGACTATCTTTGCTAAACCCATGGAAAGCTTCTGTGCGCCACCGTCTACTACTCCAGCGCTGTGCCTATCCGCATAGTACTCACGCAATCGGCTCAGGTAAAGCGTGAACATGTTGAGCACCCAAGCAAACGCCATGAAGGCTATACCTATCAACGCGCTGTTGCCGCCTTCGTTTCTGCGGTTGCCTCGGTACATGGATGACCACATAAGCGAGTAGCCAATGTATGTGCACAGCGCGGGCAGAAAAGAGATTGCCATCATAACCTGCATGTCTCTGTGCTTCAAATGCCCTAGTTCGTGACCTATTACTGCTTCAACTTCGCCTTCATCCAGATTCTTCAGCAAGCCTTGGGTTACTGCGATACGGTTGCCAGCGAGTGGCGAACCATACGCGAAAGCGTTCGGAAGCGGAATCTGCGCTAACATGAGTTTTGGTTTGGTGACTCCGCTTTTTTGGCTGATGCTGCTGACGGCTTGGTGGAGCTGTGGGTTTTCATTTTCAGGGAGTGCGCGAACCTTGTAGATGGCGTCAACCATGTACGGCGCGATTAGCCATTGGATTATGTTGAAGGCCACTACGATGACGCCTAATGTGAGAAGGTCGAAGACGCCTGCGAACATTAGGATTACTGTGAACACTAAGGTGGATAATCCTATGATTATGGCTAAGGTTCCAGCCATTGAGAGACGAAGTTTCCATAGATTCATTATTCTTTTCACTATGTTCTTTGATTAACGGCAACTTATATTTCTTATGTTAAAACCACCAGTAAAACAACCATCTTTTTTTGAAGAGAATCGCCGTCTTAGCTAGAACAATCATGGTCGAGCCGTTTAAATATTAACCCATAACTATTATCTGTAGTTGCAACTGGAGAACTGCAGTTGATTGGCTAACAAGCAGATGTGGCGGCACCTCTGCACGCTTCTTCAACTAGCGGAAATGGGTGCTCATAGGCGAACATCTAAAATCTCAACCGAATATTTGGCTGAGAAATTGGGAATTTCCCAGCAGACAGCATCCCGCTACCTGATAGAACTCGAGCGTAAAAGATGGATTCAAAGAACCATAACGCCCGAAGGCAGCCTAATAAAAATCGACGACAAAGGCACAAGAGAACTTCAAAAGCTATATTCGAACTTGCGATTCGTGATTGAAGCAGCCTATCCACCTTCCGTAACCCTTGAAGGCACGGTTTTCACAGGGCTAGGCGAAGGCGCTTATTACATCTTAAAAGAGCATTATAGGAAACAGTTCATTGAAAAACTGGGTTTCGACCCTTACCCTGGCACGCTCAACCTTAAGCTCACAAGTGACTATGACCTTAAGACTCGCACAGAATTGGAAGCGTACCCAGCCATTGAGATTCAAGGCTTCAAAAACGAAGACCGCACTTTTGGCTTAGTTAAATGTTATCCTGCCACAATAGGTAACAAAGTGAAGGGCGCTTTGATTTCTGCTCTGCGCAGTCACTATGACAGCTCAGTCGTGGAAATCATCGCGCCAGTCTGCCTTAGAAAACACCTTAACCTCAAAGACGGGTACAAAGTGAAGATAGAAATCTTAACCCTTCCTTAAACTTGACAAACCATGTAAATACGAGTAACTGATTCTGTACGTAGTAGCAGGTTTGCGTTTTATGGCTAACACATAACCGATTAACAAGCCAGCAACAAGTCCGCCTATGTGAGCTGAATTGTTCACGTTTGGTCCTGAGCTGAGAAGCAACAAAAAGAACGCGTATATCAACGCGCCAATTATGGATTGACCTACAGAACGTCTGGCGTAAATGGTGCAGGCTCCGAACATTGCAAAGATGGCGCCTGATGCTCCAGCGGAAGGAACGTCGAGAGGTAGAAACACCAGCGACAGCAGGTTTCCGGTTAATCCGCCCAAGAAGTAGATGAGCAGGTACTCTGGCAGCGAAAACATTTCTTCTCCTCTCAATCCGAAAATGAGGAGAAAGAGCATGTTGCCTGCAAGATGTGCGATGCTGGCGTGAACGAACATGGACGTTAAAAGCTGCCAGTACCACCCATAATAAATGACGAACCCGTTAACTTGACCGTAACGCAAAATCATGTCGCCGCTTGTTTCGAGAAAATTTCCGCCTGCCACCGAAGTGTAAACGTAAAAAAGCACGTTCAACGCGATGAGAATGTACGTTGGCTTGAACTTCTGGCTGCTGTACATGGCTTGCTCATCTGGCGAATTTTTCAATGATTTTCTGCCTTATCTTTGACGAACTGTCCAGTTCATCCTCTTCAAACTTGCCCACTCGAACAACCTTCACGTTTAATCCATGCTTGTCAACGTACTCGCGCACTTGCTTCTCCATAGCAGCTTGGTCGTATCCCAAAGCTATCACGTCAGGCTTAATTCTGTCAATGACATCGCCAATGTCAAATTTTTCAAAGCCGAGTACAGCTTCATCGACCACTTTCAAGGATTCCACCAAAGCTCGGCGCTGGTTCTCAGACATGACGGGTTTGCTACCCTTGCTTTTTTCCACTGTGCTGTCTCTGGCGATGATGACTATGAGTTCCGCGCTTTTGCCTCCAGCTTTCTTGGCTTCCTCTAAGAACTTCACATGCCCCAAGTGCAGCAGATCGAATACGCCTGAAGCCAAGACTATTCTGTGCTTTTTGTGCTTGATGGCCATCCGAATTTCACGGCTCCCAACAGTTTTAGAGCGTCCAACAGTCCTTCGCAATAGGCGATGGAGGTTAAACTTGTCTCAAACCTTTTTTGAGCCTTATAATACTTTGCGTCTGCCAAATAAGCTGTGACATACCCTATAATGCTGTTTACGCATTCTTCATTCACCGTTATGGCGCCTTTAACTCGCTGCATTTCCTTCAGAACCTTTTCTGTGGAAAATATGTATTTTGACACGAGCGCTTCCAAGCTCATTTGGTCATGCTCCTTAACTTTTTGGGTGCGCCTGCAAATGCTATTAGCGCTTCGGCTTCCATAAAATGGAGTTCTCCCGGAAAAATCAGACTCTGCGGTGGTTCTCCGAAATCGTAGTTTAACAGGTTTTTTATGAAGTCCGCCTTTAACGTTGGCGCATCGCTTCCAACTCTTGCGACGCCGATAGCCAGCGTGTTCGGCGTGACTACGCGCTTTTTTCTTTTCTGCTCAATCTCTAAGAGCAGTTCTAGGGCTTGTTTGATGTTTAGGAAGCGTTTTTCATCCGCTTTCAAGTCCAGCAAGCAAAGCGTGTGCAGCCCAAGCTTCTTGTTTTGGGCGATGACTTTGTAGGGGGTTTCTGAAAAGTTTTCGGGGAAGGATATGGTGACGGTTTTTCCGAACTTGTAGTTGTGCAAGCCGCTTAAACCGATTATGGCGGAGATTATGCTGGCGCCGTGAACGATGCGCGTTTTGATGCCGCGTTTTTCAGCTTCGATGCGCAATGCCACGTGAGTCGTGGCTATGAACGGATCGCCAGGAACTAAGAGGACAGTTTTGCCCTTTTCTGCGGCGTTTAGGATGAGTGCTCCGTTTTCCTCTTCAAGGTTGCGTCTTGAGACTATGCGCACTCGCTTGCCTGTTAGGGCTTCTAGGTGTTTGAGCGAAAAGTCTGGCAGCAGGCTTGTATATAACTCGATAAAGACGTGGTCTGCAGTTTTGGTTTCTTCGAGTCCGCGAAGACTAATTCCGTTCTCGTCGTTTAATCCTAAACCTACGAAGACGAGTTCCTTCAAATCGTTTATTCCTCGAGAGTTAAATTCGGAATATCTTAACTTAAACCGTTCGTTCAGTGGCGGACTAGCTGCTCTTTTTGACTTATACCCCCTCTATATATAGGTTGAACTTTTGTGTAGACTCCAGTAGAGGGCTGAAAAGGTGAATAATGGCGCTATTTTTCTTTGACTTTGCCTTCTGCAACTAACCGCTCATAGTATTTTCTGCACGTATCTAAGGAAACCGCGTGGCGTTCACAGAATTTGACGAGGACTTTTTCCACTGGTTCTTTTGGTTCTTTTTCTTGGATCATTTCCTTTAATTCCTGAATATGGTGCTTATCCGTTTTTTCAGTCATTTTCGCTTTCATCTCCCTATGCAATTCTTATGCGCTATACTGATTATTTGTTTTGGTTTCACAAAAGATTTCCGCTGCTTACCCATTGAAGTCGAAAGGGAATACTAAGCCTATTAGCCTATTTTCAGCTTTAAGATTAAGAATCTCTAATGACGAAAAATTCAAAGAAAAATAGTAGTACCGTGTCACGGTTATGACTGGTTACCCTTCTCTAGATTTCCATCGGATAGGCCTCAAAACGTAACATTCAGCATCGTTGAGTTTAGCTGCCTGCGCCCTATGCCTGTGAGTCCTAGGAATGGGAATTTTCATCAACTCGATTTTGCGGGCATAGGCGACAATCCTTTCGCCGACTATGCCGTCTCCTTGGCCGCTGAGAACAGTCATGCCTCAACCACCTGAGCCCTTGCCTCTTCCGCTTTTCCCTCTTGCAACAGATCTTGGACTACTGAGAGCACGATTCGATAGTCTAACCCGAGTTCTTCAGCCATCTCGTCAGGCCAAACCAGTCCAGGATGCTCTTTAAGGTATCTCTCCACTTCCTTCCGAGCCTGCTCCAACGGAACAGTTCGCAGGTTGAGCAGTTTGCCTGCGTCGAGTTTATCGATGTACTCATCTACGGCGTCCCGAACTAGCTGGGCGATGCTGACAGCTGCGCCAGCCTTAACCAACTTTTCAACTCGCCTGTAATCTTCATCTGAAACTACGGCTGAAAGCCTCTTCACCCTCATCACCAATGATACAATGGCACAATGTTACACTTAAGTATGTTGCCCAACAGGCAGTATGGAACGCGCGCTGTTGCGCAATTGACGGTATAGACAGTTACAAGCGGCTGAAGACAGGTACTAATAGGTGATGTAAAAGAAGAAGGCTCTAATGAAGCGAGATTCACGGTTAATTTTATAAAGAAAGCCCTGCCTCCTTCATACGAGGGATTTTGAGAAATGCTGCCCGTTGACGCCCTAATTTGGGAGCACAGGTCAATTGAACGTATGATTTTGCCGATGAAGAAAGAACTATCTCAAATGAGCGAGACGAAAGAAGTTGATTCAAATTTTATTGGCATTGTAGTAGATTTCATCAGGACTTATGCTGACCGTTGCCATCACGGTAAAGAGGAGGGCATACTCTTTCGAGAACTTGCCAAGAAAAAACTGTCAGACGAACACGCCACAATGATGAGAGAATTAATCAGAGAACACATTTATGCCCGAACCACTACACGCAATCTTGAAAAAGCAAAAGAGAGCTATGTCAAGAGCAAATCTGAATCACTAGAAGATGTTTTGAAGTTTCTAAATGACTTGGTTGAATTTTACCCCAAACACATTGAAAAAGAAGACAAAAGATTCTTCTATCCATCCATGGAGTACTTTACACCGCAAGAACAACAAGCCATGTTACAAGAATTTTGGGACTTTGACAGAAAGCTCATTCACGAAAAATACAAAAAAGCGCTGGATGAAATGGAAAGAATAACTTCAAACCAGCGCTAACAAACGATTTATTAGAGAGAGTTGCAGAGGGCAAGCTACATTGAGCAGAGAGGAAGTAAAGAAGTATTTTGAAGTGCGTTTCTTTTCGCTTGCGTTTATGGCGATTGGCATTTTCGCTGTTTGCGTATATCTTCTCTTTTTCTTTATGTCGCGAGGACAATACGTCTACGCAGTTGCAGTCATAGCCTTAATAGTTATTGTCCTTCTCGCAGCGCTGGAACTGTTAAGATACGCTAAGATTTTGAAGAGACATGAAAAGGTAGCGGTTCAGAAACCCAAATAGCACCCTTTGGGTTTATTTTCGGGTGTTAGGCACAAACTTAAAATGATTATCTGCTAATCAAATAATAGTAGTGGACTTTTTGAGCAGAGGCAGGCTTTTTGACAGAATGGAGTGCAAGAACTGCATTTTTAAGGGAAGCCCTTACTGCTGGAACCAGTGCCCATACAACATTTGGAGAAACCCCTGAAGCTCGAAACATCATTTAATCTTTGTCCACAATTACATTGCTGTATCGCAATGAGCTTAAGCTAAAGCATATTGTCAGATATGATATATGCCGATGCCGACACAAACGTTTTATAAAGATTCAACATAACACTATTTTCAGCCTGAAAATGGAAGAAGGAGAAGGCTTCCATCACAACTTTCTTTTCCAGTTAATCTTTTGTGGCTTAACAAGAATTGGCTATTCTCTGCAGTAAGATCAAAACACAAGATGATGCAGAACCGCATCCTCAGCAAAAACGCGCTCCGCACGCTCAACTTATTCTGGCTATTTTCGGCTTCACTTCGCCCTCAATGCCAATATCCTTCGCTTCCTGAACCTGCAACATGCAATCTACACTATACGCATCGTTGAAAACCTTATAGTCAACCATGTTGAGGAACGCGCCGTCAACAGAAACCGGCGAGTCAGCCGCGAAGATGCCAACATCCTTCATAATGACATCGCCGGGACTGGGCGAACAATCACAGTACTGCGTAATATCCTTAGCGAAACTCACGTACGACACCTTACCCTTCTTGAAAGTGGAGAGTACGCCATACGCTGCGGACGCAAGCGCCCTGCAAAGATTTGCCTTATGCGTCAATTTTATGGCACCTGTGGGGCACGCCTGCGAGCATGCGGGGCAACGCGAGCACAAAGGCGAAACATTCTTAGCTTTCTCGCCGATAATCTCGGGCAAACTTAGTTCACATGTCTGCTTGCACTTGCCGCAACCGATGCACTTAGACTCATCTATCTCCAAGCCCACTGTTCTATGCTGCCGCAGCTTACCCGCTCGCGACGCGCAACCCATCCCCAAATTCTTTATGGCGCCACCGAAGCCACTGAGCTCGTGACCCTTGTCATGCGACACGACAATCATGGCGTCAGCCTCGGCAATAACGCCCGCTACCTCAATTTCCTTTAATATGCCCTTCGTATTCACTATCCTGTAGTTTTCGCTTCGAAGCCCGTCTGCCACGATGAACGGGACCATGTTAAACCCGTTCATCACCGCCGTGACCATGTGATCGTACCCGTTGTTACGTTGCGCGTGATAGTACGTGTTGGAGTCGGTGAGGAACGGTTTGCCGCCTGCCTCCTTGACCCTGCGGACTATGTCATGCACGAAAAACGGCTGCACATAATACGGGTTACCCAACTCGCCCACGTGCAACTTGACGGCTACAAGGTCGCCCTTTTCCACGCAATCAAAAGTGCCCGCTGCATCATAGAGGCGATTAGCCTCCTTCATCAAGTCACGTCCGGTATTCCATTGAACAAAATGAACGGTCAAGACACAATCCTCTACGCTAAAGATATTACATGTAACTATGATATTTAAAAGAAGCAGAATCAAACCTGCTATAGACTGCAGGGTAACAAAATTTGGCGGGCCCGACGGGAATTGAACCCGTGACCACCGGATTAAAAGTCCGGTGCTCTGTCCTTACTGAGCTACGGGCCCTTCCACTAGACATGCTGCTCATAGGAAAACATGAAAGGGGTTTTTTAGCGTTTCGATTTGTGTATAACTTAAAAAAATTAGGATGAGGATGTTTATATCTTTAGGATGTTTGTTAGTAAACCTTTGATTTTGTCGTTAGCATTCAATATTGTTTCTATTGTTTTTTTGCCTTTCTCGGTGAGTTTGTAGGTTCTTTTTCTTTCATCCCAGACTCCTTCGACAAGACCGTTTCTTTCGAGGGAGTAGAGGAGCGAGTAGACGGTGCCTGAGCTTACGAGGAGGTTAAACTTGTTGTGAATGTATGAGATGACATCGTAGCCGCTGAGGGACCCGTCCCGCAATTCAGCCATTATGATAATATCCATGAAGTTTTTTATTATGCGTTCATGCATCTTCTTGAGGATTCTCCCTTCTAATCTTTCATTGCTGAGAATTACGGTCAAAGCCACCATGTTTATTCACATTGTAGAAGTTTAATTCAGTTTAGATATTTAAGTTTTATTCGAATTTCGAATCTGATGTTGAAATAAAATCTAACATGTATATACAAAAATATCCATGCGGAAAACAATAATGCCAAACCGCAATTTACTCTGGCGTCTCCTTTCAGGTTAAATCCTTAAGTTTCGATGTTGAAAACAAATAGTTCACCAGCACACTTTCCCTTGCAGAAATGGTTTTTGTAAATTTTGTTTGAGAAAAATTTCAATTTTTAATTATATAAATAACGTGGAGTGAACAAAATTTTAAACGCACAATTTCCTTTTTGATGGCAAACACGGTCATTTCTAACACTCAGCGATATACGTGCATGTTAACAAACGTTATTTCTTCTTTTGTGCCTAAAAATCCATGGTGCTAAAATTGATTTCGTGGAAACACTCCTTTAAGCGATTAAACGAAGAATATGAAATAGCGAAGAAAAAGAAGCAAGCACTGGACAACTTATTTGAAACTGGCAGAATTTCTCAGTCCACCCGCGATTCGTTCAACAACGAAATAATCGCAGCCATAGCAGAAATCGAAAAGCAGCAGAACGACCTCCTTGCGAAAATGCAACTTAAAGTACAGGACTTAGAGAGCCAAATTAAAACGTTGGAGATGCTTTTTGCCAATTACGAAATACAACATGTAGTTGGCGAAATTGATGAGGAAATTTACCAGCGCGAAGTAAACCTCCTCGCCACAGGACTTGAAACGGCCAAGCATGAGCTAGACATAATCAAAGAAGCCGCAAACCAGCTTTGCCCGCCTGCTCCTGCGCCAGCAGCAGAGCCTTCCCCACCACAGGAAAGTGAAGCCGTCCAAAGTCAACCTGCAGAAAATATTCTAGTTGTGCCAGCGGAAGTTGAAGTTGCAACGGAGCCAAGCCCTCCAGAGCCAGTTGCAACCGTTGAGGAAGCGGCATCAGAACCAGTTACGCCCGTTGAGGAAGCAGCGCCAGAGCCAGAGCAGCCCTTAGAAGAAAACAAGGAAGCGGCGCCTGATGTTGCAGCAGAACCAAGCGTAGAAGAGCCTATTTCGGCGGAGTCAGCTGCAACGGAGCCGTGCCCTCAAGAGCCAGTCGCTACCATTGAAGAAACAGCGCCAGTGTCAGAACAGCCACCAGTAGAAAACGCAGAAGTTGTGCCAGCTGAAACGCCACAGGCCGCGGAAGAAATCCTTCAAGAGCCAGTTATAACCGTGGAGGAGGCAGTGCCGGAACAGCCCTCAACTGAAAGTGTAGATACCGTGCTAGCAGATGCGCCACAGGTCGTAGAAGATACGCCTCAAGCCATAGAGGACACCACACAAGAGGCCCACCCTCATGGAGCGCCCAAGGAGGCGCAACAGGAAGCAGTCGTCGAATCTATAGTAGACCAGCCAGAATGCGCCGAAGAAACGCCGCCCGCAGAAGAAACAACAGCCGAAAGTGCTGAAAATCAAGAAGAAGCTTAAACACAAAAAAGTAACAAATCTCTCTTTTTCTTTTTTGGGAATGTGAAAAATCACACTGCGTTTTTCGGTTGGCAAAAGAAAAGAAACTATGCTTCCAAGAGCGTTTTTAACAGCCTTGTCGCAGACCATGCAGCAAGCGCGCTTGTGCGCGGGTTCTGTGGATGAGGGTCATTCGCAAAACGCAAAAACATTTCGCCGAATCGCCACTTCACCTGAATCTCATGCATGTTACGATGCACCGTCGGATCAGAGAGCACTTGCACCCTCACTCTTGCTGGCTTAACGGTTAAAGCCAAAGTAGCTGCAACGTTCATTTCTCGCGGGAAAAGCCTAGCCGCTTCTTCGGCGCTGCCCTCGTAAACGATTCTTGCTTCCTTGTTAGTCATATCGAAGGCTTTAGGATTTTTCCGCGAAGTCAAGAC
Organism: Bathyarchaeia archaeon; assembly: GCA_035292005.1. Taxonomy (GTDB): domain Archaea; phylum Thermoproteota; class Bathyarchaeia; order Bathyarchaeales; family Bathycorpusculaceae; genus DATDQZ01. The sequence continues at coordinate 6,622 of DATDQZ010000012.1, read as the reverse complement.
TACCTCATCTATCCCAGCTAAAGCCGCACTGGAAAGCGCGTCCAACCCTCCAATCGCGCCAGAAGGCACGTGAACCTTGTTGCTCTGCACATTCAAGCCTAAAAGGGCGCCACTGCTCATCACAATCAAATTGACGCCCTCACCCACAATCCTGCTGACGTATTCTCTGGCAGCCTGCTGTGACGCCGCTTCCACGATAACCTTGGGTTTAAGCCTAAGCATCTCGTCAAGATTCAAGACGACCGTTGTTGGAAAATGCAATGAACTCCTGAGCTTCTCGGCTTTTTCCAATTCATAATCATAAAGAATCAGCTCGTCGCACATTACAAGTCTTCGTTCGACGGCTTCTGCGATGAGGGTACCGATGGCGCCGCAGCCTATTATGCCGACCTTTCTAATTTTTTTGGGTCTTTCCAACGGTTCACCTTCAGTATTCAGTGACGAAATGAACATCAGCGAATTGGGCGATTTCTCTGCCGCTGCCCTTTTCCGCGAGAACTTCGAGACGGGCAACTTTGCAGGTTCCAGCAATATCTTCACTGCCAGACAGGATCACGTTGGCAGTCTCTATGTTGTCTCCAGCGTAAACCGTCAACTTCTTAACCTGCGCGTTCAAAGGCATATGCTTCTCCGCCTTTTCCCTCCTAACTTCGCTAATCACTGCCATTATCAAATCTCCGTATTTCTCCGCCTTCTCATCCGCGAGTGACGGCTTGAACTCTGGCCAAGGCGAAATCTGCAAACTCTTGCAACCCTTGTTCTGAGCATACATTGTTTGGTAAATCTCCTCGGTCAAATGCGGTGTCATGGGCGCCAGAAGTTGCAAAACACGGTACAAGACCTCGTAAAGAGTGTATTGCGCCGCCACCTTTTTGGCTTCGCTGTGCATTTCTGGCCTGTAAAGCCTGTCCTTGACTGCTTCCACGTAGCAATCGCAGAAAACATGCCACGTAAAATTGCGAGTCTCCTCCACGGCAATGTTGAATTGGCATTTCTCCATGGCTTCAGTCACCGCCTTCGTCAGCTTTGCCGTCTTACTCAAAATCCACTTGTCCAAGGGTTGAAGCGCGCACTCTACCTTGTCGGGCGCGTAGTCCTTCAAGAGTTTACTCGCGAAGCTCGAAACGTTCCACAGCTTAACCAGAAAGCGTCTGCCGTACTCCACATCCGGCCATCGGAAAGGAATATCTGAGCCTGTGGCGCCTCCTCCAGCAGCCCACTGACGCGTGGCGTCCGAGCCGTACTTGTTCAAAACTTCAGGCGCCGTAACATAGTTCTTAAGCGACTTGCTCATTTTCCGGCCGTCTGAACCCAGAACCATGCCGTTGATCAGGCAACTCTTGTAAGGCTTCTCACCAAACAGGGCTAAGTGCCGAACCATCAGGTAATACGCCCAAGTCCTGATGATGTCGATGCCCGACGGGTGCACATCAGCGGGGAAGAGACGCCGCCAGTCTTTGCGATCAGGCCAGCCAGCGTGCACCGCGCAAGTGATCGAAGAGTCCATCCACGTGTCAAACACGTCACGTTCAGGAGTGAACCCGCGGCCGCCGCACTTCGGACACTTGTCTATTCTGGGGTTTTCCAGTTTAGGGTCTATAGGAACCCACTCTTCTTTAGCAAGGATTACCTCACCGCAGCTTTTGCAGTACCACACGGGGATAGGCGTTGCGAAGACGCGCTGGCGACTTATCACCCAATCCCAATCAAGGGACTGCGCCCAGTCAATCAAGCGTGTTTTCATGTAGTCGGGATACCAAACCACCTCGTTGGCGGCTTTTTCCACACTGTCAGTTAGGATGCGTGTTTTCATGAACCACTGCTTACGCTCAAGAATCTCGACATGCGTCTTGCAACGGTCACACACGCCTATCTCCTGCGTAAGCCTCTCGGTTTTCTCCAGCAATCCAGCATCTGCGAGGTCTTGGACTATGGCTCTCCGGGCTTCGGTTATCGTCAAGCCCGCGTACTTGCCGCCGTTCTCATTGATCTTCCCGTTCTCGGTCAGAAGCATTATAACGGGCAACTTGTGCTTGATCACTGTTTTCACGTCTTCCTTGTCGCCGTACGTGCATATCATAACCACGCCAGTGCCAAAGGATGGGTCAACCCCTTCATCGGGAATAATCGCTACGAGACGGTTAACAACTGGCACAACGATTTTTCTGCCGATGTGCTTGTTGAACCGCGCATCTATTGGGTTTATTGCAACCGCAACACACGCGGGAATAAACTCGGGGCGCGTTGTGGCAATCAGCAAGTATTCGTTGCTATTTTCCAGCGGAAAACGTATGTAATGAAGACTGCCCTCCTGCCTTTCGTAGTCTACTTCCGCATCGGCAATGGCTGTTTCGCAGCGGGGACACCAGTTCACCGGGTGCGTGCCTTGGTACACGAAGCCTTTCTTGTGCATGAGTATGAAGCTTAGCTGAGTGCGTCTCCAATAGTCAGGGTCCATGGTGCGGTACTCCGTAGTCCAGTCAACACTGCAGCCCAGCCTTACGACGCCTTCCTTCATCATGACAATGTACCTTTCAACCAGTTGCTCGCACCACTTGCGGAACTTATCGGGAGGTGCCTCCCTTTTTCGGAGATTATGCTCTCTTTCCACTTGCAATTCAACGCTTAGCCCATGGCAGTCCCATCCTTGGGGGAAAAGAACATTGTAACCCCTCATGCGCTTGTAGCGGGCTACCATGTCAAAATAGGTCCAGTTCAAAACGTTACCCATGTGAAACTCGCCGGAAGGATAAGGCGGCGGAGTGTCAACGCTGAAAGTGGGATGAGTGTTGTCCGTCCAATCAAAACGGTAAATTCCCATTTCTTCCCATTTTTTCTGCCACTTCTGCTCGATTTCCACAAAGTTGTATTCTTTAGGCAGAGCCCGCATTCTGCAACATTCTCCGTTACACTATAGTTTAGGTGGTTAAGGGTTCGTGAGGGTTTAAGTTTATCGCCCAAGGAGCTGTTGGAGGAGCATCTGCGCCCTCGATGAAATAAACATCCACCCAGAAACTCAAAGATTCCTTTCCCAAGCTTTTTGCTGACGCAAGCAGAACACAAATATAGAAAAGCAGCAAATATCAAAAGGAAAAGGTGAAATTATATGAGTGCGACTGCTGAGAGAATCGCTTTTCCACATGGTTTTCTCTGGGGCGTTGCAAGCTCCTCTTATCAGATTGAAGGTGCCTGGAACGAAGATGGGAAAGGTGAATCGATTTGGGATCGCTTTTCTCATACTCCCGGAAACATCAAGAATGGTGATACAGGAGATGTAGCGTGCGATCATTACCATCGCTATACAGAAGATATAGCTTTAATGAAAGAGTTAGGCGTGCAAGCGTACCGATTCTCCATATCTTGGCCTCGTGTGCTTCCTAAGGGAAAAGGTGATGCCAATAGGGCTGGTCTCAGCTTCTACAGGCGCCTTGTCGATGAACTCTTGGGAAGTGGAATCGAACCTTGGGTTTGTCTGTATCATTATGACCTGCCTCAGACGCTACAGGATGAAGGAGGATGGGCAAACCGGAATATCATTCAGTATTTTGCAGATTACGCTGAACTCATGGCCCGCGAGTTAGGCGACAAAGTCAAGCGATGGTTAATCATCAACGAACCTAGACCTATAGCGTGGTTGGGGCATCTCACTGGGATCCATGCACCAGGCATAAGAAACCTGGAATTATCCTTGAAAGTCTCGCATCATTTACAGCTAGCACAAGGAAAAGCCATTCAAACTCTACGGGATTTCAACCAGAATTTCCAGATAGGCACAATTATAGACCTTAATGCCGTGCATCCAATCAGCGACGATAAGAAGGATCAGGAGGCAGCCAGCAAGCTCGATGAGTTCCGGAATCGCTGGTTCATCGATCCCCTCTTGAAAGGGGAGTATCCTCCTTTAGCAGAAAAGCTTGGATTAAGACATAGCCAAGAAGATATGGATCTAATCAAGCAACCCCTGGACTTTTTTGGCATGAACTATTATTCGCGCTTGCTTGCAACTTATGATCCGTCAAACCCTGTGACGCAGGCTAAGGTGGTTCAGAAAAACACGCCCACCACAGAAAGGGGCTGGGAGATCTATCCTAACGGATTATACGAGATGCTGATGCGCTTACGAACGGATTATGGTAATCCATTGCTTTACGTCACCGAAAACGGGGCTGCCTTCGAAGACAACGTGATAAAGGATGGCAAGGTCCAAGACGACGATCGAATAGCTTTCCTTCGAGACCATGTTGCTGCGGCGTATCGAGCTATCAAGGACGGGGTGAGGCTCAATGGATACTTTGCATGGACAATTATTGATAACTTCGAGTGGGCTGAAGGTTACAGTAAGCGTTTCGGGCTCGTCCACACGAATTATGAAAACTTGGAGCGGACTCCCAAGAAGAGTTTCTACTGGTACAAGCAGGTAATCGCGAATAATGGTTTCGCCTTCCCTTAGGCACCGCGCGCATGTCCTTTACTTTTATAGGTAGCTTTGGAATAGTTCTAGGAGTTCTGTGTCTAGGAGGCTTCCGTCTGGAAGCTTTTCCATAAGTATGCCTGGTTGTTCCGTGTTGATGACGCCGAATGGTCCCCTGAGGTTCCAGACTGCCCAGCCAACGTTATGGGTTTTGAATATGTCGAAGACGTCTCTGTACCAGTTTAACTGGGATTTGCGTGAAATTCTTTTGGTGTAGACTCCCATCTCGCCACAGTGGATGAACGTTCCAGTGGTTTTGTTCAGTTTAAACCAAGGCTCATAGAGTTTTTCTATCCATGCCTTGTCACAGTAGACGTCCGTATACCTTTCAAAAAACCAGCTTTCAAATGAAAAGAAGAAGGGCATCTTCTTGGCATATTTCTCCATATTTGGTGGTTTGCCTGGATATTCAGGGTTTTCCTTATAAATGTAGGCGGCGTGTACCCATTTTGCTCCTAAGTGAGTGAGCCATAAAGGCTCATAACAATGAAGGCTTTGCCCAATCCCGAGGTCTTCAATATTTGGCACGGGCATTGTTGAAATAGTGTGTCCGTCAGCTATGATAAATCTGTCAGGGTCTTGCTCCCTAATGGCTTTAACCATTCTTCTAACGAATCGCTGATATGTGGGCATGTCAACTCCAAAGGGTTCGTTAATGAGGTTAAAACTGAGGTAATCTCCTTCTCCAGCGTAACGTTTAGCGAGCATCCTCCAAATTTTCTCTGTGCGTTTAAGCTGATCTTCGTTGGTCCAGAGAGTCGCCGAACACATATTAGATATTCCATATCCAGGCGCGTGATGGAGATCAAGGTTAACATGCAATCCATATTTTTTGCACCATGAGATACCCTTGTCTACGTACCTCAAACGAGCTTCATCATAGATGCCTAGAGCCTCGTCCTTTTCAAAGAGCATATAGTCCACGGGTAAACGTATAAAATTGAATCCCCACTCCGCGGCTAGGGCGATGTCCTCTTCCTTGTAAAAGGTGTCGATGTGAGGTGGCTTTAACGTAGATTGAGAAAGCCAGTTTCCTAAGTTGAACCCATGCCAAAGTTTGCTCATGAATTCTCATCTAGGCGTTTAGACTTTTTAACATTGTGTTTATCCATGAAATTCATCGCATCATTTTTCTTAGATTCTTTATACAGAGTCTCACACATTCGATGGGCTGGAAGGCGCAACTCTCCTGCTCGGCGATGTACCATTCCGTGCCACCAATAGTCTCGCATAACGAAAAAAACTCCCGCCACTTCATCTCTCCATTCCCTATCAGCGCCCGCTCATTTTTTGATGAGAACTCCTTGAGATGCACAGTAACCGCACGATTGGGATAATGCTTAATAATTTCCAGTATTCCGTCTGGATTGATTCCACCACGCATCGCATTTCCCGTGTCCAGCTGCATCACCACATCTGGCTTGGTTGCTCCAAAGAATATATCACAAGGCATCTCCCCATCTATCGGCTGAAATTCAATTGCGTGATTATGATAACCCACACGCATTCCTTCAGGCTTTATTTTTTCAGCGATGTCGTTCATAAGGCAGGCTGTCTTAAGCCATTCTGCCTTTGAACTTCTCATTTTCTCTGGCAACCAAGGCACGATTAGGAAGTGGTTGCCAAGAATGCGGTTGAACTTGATTGTCCGTTGAAGTTCGTTCCCAAGCAAAGCGTCAACGCTGATGTGTGTTCCAGCCGTTCTCAGCCCTAGACTGTCCAGCATCTTCCTCAACTCATCAGCGCTTCGACCATAGTATCCTGCAAACTCAACGCCTTCATAACCCATGTCCGCCACAGCCGCAAGAGTTCCGGGAAAATCACGCGCACAATCCTCACGAACTGAATAAAGTTGCAACGCGATAGGTATTTTCGCCATCTTTTTACTCCTCACCTACGCTAATTCCTTAATAGCGAGTATCGTTTTATTTAGCTAGGCTCAAGATTTAAATAATCAGGTGCTACGAGCACAGAGTCTGCATAACGTGTGCCCAACGCGGGCGATCAGATTTTAGCAGACGAGAAATTCACAAAAATACTCAGAAAATATTTTTAAGCAAAGCGGGGTATCATAAGTCACAATTTCAACGCAAAAGGTGAAAGCATGCTTTATCCCAAAAAAGAAATCGTAAAACGTTACGAAAAAAATCC
>DATDQZ010000011.1:0-2248 GCA_035292005.1 Bathyarchaeia archaeon | reverse complement strand
TGAGGACGGAATTGGCACGAAAATTGACATGGCACCGAGCATGCTGATGAGAAAAATTCCAAAATATCCATACTGAACAGTCCAATCGACGATGTCCTGTAACTGCAAAGGGCTCTATCCTTCTCCACTGATTTACGCCATTGCACTTAAAGAGATTTATGATCTAGAACATCAGATTTGAGGCAGATATAGTCTCTGCAGACCGCGCATAACCGCGGGATTTGAATTTTGACTGTTAAGTAAAGCCTTTATCAGTTCCAGTGCGTATATGACGGTTAAGAAGGCATCTCAATGAAAATTCAAGCTGATTGGTTGGAGATTCTTGTTCGCTGCAAGGAAAACGTGAAAACCCACATTCGCCCGCTTCTCAAGACTTTGAATGAACCGCAGCCTGATTTGGGCAGGGGCGCGGGCGGCGACCCGATGAAATTGGTGGATTTGGCTGCGGAAAAAGCAATTGTCGAAGTGTTGCAGCAATGTGGCGTTTCGTTTACGCTTATAAGCGAGGAGTCTGGCGTGAAAGAGTTCGGTGAAGCGCCTAGGCAGTGTTATGTGACCGTTGACCCGATTGATGGCACTGTTAACCTTGTTCGGGGTCTCCCTTTCTATGCTTCTTCCATAGCGGTTTCGGCTGAACCCGTCCTTTCCTCGGTCTACGCGGCTTTGGTGACGGACCTCTTCCGCGATATTACGTACACGGCGCAAGAAGGCAAAGGCGCTTACCGAGACGGCGAAAAGATAAAGCCTTCTGCACTTGAGTCTCTCGAGGAAGCGGTGATAGGCTTAGACTTGAACACTTACAAGGTTGGGGAAATCGCGCCTCAACTAACGAGTCTAATCCAGAAAACCAGGCATATACGTCACTTCGGCGCCAACGCGCTTGAGCTATGCTACGTGGCGGACGGCACCACAGACGCTTTCGTAGATATCCGCGGAAAACTCCGCACTACAGACATGGCTGCTGGCTTCCTCATACTGCGCGAAGCGGGCGGAACAATCACCACGCCCGCAGGTCACGCCTTAGACGTTAAACTGGACCCTAAACAAAAGATAAAGTTCATAGCCTCGGGAAACATGCAAATCCACAAAATTATTCTAAGCTTGATAAAACCGAAAAAGGAAACGAAATGTTAACGTTACTGCTGCCTCATCCTGCAGCCCTGATAAAAACGGGAAAAACAAAAACCCTCGTCATTGCCGACCCGCACTTAGGCTGGGAAATGGCGCTTCAAGAGAAGGGCATTCACATCCCAAGTCAAACTCCAAAACTGCTAAAGAAACTATTGGCGCTGCTGTCTAGGTACAAGCCTGACACGCTCCTGATTCTGGGCGACATCAAGTACACAGTCGTTAAAACAGAGCTTGGCGAGTGGCATGACATACCAGACTTCTTCACCGAACTCAAACGCCACATAAGCGACATAGCCATAGTGCGTGGCAACCATGACGCGAATCTTGAGCCCTTACTGCCTGAAAACATAAAACTGCTTCCAGCAACAGGCACCATAATAGGCGACATCGGGCTTTTTCACGGACACAAATGGCCTACCCCAGCGCTTTTGAAGTGCAAAACGCTCGTCATGGGGCACCTTCACCCAGTCGTGGTTTTCCGCGACCCCACAGGCTTCAAGATAACAAGGCAAGTGTGGGTAAAAGCCCAATGCGACACCAATCAGCTATCCAAAACGCTGTTACAGAAGCACAAGATAAAAATCGAGGGCACTCCAGAAGCCACAGTGAAGAAGCACTACGGTTTCAAGCCGCAAACAGCTCAAATCTTCATCATGCCCAGCTTCAACGATTTCCTCGGCGGCAGACCCATAAACGAAACAAGACCACGAAAAGAACTGGGCAGCGAAGCATTAATTGGTCCTGTCTTGCGCTCCCAAGCCGTGGATGTGGACAACTCAGAAATTTACCTCTTGGACGGCACATACCTCGGAACACTGAACCAACTCAGAAGATTGTAGGGCAACAAGACACACGAGCGAGATTTCAGAGCATTTTTGTGAAGTCGTCGTAGACGTTTTTCCTGTGTCCGATGAAAGTTACTACTACTTGGTTCTTGTCTCTGTCCATTTCGTAAATGGCGCGGTAGTCACCTATCCGTAAACTCCAAAAATCAGACAACTTCAGCTGCTTTCCAACTTTCTCCGGATTGCCAGCAAGCTCTTTCAGCGCCTCTTTTATTCTCGCCTTAGTGTTCGCATCCAGTTTCTCCAGCGCCTTCGCAGCCTTCGGGTGCAAA
>DATDQZ010000010.1:0-6788 GCA_035292005.1 Bathyarchaeia archaeon | reverse complement strand
ATGCTTGCCGGAAAACTACACGGACCTCTTCTTTATTGATTTGCATGAGCGGTTTTCTGAAACTTTCATTGTTGCGGAGGAAAACGGGAAAATCGCTGGTTACATAATGTGCCGCGTCGAAGTTGGCTTGTCAAACTTTGGATTAGGCGGCTTGCTAAGGAAAGGCCACGTGGTTTCTATTGCTGTTTTGCCGCAGAGCAGGCGCAAGGGCGTTGCTCAAGCGTTGATTAGCACGGCGATTGATGGCATGCGATATTATAAGGCTAAGCAGTGCTACTTGGAAGTTAGAGTGACGAATGCTGTGGGAATTGCGCTTTACAAGAAGCTGGGTTTTGAGGTTAGCCGGACTGTTCACGGTTATTACTCAGATGGCGAAGACGCCTACGTAATGACCAAAAAACTGTAGTTCTGTTTTCTTTCTTGGGCATTGCAGAAGCAAATTGATAACTTTTAGTTATTTTCAGTGATTTTTAGGTTTATAATGCCAAGCAATTGCCCAATTAATTCACAATTCGTCTTCTCCGTCTAAATAAGCTTGCACTGAAATGAAGATTTTCTGGCTAAATTGAGAAAAATCAAAATAGCTATTGTTAAAATACTTCGGTATAGCAAACGATAATTTAAAGGTGAAAGTAATGAAGAAAATCGAGCGGGACCTGTTGCTGGAAAAAATCGGAGAATGGCAAATCAAGGCGCAAAATGAGAATGACCCATTCAACAAATACTTATCAATTTTCATAGCCTACAATATTTTTTACAATCTGTACAAAAAGTCTGAGCAGCCAAAAGCGAATTTAAGCAGGGACGATAGTAAAAGGGCTGTAGCAACATTATCCTTGATGAACAAGAGTCTATTGTTCGAGTCATTAAAAGCGGACCTTGAACAGTATCTTAAGTTCATATTTATTTATTCAGAGGAGTTTTGGGGCAAGGTTGGGATTTCTTATACACTTAAGGGGGCATTCCAAAGAAATGACGCAGAAGAGAGCATAGAAATGTTACTTAAGTGGCTTTACAGAGTTCGTTGCAATTTGGTTCATGGAGAAAAAAACTATGACGATGAAAAACAGAAAAAATTGCTTTCAATGAGTAGTCTGCTAACGGAGAAAATTTTACAACACCTAATTGAAATGTACCAGCAATTGTACGTAAATGGCGCGAAAAACAACCTATTCGATGATTGAAACTATTCTACATTGCTTACCAGAATAACTCAACTGTAGAAGAATGCGAAATCAGAACGGCGAACAAGGATGGCGAACGTTCCTACATAATGACCAAAAAACTCTAGAAGAAAGTTACTTCTTTTCAATGAGAAAACTCGGCATCGCAACAATAACCAAGAGCCATTATCGTGTATCAAACAAGATTAATACATTAAATTATCTCTATTACTAGAGGCGCTGATGTTATGATAGAGGGAAAGATGGAGAATTTTCTGGCAAGAGAGATTAAGAGAAGATTTGACCAGGCTACTCCACGGAAATTTGATAAGATATTCGTCTCGAAGAGACCTTTTCAAGTTCCGAGGCTTAGAAAGAAATGGCATGATATATACGGTCGTCCTTTGAGTGTAGATCAATCATTGATCCCACCGCTTCAGCCGGAGATAGATATGATACTTTGCGAAGGGAAAACTATGACTGCCGTTGAATTGAAGTATTTTAGAAAAAAAGGCGGAGGCTTGAGCCTCCCTTTTTACGCAGGAATCGAACAAACGCTTGCATTGCTCCGTTGGGGATTTGATCATGCAGCGTTGTGGCAGTTGTTTGAGGAATCGATAAGTGCCCAAGAGCTTTGGTTTTACGGAGGATGGACATGGAGATTTCTTCATGCTGAACCTCATGCTGGAGGAATCATGCTGCCAGTAGAGTTCACGTTCATGCTCGTTAAGAAAGAACATCAGGAATATCAATTCCACCCAATCCAACCTATGTTCGTAAATGGCTCGGTACGTCTAGACGTCTTACGTCCACCTTATGACCCAAAATTCACTATCAACGCGCCACACATGAATCCCTTGCTTCAATGTCCAGAGGTAAAAGTGCTAAGAGAAATGTTGGTCGGATGGCTTGAGACCCAAGAAGCATGAGCTGCTGGGTACTTGCACCAAACAGCTAGGTGCGGTGTTGCTTGAGACGATTATGAACGAGTAAGGCGCGCGTTCCTACGTAATGACCCAAAAAACTATAAAACAGGCTCTTTCTAATCTTAAACATCGCAGATGAGGATAAGTTGAGTTTTATAGCAGTCTTTCACAGGAATGCTATACTTCCTGAAAGTGGGGAGTTAGGTTTTTTCGATTACGATTTTTTTTCCTTCAACGTAAACGTCAACTTCGTCGCCTATTTTAGCGTCTATAGCTTTAACCACATCTTCAGGCAAGTACACTATAGGCTTCTTTCCCGCCGTGCTAATCTTCCGTCTTAACCTTAGGTTCTTGTTAACTTCATTTCGGTGTCCTTTCAGTCCCGAGAACTGATTTTGACGTGTTCCGCTAATAAAAGTTTGTGACAAAGAAGTCAAAAGTAATTGACAAAGAAAACACTTAAATGAAGCATAGCAATACGTATTTTTCAGGGAAAAACCATGCCGAAAAAAATCGCACAGATGGGACCAGGCCCGCTTGAAAGATTATTTGGCTCTTCGATGGCACGTTTATTAGATTTCTTTACCCTCCATGAGAATTATGAGTACTCAAAAACTGAGGTTGCTGAATGTGCAGAAGTAAGCATACGCACGGTGCTGCGTGCACTACCGTACCTTGAAGAGCACGGGATAGTGAAGCACACTCGAACGGTTGGCAACGCGGAAATGTACCAGACCAACACTGAAAGCCCTATAATTCAACATTTGCACAAGGCAGCACAAGCAATCGCAGATATAGATGTAGTTCAGGAACTAGAAAGCCAAGGCTACAAAAAAGAAAAGCAAACAATAGAAAAAACCGAAACCATCAAAGCCTAATTTTTTATCATAGCACAAGAATAGATAATTAACGAAGTTAGGAGCGTGCAGAAAGGTTATGGCACACAAAATAGCCACAATAGGGCAAAAAAGCGTATCGCGCTTATAGCGCACGACAACAAGAAAGCGGATTTGCTGGAATGGGTCAAGTTCAACAAGGGCACTCTGCTGCAACATGAGCTTTACGCTACGGGAACGACGGGCAAAATTCTAGAAAAAGAGTTGGACTCAAAAATCACCATTTTCGAAAGCGGACCGTTAGGCGGAGACCAGCAGATAGACGCGCGCATAGCTGAAGGCTGCATCGATTTTCTCATTTTCTTCTGGAATCCTCTCGCGCAGCTTCCGCATGATCCAGATGTGAAGGCGCTTCTGCGCATAGCCGTGGTGTGGAACATACCCATAGCTTGCAACCGCGCTTCCGCCGACTTCCGCATCTCCTCATCACTAATGTCTCAAGAGTACCCACGGATACTAACCGACTACGAGGGCTACAGGCAACGACTACAAAGCCAATAGAAGCCTCAACTTGCGTTTCACCTCAAGGTTCAATCTATATATAAGGGGCTATAGTCACCGCAGAGCACACTAGCGAACAGGTTGATGGCGCTTTTTAGGGTTGGATGCTGCTTTCTGCTCTCTCGTTCATGAAGTTTATGGCTTGCAACACCGACCTTGCAAGCCCCAGCAGGCTGAGCAACACTGTAATCGTGTAAAACATTGTAAGATTCACCGTCAAAGTAAAGTTTTCAAAGCTTACACTGATTATTCCGTCTCCTAATGAGAGAATTAAGTAAGCAATTACGAATAGCGACATTGCCATGCCTAAAAAGTACTGAAATATCGTGTGTGCCGCAAGGTCACCCAAAACCATCAGCACAATGAAAACCACAACAAACGTTTCGATAGTTCCCATAAATCCGGGAACCAACTCAAAAATGGGCGCCAATAACGGCGCGAAAAAGAAGTACAAAAGGTAAATGAGCACCGCTTTTACAGTGGCTTTCACGACCCTGAATGCCACGCCTTTGACTTTGCTTCGGCTATTCTTTTTCGCTTCAACCAAACGGAATCACCAAAGGTCCATACTCAAAAAGCGAAGTGGAAAAGAAAACCTTAAGATACCCGTTTCGAGCTGTTAAGAAAGGTGCGATGCTCAACGGAACGTAAAATTCCAAGTTGCCAGCGTAACGTGAGTACCGCAAAACACTAAAGGCAGCGTGACTTTCCCCCAAAAGCGAGTTCTCGCTGTCGTAAAGTTCTACTCTGATGTTTCCAGCAAAGTCAAAAGCCGCGTGATTTTCAAAACTCAAACGAACCGTTGCTCTGCCGTGCGTAGAGTTGAAAAGGTAGATTGATGGCTGGCCAAGCGTGAAATTGTAGAACGGCGCACCCCATGGAAAAGTAATATTTGTCGAAAGCTGAACTGGAATCAACTCTGCGAAGTTCAATCCAGCCGTAACAGAAACCGTAAGGTTATTGTCATTGAGCAGGTACTGCTCAACTTTTTCAAGCAGGCTATCCATGCTCAGCGTGACATTGTGGAAGATCGTTACGTTTTCCCCATGCGGTATAACGGGCACGAAAGTGGAGGCTCTCGAGATTTCTGCGCCTTCCACGTCTGAGAACACGGTTGTAATGTTAAACGCCTTCAGGCTGTAATAGCCTCTGTTATCAATGTGCAGCGGCAAAGAAAAGAGCAACTCGTGATTCGGGGCTGCTGTGAACTGTGGTGCGCCGAAGCCAAAGCTCAAATCTTTAATTGAGTACGCTGCCGAAGCAATGAAGGCTGCTAGAATTACCCAAAAGATGAAAGTAGCTATCCCTAGCATTCGAATCGGCACTTTCATTGCAGTTCCTTCTTTTTTCTTTTCTGAAGAGGTAAAAAGGGTTTTTCACGAAGACGTTTGAGAATCCTGTGGTTTCTGTTGCTGCTGTTCCATTTCTTCCAGCGGAATAGCAACTAACTCTGGTTCAACGGGCTTCACTTCTGGTTTTGCTTCTTTTCTCGGTTTGGCGTTTACCTGTTGCGGCTGCAGTTTTTGCTGAGGCTCTTGGGGCTTTTGCATGATTGACATTTCAGTTTTGGGTGCGTTAGTAATTAAACTCACCCCTCGAATGGTGATCAGCGAGCCTATCCAGCCCATGACGCCAAGGTACATTACACGTATTGAAGTTGCAATCAGCCACGCCAGAGCCTCTCCGAAGTTCTGCACGAGGTCTTGGGTTGTGATTATTTGTAAGCTTTCAGTTAAGAATATGCAGGCGCTTACGAACGTGAATATCAGCAGGGCTATGCCTATGCCTAATACTGTGGTTCCTGAACGGGTGTTTTTGTCTTTTAAGTTTTTGAATATGTTCAGATGGTACCTACCTGTTTGTATTGAATGTTACGATTTGATATTAACCTTCCGAAACACTGAACAAAATCCAAGCTAACTACCATAAATTAGACACAAAACTACACGCCTAGCTTCCGATATATCTTCTGCCTATTCCTCTCCGCTTGTTCGGCAACATCCCTGAAAAGATTGTTGCCACACGAGTCGATAACAACCAGCAAGGGACCAAACTCGTCCACTTCAAGAATCCACATGGCCTCAGGCATGCCTAAGTCGAGCCACACAACGTCCTTGACGTTCTTTATGGCTTTTGCAGCAAGAACCGCGGCGCCGCCTGTGAAAGCACCGTAAACCGCGCCGTACTTCGCCATGGCGCTTGTCGTTTTCTCACCCATGCCGCCCTTGCCGATGATGACGCGCAGCTTAAAGTTTTTTATGAATTCGTCCTCGAAAATCTCCATCCTCGCGCTCGTGGTAGGCCCAGCCGCAACAGCAATCCACCTATCGCCTTGCTTGCTCATCACGGGACCGCAGTGAAAAACGGCTAAACCTTCAAGATTCACGGGCAGAGGCTTGCCCTTCTTGAAGTACTCCAACGCTCGCCTATGAGCCTGATCACGCGCTGTAACCACAGTCCCAGATATGTAGAGTAGGTCGTTTACTCTGAGCTTACGAATTTCTTCTTCAGAAATCGGAGTTCTAAGCCTGTAAATGGTCATTTCTCGTGATTTTTCCCGCAATTTCCTTTTTTGTTTTGGAATGTTAGGGACTGGTTCTAAACTTAAGGTTTTCTCAAGGTTTCTCAGTACTGTGGGTATCGTCATGTACGTTATCTGAGGAGGTTTTTTTGTTGTTTTTGTTTTCTGTGTTGGGAGTTGGTGCGTGTAGTAGTTCATGGTGTTCTTTCTATTGGTCTGATTCTGATTTTCTTTTCTGTAGCTATTATTATGTTGCCGTGAATGGAGTTTTGATGTTTGGTTATGATGTTATGTATTGCTGTCTTCTTTGTTTCTGTGTCTTCTTTTCTTAGTCTGAGGAGTATTAGGCCTGGTGGTTTGTAGATGGTTGCTAGCCATCCGAAATCCTTGTCGTTGGTTACGATTATGCGGTTTTCCTTTTTGGCTTTTTTTATGATGTCGATGTCTTCGGCTCCCTTCATGATTTCTATGACTGATAGGGAGTCGAAGCCCATATGTTTCAATTTTTCAGAAACTTCTGCGCCTGTGCTTTCGTCCACTCAGAATTTTAGCAAGGCGGTTTCATTCCGCTGTTAGGGGGTAGACTTCTTCTCTGCCCATGATTTTGGCTGCGTAAAGCAGTGCCGCTGTGATGTCGTTCTTTTTTAGGTGTGGATAGTCTTTTAAAATATCATCAGAAGATAATCCTTGGGCAAGAAGTTTTAGGATTTGTTCTACGGGGATTCTTGTGCCTTTGATTACTGGTTTTCCGGTCATAACCTTGGGATTTACGACTATTCGG
>DATDQZ010000009.1:0-5015 GCA_035292005.1 Bathyarchaeia archaeon | reverse complement strand
TTCAGAGCTCCGGTAGTATAGTCCGGTCAAACCTTACTAAGCGATAACTTGCTAAGGGGCTATGTATAACGGCCTCTCGAGCCGTGGACCCGGGTTCGAATCCCGGCCGGAGCACCATTCTAGTAAATCTTACATCCTTTTCTTGCCATCATAGCTCTGATAGTTGTGCTGATTAGGCTTGTTCTATAATGTTTATGATTTCACTTAGCATAGGAACGTAAGTATCTTCTAATGAATAAATCACCTTCATGCCGTTTTTGCTTTCTTGGATAACGCCGTCTTTTTTGAGGCGATTCATCTGCCAAGTCAGACCCTGAGATGTGATTGAAAGTTGGCAGGCTAGTTCGCTGTGGGATATTTTCTTTCCTTCAAGCATAGTTCTGAGGATACTTCTTGTAGTGTCATGTCTCAGCAGCGAAATTATTTCCATCTCTTTCTGCGAGAATTTCTTGGATTCAAAGAATCTCTTGTATCGGCCGTCACGGATGAAAGAGATAAGCCCAGCCTTTTTCAGAACGCCCAAATGAAACTCTGCCAGCCCTATGGATAACCCCAATTGACTGCATATTCCCCTGAATTGGACGCCAGGATTGGCTTTGATGAAATCGTAAATTTCAACCCGCGTAGAATTGTTAAACACGGGAGCAACGTTAACATCAAGGATAAAAGGCGTGAGAAACGTTGACAAATGATGTGTGAACGTTGAAAATGTTAACAGGTTGTACGTAATAGTATCGAAGATTGCCAACCGTGCTGAGCCCATAGAGGTTGTGACTGAAAAGATAGCGCTTTTCTCCTTCTGAATCAGTGCTGCGAATGAAACGGCGATGACAAGAATCAAAAAGAACGCAACTAAAGCTCTGGTTAGCCTCAATTGAGCGTCATCCTCGCCAAACATTATCTTGCTCTGGTTTTTAATAGTATTCGTAAACGAATGTACTATTAGAAAATTGTACCACGAGGCTTATAGAAATAATTTTAAGAATGTTGTGGTTAGCATGCTTTGGTGGCTCCGCACGTGTGGCATGGTGCGCTGAGGATGAATGACAATGACAGTGGAAAGCCAGAACATTTCAGAGAAAGCTGCAGAAAGGAAATCTATCCTAGTGCAGCCAGCGCTAAGTGCGGAAGAGCTTCTGGGTCTTCCCATTGATGAGATTCTCACCCGTTTGGAAACTTCCTTGAATGGTCTTTCCTCTCAAGAGGCTGAGCGCCGCCTTGAAGTTTATGGTCGCAATGAACTTGCTAGGAAAAAGAAACGAGCCGCTATAGTTGAGTTTCTTTGGCACTTCAGAAGTCCCTTGATAATAATACTTTTGATTGCTGGCGTAATTTCTGTCATTCTTAGAGAAATTGTTCATGTGGCAATAATCTTTACCATAGTGCTTCTAAGTGTGATTCTTGATTTTTATCAGGAATCCAAAGCTAGTAGGGCTGCTGAAATGCTGAAGGAAAAAGTAACCACCACGGCAACTGTGCTCCGAGACAACATCAAGAGCGAAATGAAGCTTTCCGAGATTGTTCCAGGCGACATCATATACCTTTCAGCCGGAGACATCACGCCTGCGGATGCAAGGGTGATCACCGCAAAAGACCTGTTCATAAACCAGTCTGCGCTGACAGGCGAGTCTTTTCCTGTAGAAAAAACCCCTGCGCCAGTGAAAGGGAAGGAAGCGTCGATCACCGAATGGAACAACCATCTTTTCATGGGCACCTCTATAGTGAGTGGGACAGCAACAGCCGTTGTCGTTAAGACTGGTGGCTCAACGGAATACGGAAAAATTGCTAGAAGGCTCGTTGAAAAAGAGCCCGAGACCGAGTTTGAAAAAGGCATCAGGAGTTTCGGTTTTCTGATCATGCAAGTTACCTTCCTTTTGGTTTTGTTTGTCTTTTTCATAAACGCGCTCTATAAACGTGATGTGCTGGAGTCGCTTCTTTTTTCTGTTGCGCTTGCGGTTGGTTTAACCCCTGAGCTTTTGCCTATGATCATTACCCTAAATCTTTCAAGAGGCGCCATTGCCATGTCAAAAAAAGGCGTTATAGTGAAACGGTTGTCGTCTATCGAAAATTTCGGCAGCATGAATGTTCTGTGCACAGACAAGACGGGCACGCTCACAGAGAATCAGATAAGGCTGATATTACATGTGGACATGGAAGGAAATGATGATGAAAAAGTACTATTCTATTCTTACTTAAACAGTTATTACCAAACTGGACTGAAAAGCCCGCTCGACGAGGCTATACTGGAGCACAAGGAAATCGAAACAGAAGGTTTTCAGAAAATTGATGAGGTCCCATTTGACTTCGTGCGAAGGCGCGTATCTATTGTTACCGAGTACAAGGGGCAACGTTTTCTCATTGCTAAAGGAGCTCCCGAAGAAGTCATCAGAGTCTGTTCCTACTGCGAAGTAGGTGGCATAATAGCTGATTTAACTGAAGAGTTCCGAAAGAGAATTGAGCAGAAATATTATGATTTGAGTTCTGAAGGCTTCAGGGTTTTAGGCGTTTCATATAAGGCGCTCAAAGAAGAAAAAACCGTTTATTCTGTGAATGACGAATGTGATTTGGTGTTTTTGGGGTTTGTGGCGTTTCTCGATCCGCCTAAAGAAACGGCTAAGGAGTCTCTGCAGCTATTAGGAAAAGCTGGAATAGAGCTGAAAATCCTCACAGGCGATAATGAGCTGGTTACCAGAAAAACTTGTGAGGCGTTGGGTTTTGAAGTGAAAGGTGTGGTCCTTGGAAGCGAGATAGCGGAGATGCATGATGACGCTCTTGCTAGAGTTGTTGAGGAAGCAAACGTTTTTGCGCGTGTAACTCCTGCCCAGAAAGACAGAATAATAAGTTTGCTGAAAAGCAATGGGCATGTCGTCGGCTTTATGGGTGACGGAATCAATGATGCTCCTTCCCTGAAGACGTCAGACGTGGGCGTGTCTGTTGATAACGCGGTGGACGTTGCGAAGGAATCTGCTGACATTATACTTTTGAGAAATGATTTGACGGTTCTGGGGGAAGGCGTGTTAGAAGGGCGAAGAACCTTCGGCAACACCATGAAATACGTGATGATGGGCGTCAGCTCGAATTTCGGCAACATGTTCAGCGTTGCTGGCGCATCGCTGTTCCTACCGTTCTTGCCTATGTTGCCGATACAGATACTCTTAAACAATCTCCTCTACGATTTCTCTCAGTCCACGATAACAACCGACAACGTTGATGACGAATATGTTGAAAAACCAAAGAGATGGGACATATCCTTCATAAGAAGGTTCATGGTGTCTCTTGGACCTGTAAGTTCTCTTTTTGACTTCTTAACATTCCTCATAATGTTGCTGGTGTTCAATGCCACTGAGCCGCTATTCCAGACAGCGTGGTTTCTTGAGTCTTTGTGCACCCAAACTCTTGTTATATTCGTCATAAGAACAAGAAGAACGCCCTTTTACAAGAGCAAGCCAAGTAAACTTTTACTCTTAAGCAGTCTCGCTATCGTTGGCTTCGCGTTGATAATGCCGTTCACGCCAATGGGCGATTTATTCGGCTTTGTGGCACCTCCGCCCGCGTTTTTCGCAGTCCTAGCGATATTGCTTGGTGCTTATCTGGCATTAGCTGAAGTTGTCAAAACCTGGTTTTTTAAACGGCACGCCTACCGTTTGGAACAAGTTTTGATTCCGAAAAGACGGGCAGCACTTTATCTAAGCAGAACCGCGAGGCTAGTCCAAAACATGGTGGCAGTAATATGTCTCCGCTTTGAAAACGAAATCCCAATTGATTCCTTACTCGAAGACTTATCGAGAAGTGTAAGCTACCCCATCGACTCGGACCAAGTTCTGCAGAACCTTCAGCATCTCAGGCGCGGCGGTCTCGTTAGTGTAGACTGGCATCGGAGAACGATTAAACGCGAAGGACCAATGAAAGAATACGTGACAAAACGCGTGATGGCTAGCGAGATGTGGCCAACAATAATGGAAGACTGGCTGAAAATAAACAGAGCATTTCAAGACACGTACGGCAAAGTAAACATGGAATATCAAGAGCTATTAACCCCAAAGCAACGCTGACTAACTCTTCAATTCGCAGTCTTTGAACCAACTCGATAATTTTTAACTTCCAGCCAGAGTTAACAGGTTCAAACTACACATAAGGCAGGGTCTATAATTCAGAGCTGCTTTTTCTCTTCCTCTCGTTTCAACACTTGACCAGCCGCACCTGTTAGGAAAATAATGCTAAACACCAAGACCGCTATGCCAATTTTGTACGTAAATTCTATGTCAGAATAGAAAACGGCAAAAACGAACACCAGCATGAGAGCTAACACTAAAACTTCTTGCACTCTGTTCAAGCCTAACTTAAAGCTCATTTTTCTCCCAGCTGCTTGCTTCATTTTTCACAGCGTCATTTATTAATTTTCTCGTCCTGCGGGCGCTCTCCAAATTCCTTGAGGTGTATGTGAACGGGATTATTTAGGAAGGTTCAACGAGCCCTTTTGCAATGAACCGCAATTTAAGAGACAAAGCCTTTGCTGGGTCAACCCCTTCATAGCGCTTGAAACCCAAATAGGTTTCCATTGTTATTGTTCGCTTCAGCGTGTTTTCTTCTTGTGTTCGGCACTTTTTCTATATCTGACTGGAACTGCGGTTTTAAACAAAATGGAAAAAGCGCAGGAATTCGCGTCTATTATTTGCGGTAATCCTTTAATGGCACTAGTGGTATGGTGGTAGTTTCGATAACGCCCTCTATTAAGCGAATTTTGTCTCCGACAAAATGCAAGGCATTTTCGTTGGTGTCTGCTTGGAATAGAACAGCGAAATCCCATTGACCAAAGACTTGGTAGGCTTCCTCAAGTTTAACGCCTTCAATTGGGTCTTCGCCAAATTCCATCAGTGGTTCATACAGTTTTGCAGCCATCATGGGGCTTAGTTTAATCATCAACAAATATTTCTGAACAGGTTTTCCCATGACAAACACCTAAAACAATTATGGTAGAACACTTCCTATTAAAGAGTGTGACGCTTAAGCGCTTT
>DATDQZ010000008.1:0-2011 GCA_035292005.1 Bathyarchaeia archaeon | reverse complement strand
GAAGAATGCTTGATAACCTTTTTCGTGTAAGCTTTCAAATGTGATGTGGTTTCCAAATTCTACGCCTGTTTTTATTTCTACGCCCAAATCTTTTATGTAGGCTATTTCATTTGACACGACGAATTTTTCGAGGCGGAAGTTGGGTATGCAGTAACGCATCATGCCGCCGCCTTCGGGCATTTTTTCGAAAACTGTGACGGGATAACCGAGTTTCGCGAGTTCATAAGCTGCTGTTAACCCTGCGGGTCCAGCACCTATGACTGCGACTTTCTTGTGGTATTTCTTTGGTATTGGTTTAGGTTTGACTCTTTCTTCTTCCCGCTCTGCGTCAGCGACAAACCTTTTCAGAGCGCGAATAGCTACTGACTGGTCAACATTGATTCTTGAGCAGGCATCTTCGCATGGGCTGAAGCAGACTCTTCCGCAGATGGCTGGGAAGGGCAAGTCTTTTCTTATGATTTCTACAGCCTCTTTGAATTTGCCTCTTTGCAGTAGAGAAACGTACGCTTGGATGTTGACGCGCGCGGGGCACGCTATTCTGCATGGTGGTAACGTTCGCTTTGCATTTGTTGTAGTGGCATGCGTCATTGTTGACCAACTTTTTCCAAGGCTATGAGAGGCTGCTGCTTATATTAAGCAATCTAAGCCAAACTTAGCGCAAATATGCTATATAAAAACAGTGCGGTATTTACCTACAAAAAGGAGGATTGGAGGTTACTCGCGTAACCTGCCTTCTAATTTGTCGACCCACTGGTTATACTCTCTGTAACCCATCAGACTGTTAAACTCCTGCTCTAGGATTATGGAATTCTTGGGCTTTATTTCCACAATCCAACCTGCATTGTAAGGATCTTCGTTAACGATGTGCGGCTCTTTTTTCAACTTCTCGTTAACTTTAACTATTTTGCCACTAACGGGCGCGTAAAGGTCAAACATGAACATCCAGGTCTCAGCAACTCCGAAGGACTCCATTTTGTTGACTTCCTTTCCAATAGGTTCGGTTCTTATGTTGGCTAAGCCTTTGAGGTGTTTTTGTGCGTAGTCGGAGATGCCGACGCGGACGTTTCCCTCGGGTGTTATCTGGCACCATGTGTGCTTCGGCGTGTAAAGCAGCGTTTCTGGCATGGCTAAAGTTACTTTACGTTTTATAACTGGGATTCCTTGGGTGCGCATGAGTTCTTCTAAGCGCAGTCGGATGGCTTCTGAAACGAATTCAGAAATGCTTCTGTAGCGTCCTGTTTTGATGATTTCTTCGACTTCCTTTATGAGCTCTTGTCTTATGCTTATGGTTTTCCAGTTTGAGGCTTTTTCAGTCATTTTTTGTCGGCATCCTTTAAGTTTAAATCAGACATAGCATAAACGCATATACGCAATATATATTTAGTGCATACAAAACACATAACAGCAAATACTATAATAAAAAATCTCGCCAATAGAACACATCAAAAATGAATAGCATCTTTATTATGCTAGGTTAGGCTTTGCCAGCCAAAGTGCACTTCTGCAGTGTCCCAACGCATTCGTAAACCAATGGTACGCTAGAGTTTTTGCACTTTTCCATTGTCAAATCAGTGTTTTTTTCTAAGAAAGGAATAAATTTCACGGTTTGGCATTATTGCCAATGGTCCGACTTTAAGGCACGTGGTTGGAACAAGAATGAAAATAATCTCGAAAGAAGACTTTGCCGATTTTGTAAATGCCCTGATTGCCGATGGTTCGTGGAACGTTGTGGGTGTCAAATCAAAGAGGGATAAATTCGCTTTTGGACCCTTAGAGTCTGCTAACGAACTTCGGCTTGACTATGATGTGACTCTTCTTCCTCCGAAGAAGTATTTCTTTCCTCAGCGCGAAACCCTATTCACTTATGACCTGTCTAACGGATTTTCTGCTAAAGGATTTACTGCTGAAGCTAAGCCTATAATAATCATTGGAGTTCATCCCTATGACATTGTGGCTTTGCTTCACATGGATGAGATCTTCAGCGAGACAAAGTCAGATCCCTACTATTTTG
>DATDQZ010000007.1:0-10443 GCA_035292005.1 Bathyarchaeia archaeon | reverse complement strand
CCGTCGCCTATCGGCTGACCGAAAGCGAAAGCTTTCAACGCGCGCGCGTAGGCTTCCGCCTCTTTCATAACAAGAGGCAATATCATCTGCAACTGCATTATGATGTAGAGGCTCAGCGTTTTCTTGCCTTGAATGTAGAAGTGTCGCACAACTTTGTAAATGTAGTTAAGCGCCATAGCCGCTTCCAAAGTGTTCTCCAAATTATTCACTTGAACCTCATCAGTAGCCGGCGCCATTAACTTCACCTCATCTTTTAAACGGGTATCTCTTACATCGAGGATGTGATCAAGTTTCCAAACTATACCTGCAGGATCCATGCTCTGCGGCGAGATTGTGAAATACTCTAAATAGCGGTCAACTCGATCGGAGGGATCGGTTTGGGGCTTGCCGATTTCCTTTATGGTTTCTATGGCTGTTTTTCGTCCTTCTTCCTTCATGTACTTCAGTTTGTAAAGGGAACCTTCAACTTCTCGGATCATCATGTACATCTGAATTCTTTGTCCGTAGAAGATGAGCACTATGAAAAATACATAGCTAAGCATGCTGAGAATCTGCGATATGGTATCGCCTGTTGGAAGCTGAAAAAGTTGATTCCCTAAAGCGGGAAGCTCCGCCGCCATCGCGTTCAAGATTTCACCACTTCTCCCAAAACTATTAGCGCTTAGTTATAAAGCTTAGCTAATTCTCTCCTTGTTTTCCAAGGGTAAAGTGGGCTGCCAGCTTTCCCAGGTTCGCGTGGCCGAAGACCGCACTACAGCTGGGAACGGAACACGGTTTAACTTCTGAGTTCGGAATGGGATCAGGTGGGACCCGCGCCCTATGGCCGGCAAACCCAGCAATAAACGTTAAACTTTCCTTCATTAACTTTTCGCTTTTACCGTGACGTATGGTTATTGTGTTAGGCTCCCTTTCGTAGTATGGCTTCCCATATTCCGAAGCCGCCTACGGTCTCAGGGCGTTCAACATGGTTGTACCATTGCTTCTTCGTGCCTACTTTCGCCCGCATTTTCCACCCGAAAGATTTTGGTTCTTTTTCTATTCTGTTCGAGAGGGCAGTGATTTTCTCGCTAATGTCGCTTCGTTCCTCATCTGAGATGAACGCTGGATTGATCTGGATGTCGGGACCTAGCTGGTCAAGTTCGGACATGAAACGTTTGATGTTTTGAAGGTTTGTTGTGACAGTGTACCAGAAACCCCAGTCTTGTGATAGCACTTTCGCTATGTAGGAAGCGTTTATGCTTTCTTTTTCGTTCTGCTCTTTGATGTCGTGGGCTTTTAGGAGTAGCAGGCAGTCTTTCAGGTCTTTCACGCCGAAAGCTTCCCACATCTGCACTTTCTCCAGAAGCATATCCGTCACTGTTATTGTTGGATAATCCAGTTCAAGTCTTCCGCGGAAATCTATGGGGTGATTCGCCACTATCAACTGGTCAAAGAAGACGTCCACGTAAAACCAGCCTTTGGGATGGTAGTATATTTGTCTTTCAGATGCAGCGGAAGAAAGCGTTGCCCTTCTTTTCACGTAGCCAATTTTGCCGAAAAGTTCTTTCACTTTGTCTCTCTGCTTGCGGTAAGAAACGAAGTCCAAATCGCTGTATTCTTGACCTTTAGCTACGCCTGTCCCTGTTCTGCCCAGCTTTTTGGCGAATTCGCTGAATTGTTGGCAGTGCATTGCGATGCCTAGTCCGCCGATTATTCGCAGGGTTAAGCCTTCCTTCTGGGCAGTGTTAACTATGCCTTCGGATTCGCGCATGAAGACTTCGGTGGGAACTATGCCATTCCATTCTTTGGGCAGTTCACGTGTTATTTCCTTCTCCAAAAGCCAAGACACTGCTCAGCGCCTCACCCTTCGATTCGTTGAAGCTTCGTGATCTTGTTGCCCGTAAACTCTACAAAAAACGCGCGCAGAATCCCCTCAGCATATTCACTTCCAGGGTTAACGCAGTACGTTCTGCCTATCTTTATGGAACCAGAGCTTTCATGGATGTGCCCGTGCAAACCCAGGAAGGGCTGATACTTCTCAATCATTTTTCTCACAGCCTTCGAACCGACAGGAACCAAGGCAACGCTGCCGCCTCTGATTATGGGATTCAAGTTCTCGTCCAGTAACGGCGCCTCGTCCAGTTTTGTTTGGTAAGGCGGAGCGTGAAAGTTGAATATCGCCGTTTCCATGTTCTTCACTTGAGAAATGTACTTCTCCAGCCGCTCTTCAAGCTTGTCTTCCTCTTCTTCACGGGTGGTTTTCCAAGGACTCGGGTTCACCCAACCGCAACTCGCCATTTCATGGGTTTCATCGATCTCTATGATGCCTCCTTCTCCGTTGAGCACGGATTTGTGGCTGTTGACGAGCTCGTCTACTCCCGCTCGGTCGTCGTTTCCTGGGCAGACAATCACTTTTGTTTCTGGCGGAACCCTTTGCGGTATAAGGTCGAGCCAGTTCTTCAGCGTGGAAATCATGACTTCTTGGAAAACCTCGTCCACTTTCTTCGTGTTTTTGGTCATCTCTTCATACTTTTTCCAGTTGGTCAAGTACGGGTAGTAGCCTATTCCGCGTATGTTCTTGAAGGCAATGTCCAATTCGTCTTTTTCAATAATGTGGTTTTTTCCCATGAAGTAGTACGCGTATTTTTTGTCTTCTTGCTCGACGACTGGCACGATCATTTTTCCAGTTAGGTCTCCTCCGCAGATGGCAGCGTTGACTTTGAGCATGGCGGAAGCGTTTAGGAATTTTCTCCAGACGCCTTCAGAGCCGTGCATATCTGTGGCGAAGAGAATTCTTGTCGTTTGCTCTTTTTTCTTTCTTAAAAGAAAGGACACTCTTGCTCATTCCTGCATTTTTTACCATGTTTTATCATCAATTTGCCTATTTAAGTCTAGGCTCAATGGAAAGTCTTAAATGGAGTTGACGATAAGATTGGAGGTTTGGGTGCTTGAAAAAATGTCTTCAAGTAAACCAGGACTGTTCGCAAGAGAAGCTACTGGACTAGTAAGGGAGATCGGCTTTTCTCTGGGAGTTATCATCATCCTGACGCACGTCATCGGCTTAGGCTGGCAGAAAAGGGCATTTCAGTTCACAGGCTACGCGCCAATGGCTAACGAGGCAATGCCGCTGGGTCTTCCAGCAATGTTCTGGGCGTTTCTGGTAGTGGGCTTGGTAGTGCTAGTGACAGGCTACGCAGCAGGTTACGTCGCAGCAGCCATGCCAAGATCTGGAGGAGGCTACGTCACCATCTCAAGAGTAATCCATCCGGTGGTCGGTTACATGTCGGGATGGGTTATGTTCTTGGCTGAAGCCTTTTCGTATGGGCTTATTGGCGTAGCAGTGTTCGAGGGCGTTGGAATATTCTTCAACATTGCATTGGCGACGCCTACTGCAACTCCTGCATGGCTAAGCACAATAGGGGAGCCTTGGTTCATTTTCGTTGGCGGACTACTGTTGGTCTGGGTGTTTGCGTTAGTTGCGTTATTGGGCACAAAGATGTACGGGCGACTGCTACAAGTCATGTTTTACATTCCAGCAGCGGTCACAATAGCGTTCTTCGCAATGTGGATAGCTGGCGCATTGAATCCCAGCCTCGTTGAAACGGGAGTACAAAACGTAATGGGGGCTTCACCGCAACAAATAGTTGACCTTGCAATCGCCAACGGCATGGCAAACAATGCTGTGGGCTTCTTTGATGCCTTCTCAATTGCGCTGGGCGGAGCTTTCTGGGCATACATGGGATGGTACGCAACAACGTTCTTAGCAGGTGAAGTCAAAGAGGCGAATAAGAAGCTTCCAAAGGTGGTTCTTGTGGCTGGATTAGTCATAATGGTAGTCTACCTTTCAGCTTCATCCGTCTCGGCCTTTTCCGCCATGAACGTTGCCAAAACAACAGTAAATGGAGAAACGTGGAGCTTCTACCAAGCATACGCATACGGAAGTTATTATCCTGGCGTGAATGCCGCTTTTAAAGCTGCGATTCCGAACTTCCAAAGCGCGTGGAGCACTGGCATCGCCTCAATCATCGCCCAAGGTATGGGACTCGGCTGGCTTTCCATAATCATCGCCATAGCTGGTGTATTCTGGGTTGCCAACGACATTCCGCCGTTCCTCCTCGTCGCTTCGAGAACGTTCTTCGCCATGTCATTTGACAGAATGATGCCTGAGAAGTTTTCGTACGTAAGCGAGCGTTGGCACGCTCCAGTGTGGTCGCTGATAATCACTGCTGTCTTCGCCATTCCAGCGTGTATGGCGGAAGCCAACTTCCCCACAGGTGCGTCCACCTATCTGGGCTTTGCAGGTGTTGTTGGAACAGACATATTCGACGCTGCCTTCCTGGTGATGTTCTGCGTTTCGTGCATGTTGCTTCCGTTGGAGAGAAGAGACATCTATGATAGAGCAGCGGTCAAACATTCTGTTGGTTTCGTTGTCTTCTTAGGATTAGTCGCCACTCTGGGTGCTTCCTTCTGCCTGTACATCTTCGTTCAACAATCGCCGTGGATATGGGCGCTGTTCACAACCGGGGCCAGCGAAGCTAGCATAGCGAGCTCTATTGGCTTCCTCGGATGCATCCTAGCTGGAATACTGCTGTACGTCTACTACATGTACAAGAACTCAACCAAAGGCGTAGACATGCGCACTCTCTACATCGCCATTCCGCCAGAATAGCTTTAAATACCCTCCCTTTTTATTTTTTTCAACATAAGCGAAGGTGTTTCACGTGTACGAGCTAAAGTTCATAACCGACCTTGTTGAAGAACAGGTGATAAAAGGGCACTTGCGGTGGCTGGCCAACTTCAGCGAAATCCACAAAGACTACCCCGTGGAAGATATTACCTTTCCAATTTATGCTTCAGGCGGTTTACAAGAAAAGGGTTTTTTCCTCTCCAGAATATACTCAACTCTTGTAACGCCCAAGTATAAGGTGCACTTGCTGCTTTACACTTTGCCTGAAATAAACCCTACCTTCCTCAGAAAGATAATCTTGGCGTTAAAGCGCAAGTTCGGCACCGACGACTGGATTTTTGTGGCGCTGGTGCAAGGTCAGCCCATGGGAAAAGCGCTGAAAGAAAGCGTTGAGAGCATTGATGACAAAACTGTGGGCATAGCCGCCTATGGCGTGGGAGCAAAAGAAACGGTCACTTCCAACAACGTTCTTGGAAGGGGCCTCGCCAAACAGCTAAAGCTAAATGAGGCGAAGTACGAGAACTTCGACGTGCCCAACTACCTTAAGAGTTTCACTGCGACCTTTGCTTTAGGCGTGTTCTTTTTGGTGTTTCTTACGCT
Organism: Bathyarchaeia archaeon; assembly: GCA_035292005.1. GTDB lineage: Archaea > Thermoproteota > Bathyarchaeia > Bathyarchaeales > Bathycorpusculaceae > DATDQZ01. The sequence continues at coordinate 5,177 of DATDQZ010000007.1, read as the reverse complement.
GTCAGGCGTTCGGCAGTTGGCTTCACAACTACCAATAGCCCTCATAATTTTATTCATTCTCTCACTAATAATAGGTCAAGTCATCTACAAATCCCGCTATCACATGTCTGTTTCCATAGACAGCAAAGGTTTCCAACTGCGCGAAGGCAAGAAAATAAAAGAGGGCAAATGGACCGACTACTCAGGCTTATCGATATTTCTCTCCCCGAACCGTGAAACCTTCTTGAGGTTGAAGTCGAAGGATGCAACGCTTGACTTGCCACTATCGCGGACAGGCTTGCCTAGACGTGAAACTTACAGCATGGTCAAGCAGTTGATGAAAAAGAAATAGAGAAATAGCCTATTGGATGATGGGCGTTTCGACTTCGGTGTCCCACCAAGGCTTATCCCATTTATTTTCAACTTTAGGCAGTTCCTTAAAGAGCGCTTCAATCTTGCTGGTTACTGCTGCCGCTTCGTTCTTCGACAGCCACTTTGCAAGGATTTCTGGTCTCTCCAAGAGGCTCCTGAGGTTCAGCGTGACCGTTAAGGCGAGTTTCTTGTCTTTCTCAAAGGTTTTCCGCATTAACTGGGCGTTGATTTTTTCGTTTCCCCTGCCGATGTCGTGGTCTAGGAATATGGCGGCTACGTCTTTCAGGTCTTTTTCTTCCATGCCTATGATTATGCGGTCCTTCGCAAAGTACGGGTACGGTAGGATTCTGTATTCTTGTCCTTTCTGTTTGAGCTCTTCCTCTGTCTCTTTGGGCATGTCAAAGATGAACTGACCTTTTGAGAGTAAAAGCCCTTCCAGACCCACGGTGTAAAGGTTCTCCTTGTAACGTTCGAACAAGCCCAAGTCTTTGACTTCTACTCTGTGCCTTAGGTTTATGCGGTCGCAGAAAAGGTCTAACACGGTTATCATGGGAAGCCCATCCGCTGTTATGCCGTTTATGGTGGTGAGCCTGTAGCGTTCGCCGTACCGCCAAGTGTTGAAACGCCTGTCGTTGGCTGTGGCAAAAGACTTGTACATTGTTCCGAAGGCCTTTTCCATACTTAGCAAGAGTTTAAAAAAGTTAATTCCCTGCTTTTTGGGCACTATGAAATCCGTGTCTTTGATAGCTCTGGTTAAAGCGCCGGTGCCATTGGAGCTTTGGCAGTGAATTTTGACTGCGGCGCCGCCGAAAAGCAAGGCTGGAATCGGTTTGTCACTTACTTTCTTTTCGAATGCGCTTGGATAGAGTTGGTGCAATTTAGGCGCGTTCATGGAAGCCCACAGGATGACCATGGCGCTTTTCATGGGAAAATAGTCTAAATCGACGTAAGCGGGGATGCCCAAGTTTTTCCTGAACTCAAGAGGGTCAACAGTGGAGGTTAAGGGCAAATCGACATCGTAGACCGTGCCGCCCATGTCTTCGTAGAGGACAAATTTCTTCTTCGTTGCAAGCCCTCGCCGTGAATAAATACTCACGTTATTCTACACATCGGGAATAAAAGCTTTAAGCAAATCACCTGAAGTCTGAGCGCAATGGTGATGCATACATTTTTATTTTTGCAGGTTAACTTAATGCCTCATGCATAATAGGGGCTGTAGTCTAGGCAGGTATGACGACGGGCTCCAGAAAGCAAGCAAACGGGTTTGCTGACCCCGCTCGGGGAATGACGAAGTTCTGGAGCGGTCAGGAGAAACCCGTAGGAACAGCCAAACGACTGTTTCCGGGTAAAGGTCGTCGGTTCAAATCCGGCCAGCCCCACCAAAATAAGGTCCATTTGAGTCTTCGTTAAGTGCGCTTCATCTCTGAGCATCCAATAAGGTTAAGAAGTAGCCTAAGTGCAGTTGCGCTTTCTTCATTTAAGGAGTATTTCACGCTCATTCCTTCCTTCACAGCTTCGATGAGTCCTGTCCGCTTTAGTTGGTTCATTTGCCAAGTCAACGCTTGCGAGGATAAGCCAAGTCTGTGAGTCAAATCTTTATGAAGAATCGGGCCGCTCTGTGACAGGGCTGTCAGTATTTTTCCTGCTGTGTCATGCCTTAGGAGCGAAATCAGCTTCACATCGGTTTCTGCATAAGCGTTAGACTCAAAGTATCTTCTGCACTGCCCGTTGTTGTAGACCGAAAGCAAACCAGCATCTGCCAGAACACCTAAATGATACTGCACCACGCCTATAGATAAGCCCAGATTGCTGCATATTCCTCTGAAGTGGATTCCTGGATTGTTCTTGACGAAGTTGTAGATTTCCACCCTTGTCGACTGGTTAAGCGCGTCTGAGTTGTGCAAACTTGCGCCAAGCATGAAAGACGTAGAGAAAACGAGTCGGTGAGAATCGTCAACATTTTGAATTGAGGGCAGACGAGGAAAGCTACTCTGCGAGTAGACGATAGTCAGCAAAGAAAACGAGCAGGCAAGCACAATAAGGCATATGGATAATGCTACCTTGCGCTTCAAATAACATCGCCCATTACGGAAAGATTTGCGGTTTGCCTATTTATCGGCTTCTGTAAGCTACTGTACTAAATGTAAACTGGTGTACCAGAAGACCTTTCTTTCTGTGTTGTAAATAGTCTTTTGGAGTCACTGGTGAGGTCGTGGATGGAAGAGCCTGAAACAAAGAGGAAAAGACGAAAGAAAATGCAGTTCGCTGTTTTGAAAGAGCAGGAAGAGGAAAGTCAGGCGCTTGTTGAACTGGTTAAGGTTTTGGAAGAACTGGAGAAGGAAGGAAAACTCGTTGAGGTCCAGATATGCCCAAAGTGTAAAAGTCCGAAAGTTCGCAGAGTGGGAACCATGAGCGGAGACTTGTGGGGTCACATGGGAATACTTCAGGCAAAGTTTGAGTGTCAAGAGTGTGGGTGGCGGGCGCGCTTGGTTTTGAAAGCAACAAACAAGCGTTTCAGCGTCAGAGATGTTGAAATAATTGCAGAAGCGTCAGATTCAGAAAGTCAACAGCGATAGACATTAAAAAGGAAGAAAAATGTTGTTTTTTACTATGGAGCCAAGTGCCATTCGCAGTAGGCATCGCCTTTCCCGACGCATTTGGTTTTTTTGATTTTTGGAGTTTTAAGCATGATGCGTTGATACATGCCACTCACGAAACCTTCTACGCAGCTGCAGTATGTTGATTCTTCATTGCATATCTCAGCAAAGAAGTTGTGCCAAATCCTAAATGTCACTTCAGCCGCTTCTGGATTGAACTCTACAATTTCTATTTTTCCCAAACCGGCATCCGTGAACCTTTGAACCGCTGTTTTCAGGAACACTTCGGGGTCAGCCTTTTTTTCTTCAGGTACCTCAGCGACGTAGCGTTCGCCGGCTACTTTGCACGCTTCTGCGATGATGACCATGGCGCCTGACTGGAAAATCTCGGAGAATCTTGAAAATATCTGTTTCATTCTGGCTTTTGTGATGATGATGCACCTGTCTCCGGTTACTTTATCTTGGATAATTCCTTTTTCCTCGTCAAACTGGTACTCCATGTTACAATCACGGACTGTGATTGTGGCTTGTTATCGTATTTATGCTTTTAATTGGACATGTGAGCAGTGTTTGTAGGATTTTTCTGATTTTTCAGAAAAGTATAAATATTCCGAATACATCCTCCTGCGCTTGTGAAAAACTATGACAAGCAACAGAGAATGCTGCAGGATTGATGCTGTTGTCACTATGGATGCGAAGGGGCAGATAGTCCTGCCCAAGGACTTGCGAGAAAGAGCAAAGCTGAAGCCAAGTGATAAGTTGGCGGTTATCGGTTTTGAACGCGACGGCAACTTGTGCTGCATCGTTATGGTTAGGGCTGACGCGCTTGGCGGCACGGTGAAGAACATGCTTGGGCCAATTTTCAAAGAGGCGCTCAGGTAAAGGAGGTGACTAGCGTGAAAGAAGAGAAAGTGCGAAAAATGGTGCGAGAGGGCTACGGCAAAATAGCCAAAGCAGAAAGGTGCGGTTGCGGCTGCGGTTCAGAAATTAGCGAGCAAATAGGCTACAGCCGCGAAGAGTTAGGCTCGGTGTCTGAAGGCGCAGACCTTAGTTTAGGCTGTGGGAACCCTGTGGCTCTTGCGTCGCTAAAGGAGGGCGAAACCGTGGTTGACTTGGGCTCGGGCGGAGGCTTAGACTGTTTTTTGGCTGCGAAGAAAGTGGGCCCGAAAGGGAAGGTTATAGGCGTGGACATGACGCCTGAAATGCTTGATAAAGCGCGGCAAAACTGCAGAAGAGGCACGTACAAGAACGTTGAGTTCCGCTTAGGCGAAATTGAGAACTTGCCTGTGGCAGATAACACGGCGGACGTGATAATCAGTAACTGCGTGATTAACTTGTCGCCTGAAAAGCAACGAGTGTTTGAGGAGGCTTTTCGCGTGCTAAAGCCAGGTGGGCGATTGATGATTTCGGACATGGTGCTGCTAAAAGCGATACCGGAAGCGGTGAAAAAGAGCGTGCTTGGTTATATTGGGTGCATCTCAGGAGCAGAAATGAAAAATGAATACATGAAACTGATAGAAAACGCTGGCTTCAAAGAAATGAAAATCATTGAAGAAACACACCTGCCCCTTGAAATGGCTCTCAGCGATTTCACTGCAAAAGCCATAATAAAAGAACTGAAACTGACCAAGAAAAGCGCAGGAGAAATCGCTAATTCAGTCGTAAGCATCAAAATTTCAGCCACAAAACCGCAAGCCTAACCTCGCTCTTTTTCGTTTTTCCACATTGTGCCAAAAGTGAACTGAAACTTCAACCTATATATAAGGGGCTATAGTCACCACAGAGCACAACAGTTCTAAAAGCCGAGATTCCTCAAAGCACTATTCAGTCTTTTGTGTTTTTGTTTTTCCAAATCCTCTTCGCTTGAACTTTAGCTTTGCGGTCAGGATTTTTTCCGTTGCAAACAGCCGCGATGCCACGTACATTACGACCAGAGTGAACGCAGCAACGTAGACTATGCCAAATGCGACCGCTGCGTAGTCGCCCATTACCACAGCCTTGGAAGCTATGATTGGTTGACTGAAAGGAATGGCGAAAAATACGGCTTTAAGCGCTGTGGGCAGCGTGTTAACGTCCAAATACATTAAAGCAATTGCGGGAATGTATATCAGCGGGTAAACGTAGCCTATGAGCGCTTGTGCTCCTCGAACATCTTCTGCAAAAGCAGACATTATCACTGCCAACGCTAAGCCTGAAAGCAAAGTTACGAAAAGCGATGTTCCCAGAAGT
>DATDQZ010000006.1:0-2180 GCA_035292005.1 Bathyarchaeia archaeon | reverse complement strand
TCCAAGACTTGCCTGAAAGTTTTTCCACAGCAATCGTAAAGCCCTATGGTGAGTTGTGTTCGCTTTCCGCTCTTGTCGGGTTTGCCAGCCATCTTCCACGTTTTCTTCGGAGTCTTAACGTCTTTTCCGCAACTGGGGCATTTAGCCATTAAATTCCCTCTCTTACATCGTTACGCATGATATAGCATAAAACACTTTCTATTCAACGAGCAAAAAACCATTATTCGCCGTTACAAACGCGCGCATTTACTAAAATTTATTATAATTGTACAATATCTTTGAATGATGGTGACGAAAAGGATGAACTGGCTGTTTGGGAAGAAGAAATCGCCCATTGCCGACGGGGCGAAGCGGAATGCTGAAGCGTGTAAAAAAGCCTTAACAATAATTCAAAGATGTGACTCCATAGGTGACAAAGAGATCGTGCAACTTGCAGAGACTCTGCAGCCCGTGAATTCTGACATGGACGAGGATTGGTTCAGAAGGATCAAGGGAATGGCGGACCAAGCCTACTTATCATATGCTCATAGGCTAATAAGCAGCGGCCAGAAGCCTTCTGATCCGAATAAGTATTTCAAGGAAGTTCTGGAAAGCCAGCTTAGGACTGCTTTGGCTGCCTACGACAAGATATCTCGTTGAGTGGAGGGATGCTGAAGAGATGGGTTTTCTAAGTCGCTTGTTTGGTTCTTCTGTTGATGAACGATTGGTCGATGAGATAATCAGCTTGCTAAACAGGATAGACCAGATTTGTGAGGAAGACTACTCGGGTGCTACCAAGGAAGGAACCCCGCTGAACAATGAGTGGAAGACGATTGACAACCGGTTGTACAATATCGGTCAGGAGTTATACGACAAAGGCGGAATGAACCTGATGCGAAAGGTATATGACAGAGTCTACAAAAAAGGGCGTCTTACAGGCCGCTATCTTGACCATGCTTGGGACGGCGTTGGGGAGTGGAGAGGATAACTCAACTATGCATACTGCACATCAAAAAGAAGAAGCAATAATGCGCGCATGGCAGAAACGCCGAGAAACCGTTAGTGCTGTTTCCGCGCGTTAAATTAGCTTTCTGCTTCGTTCTCCACAGTGTTATCTACAACCTTTATCCATCGCGTTGCCAAAATCTGGTCGAAATCCTCGCTTTTAGGGTCAAGATCGCTGGCGACCAAATGCCAATGATCATTAATAGTCGCGAAGGTTGAGTCCATAATCACAAATTTAGGCGTGTAACTGAACAGTTTTCTGCCGAATTTTGTGAAGATATCCAAGGCGCGTTCAACAGCTTTGTACGGTAGTTCATGCTCATGGCGCTTGTAAACGATCATAATCCGCTCTTTATGTCCTTTAAGCTTTTTAGTTCTCAAAACAATGAAGGAGTTATCCTCGAAGTACACTTTCTCTTCTTTCAGGTTCAACTCGCACAGAGGACAATTTAAACCTTTCAACATGGTCGTGCCCACTGTTTAATGTGATATTTTGGAATATAAGAAATACCTTTGCGAAGATAAACAAGAAAAGGAAAGCATGCAGCGTTTATGAGATGTTGAGGTAGCGCCTCCACGGTCACAAACCGCAAAGAACCTGCTTAAAACGTTTCTTTCACCGAATCCATGTAAACTTTCAAGTCATGCTCAGAAAACAAGACAAAAACCACCTCGCCGAGTTTATCCTCTTTTTCCAGAAAATCCTTTACAGCTTTCAAGGCTATACGACTCGCGTCGCCGATGGGGTAACCGTACGCGCCCGTGCTTATGGAAGGAAAAGCTACAGTTTTCAGCCCATTAGAAACCGCTATTCTCAGCGAGTTTTTGTATGCTTGCGCTAAAAGTTCGGGTTCGCCACGGTTTCCTCCATGCCAAACTGGGCCGACTGTGTGAATGACGTATCTAGCCTTAAGGTTGCCAGCGGAAGTTATAACAGCCTTTCCTGTTGGAAGACCTTCTGACCATTCTGTCGCTCGTATCTTTTTGCATTCTTCAAGTATTTTTGGTCCGCCTCTGCGGTGGATTGCGCCGTCTACGCCTCCGCCGCCCATGAGGGAAGAGTTGGCCGCGTTCACTATGGCGTCTGTTTCCATTTCGGTTATGTCTCCTCTGACTAAGCGCACCGTTGCTTTTCCAATTCGAAATTCCAATCTGCTCATTCGTCTTGTCCTCTTATACAAGACTGTTAATGGCTA
>DATDQZ010000005.1:0-4137 GCA_035292005.1 Bathyarchaeia archaeon | reverse complement strand
GTCTATTTTCACAGAATCGGCAGAACCGCCAGAATGGGAGGCGAAGGAACTGCCATAACCCTCGTGGGCTATGGAGAACTGACAGAATTCGACAACATAAAAGCCTTGACCAAAACAACAATAGAAGAGATAACGTGACTCTGCAGAAAATAGGGCTTTTTACAAACTTTTTTTTAAACCACTAACCATAATAGGCAGAAAGTAGACTCTTCCATGAGGTTTAGGCTAAAGTAATGTTTAGAGACCCAGTCTGCGGCGTAGTTCTCGATGAAAATACGGCCAAGTTCAAAATCACTTATGACGGCGAAACCTACCATTTTTGCAGCTTGACTTGCAAGAAAAGATTCAAGAGACACCCCGCAAAGTTTGTGAAGTAACAAGCCCAACAAACAAAAAAAGAGGTTTTGGGAACATGGGTCTAGATTTTTTCATCGATTTCTACTGGATGACTCTCCAAGCAGCTGCCGCTAACAGAGCCCCAATTATAGGAGCCACCCAGAAGAGCCAAAGCTGGTTTAAGGCAGTGCCCCCAACTATGACAGCGGGACCTAAACTTCTGGCAGGGTTTACCGAAGTGCCGGTTACTGGTATTCCCACGAGGTGGATTAAGACGAGGCTTAGCCCAATGGATATTCCTGCAAAACCTTTGGGCGCTTTTTCGCTGGTTGAGCCGTGGATGACCAGCAAGAATATGAGCGTCAGCAGAACCTCAGCGGTAAACGCCGATGTCATTGAGAATCCCGCATTAAAGCCCTCACCGTATCCGTTTTGGCCTAAACCGTTGTTAGCTAAGCTGTATGATGGGTTTCCAAGAGCAATCTGGTAGAGCGTTGCTGCTCCAGCCATGGCGCCTACGCACTGTGCTACTATGTAGATAATGGCGTCCCTTGCGTTTATTCTACCTGCAGCCAACATGGATATGGACACAGCGGGGTTTATGTGGCATCCAGAAATGCCGCCTATAGTGTAAACCATAGCAAGCACAGCAAGACCGAAAGCAAAAGCTATTCCGATGTAACCTATGACTGATGGACCTGCGAGAACAGCGCTTCCGCAACCCATCAGCACCAGCACAAACGTCCCGATCATTTCAGCAGCATACTTCTTCACGATGTCAGTTTCATTCTTGCTACTCTTGTTCTCCACGTTTTCGTTCGCATCACTTTCGTTCATGTCAAGACCTCGCATGTGATTACGCGTGAGATGCTGGTTTCTAGCTTAATCCTTATAATAGTTTCCATGAAGTAAATACCAACACAAAACAAGAGAACTGAACTGTACATGTACACTAGAGTTTTTCTTTCGGTGAAATATCCATCATCGTTAAACCCGAAACTGGTTTCGGGTAAAAATCCGTGGATTTTTCTGGCATCCTCTCATGTTTTTGCGCTATCTGCCAAACCGTCTCTGGATTTATGCAATTAACCAAGAACGCCAGCTTGGCTTCTCCGCTGTCAACTTTTTCCAAGGCGTCCCTTGTTGATCCCGCGTAGAGTATGTCTTCATCAATCTTTAACTCGCCAGTCTTCATTATGGTTTTGAAAATGGCATCCCGTAATATCACCACGTCAAGAAGGTGCGCTTTCTTTGAATAGCCAACGTTAACAAGTTCAGAAATGGTTTTCTCATTCCTCAAGAGCAAGCCATAAGCCTTTGATCCATCATAAATGCAGAAAGCATGCTCCTTTTTGTGGCTTTCCAGAAAACCTTCTAAAGCCTTAACTGTTGGGTCTATTTCTGAAATCGCAAAGAACTTTCTGAGCTTCTGCAAGGTGTCGCTGGCTAAAGCGATTTTTTTCAGAAGCCTATGAGTGGGCAAGACAACAAGCCCTTCGTCTTGAACTGGAACCATGTAACTCATGTGAAAATTGAAGGCTGAGTCCTCAGTCCACTCTTCTTTTTTGCGTCTTTCATCTCGGTAGGCGAGGGCGCTTTCGTATCTGTGATGGCCATCGGTGATTACGAGCACTTTGCCTTCCAAAGCTTTCTGCACGAGCTTTATCTTCTGCGGGTCGACTATTCTCCAAACAGCGTGTTTAACTCTAAAGGAATCTTCAACCTCTATTATGGGCTGAGTCTTTGTGATTTCCGCAAAAAAATTGATGACCCTGTGCTCAGGGTCTGAGAATATTAGAAAAACGGGTTCAAGATCCTTCTGAACCGTCCGCAACATGTTCAAGCGATCAGCTTTTGGTTCTCCGTACGTGACTTCGTGTGGAAAAACCACGTTTTCGCTGTAGGAATAAAGGCGCAGAGCAGCGATTAACCCGTTGCGGATGTAGGTTCTTCCGAACAATTCGAATTCTTGTCTGCAAACAAAAACTGCAGGTTCTTCATCCTTTGCAAGTATGCCCTCACGCATCCACTCTTGAATTCGTTGCCGCGCTGTTTCATACTTGTTTTCCTCCATTGGCAGAATCAGACGGCAGTAATTGTATGCTGATTTTTTGTAGTACTCTTTTTGCAGGCAGTTATCGATTTTGTCGTATGGTTGAGTTATCAGGTTCTCGGGGTCGCCTGCTTTTTCAGTGTACCGTATGGCTCTAAAAGGCCTAACATCGACCATGGGGTTCAGCTCGCGGATTGTTCCAGCGCTTCGATCACTTTTTTGGCTATTTCCACGCTTGCTCTTAATTGGGCTTCTTGAGTTTGCGCGCCTACGTGAGGCGTTGCGTAAACGTTTCTAAGCGTTAGCAACTTGCTGTTCTTTGGAGGTTCTTCTTCAAAAACATCGACAGCTGTAGCCTTCACCTTGCCTGACATTAGGGCTTGGTAAAGCGCCTCTTGGTCAACTACGCCGCCGCGGGAGCAGTCAATTAGCATTACGCCGTTTTTCATCATGTTGAACTCTTTAGTTGACAGCATGTGTTTAGTGTGAGGTGCCAGTGGGACGTGGATTGTGATGAAGTCGGCGTTGGGCAGCATCTTCTCAAGAGGAACAGAACCGCGACCGATGCAGACGTCTACGCCTAAGATTTTCATGCCTATGGCTGAGGCGAGTTTTTCAACTTCTTTGCCGATGCTTCCGCAGCCGATGACGCCGAGGGTTTTCCCGTAAACTTCTACGCCGAAGAGGTCTTCTTTCACCCATTTGCCTTCGCGGAGAGTCACGGTGCCTTCGACGATGTTTCTTGCAATAGCCAGCAGATGCCCAATTGTGAGTTCGGCGACGCTTTTGGAAGACATGTGGGGCGTGTTCACTACGGCAATGTTCATTTCCCTTGCTTTTTCCAAATCGATGTTGTCTAAGCCTTCCCCTACTCGTCCGATGACTTTGAGTTTTTTTGCATTAGCGATTAGGTCCGCGTTGACTTTGGTTGCAGACCGTACGATGAGCGCGTCGTATTCGCCTACTATCTTGGGGAGTTCGGTTTTAGGCAGGTTCCAACCCTTTGTGACTTCGTAGCCTTTTTCTTCCATCAGTCTTATGCCTTCGTCAGCGATTCTGTCGCAAATTAGAATTTTGAATTTCACTTCTCCAACTCCCAGATTTCGTCGATAACAGCGAGAACCTCCTTGATTCCATCAAGGTCCCACTCGCCCATGTGGCCGATGCGGAAGGTTTTTTCAGCCAATTTGCCATAGCCGTTGGAAATCATGAAACCCCTCTCTGCGAGTTTCGCGTTTAGTTCTTTCACGCTTTTTCCTGAAGTGTTTTGGACGCAGCTTACCGTGATTGACTCGTATCCAGGCTCGGGGAACAATGCGAAATGTCTCTTTGCCCATTGTTGCGTACACCATGCCATGGCTTTGTGCCTCTGGTAAACGCGTTCATAGGTTTCTTCCAGCAACAAATCCATTCGCTTGTCCAGTGCATAGAGAAGCGGAATGTTCGGTGTGAAGGGTGTCTGATGTTTTTTCTCGTAATAGTCGAAGATTTCAGCAAGGTCTGTGTAGGTGCCTCTGTTGGGCGTTTCTCTGGCGCGCTGCAGTGCCCTGTCGCTGACGATTCCGACGGCTAATCCTGGCGGTAACGCGAAGCATTTTTGGGTTGAGGCGAAAATTACGTCGCAGCCGATTTCCGATGGAATTGTTTTGTCGCCTGCCATTGCGGAGACGCTGTCAATCGCCAGCATCACGTTGGGGTAGTCGTTTCTCACCATTTTTCCGATTTCGTAGATTGGGTTCCGCACTCCA
>DATDQZ010000004.1:0-13139 GCA_035292005.1 Bathyarchaeia archaeon | reverse complement strand
TGTTGTGTGTGCTTTTGTGTTATTGCGTGTTGTTGTGTTGGGCAGGCTGGTGTGGATAGACCCTCTATAGGTTTCTGCATAGAATCGCTATTAGGCTCCAAATATGATGGTTTAACTGTGAATTGGGCTTTTGCGGAATAGCCCATTTTGCGGTTTAAGCTGATTTGCTGAGTTTCACCTCCTAGCATGAATTTCACCGAGAATGAGGAGGCAGGGCAGGCTATTTTAAGGCTAATGAAATTTGTAAATTTACCAATTAGTTTACAAATGTTGTTTAGAACTGTTGCACGGAACAACCTATAGCCCCCTTATATAAAGAAAGTATAAATAGGCTGCACGGTTCAGGTTTGGGCTTCATAACTTTAATTTAGTTAGAGGTGTATTTTGTAGTGTGTGTGGTTGTGGGTTGACGCCTGAAGAGAGAGCTAGGGAAAAGATTGATTCGTTGCTTGAGGCGGCTGGTTGGCTTGTTCAGGATTATAGAGATTTGAGTTTGGGCGCTGGCGTTGGTGTGGCGGTTCGGGAGTTTCCGTTGAAGACTGGTGAGGCGGATTACCTGCTTTTTGTTGAGAGACACGCGGTCGGCGTTATTGAGGCTAAGCCAGAAGGTACCACGTTAAGTGGCGTTTCCGAGCAGACGGCGAAGTATTTCCGAGGTTTTCCCGAGAACATTCCTCACGTTGGCGATTCCCTTCCTTTTGCTTATGAGAGCACGGGTACTGAGACGTTTTTTAGGGATATGCGTGACCCTGATCCGCGTTCTCGAAGAGTTTTTGCGTTTCATAAACCTGAAGCGTTTCATGATTGGCTTTTGCAGGGAGACACGCTTAGGGCGAGGCTTAGGAATTTGCAGCCTTTGATTACGGAAGGTTTGAGGGCTTGTCAGGTTGAGGCGATTGGGAATTTGGAGCGGTCTTTTGCTGAGGCTAGACCGAGGGCTCTTATTCAGATGGCTAGTGGGAGTGGTAAGACTTTTGCGGCGGTGACTTCTGTTTATAGGTTGATTAAGTCTGCTGATGCAAAGCGTATTCTTTTTTTGGTGGATAGGAATACTCTTGGGCGTCAGACTTCGCAGGAGTTTCAGCAGTATAGGACTCCTGATGATGGGCGGAAGTTTACTGAGCTTTATAATGTGCAGCGGTTGACGTCGAATAAGATTGATCCTGTGAGCCGTGTTTGTATTACTACTATTCAGCGGCTTTATTCCATGTTAAAAGGTGAAGCGGAATTTCCTGTGGAAAATGAGGAAGCGTCGGTTTTTGAGTTTGCACCTAGGGATATGAAGCCTGTGGAGGTTTCGTATAATTCTAATATTCCGATTGAGATGTTTGATTTTATTATCACTGATGAGTGTCATCGTTCGATTTATCATCTTTGGCGTCAGGTTTTGGAGTATTTTGATGCGTTTATTATTGGGTTGACTGCGACTCCGTCGAAACAAACGCTTGGTTTCTTTAATCAGAATCTTGTTATGGAGTATGGTCATGATAGAGCTATTGCTGATGGTGTGAATGTTGGGTATGAAGTTTACAGGATTGCCACTGAGATTACTCAGAAGGGGAGTAGGGTTGAGGCTGGCTTTTATGTCGACAAAAGGGATAAGCTTACACGGAAGACTCGTTGGGAGATGCTTGATGAGGAGTTGACGTATGATGCTGGTCAGTTGGATCGTGATGTGGTTGCTCCTGATCAGATAAGGACTGTTGTTAGGACTTTTAGGGATAGGTTGTTTACTGAGATTTTTCCGGGGCGGAAGGAGGTTCCTAAGACGCTTGTTTTTGCTAAGGATGATTCTCATGCTGAGGATATTGTTCAGATTATAAGGGAGGAGTTTGGTAAGGGGAACGAGTTTTGTAAGAAGATTACGTATAAGACGACGGGTGAGAAGACTGAGGATTTGATTGCTAGTTTTCGTAATTCGTATTATCCGCGTATTGCGGTTACGGTGGATATGATTTCGACTGGTACGGATATTCGGCCTTTGGAGTGTTTGTTGTTTATGCGTGATGTGAAGTCGAGTGTTTATTTTGAGCAGATGAAGGGTCGTGGCACTCGTACGATTTCTTCTACGGATTTGAATGCTGTTACTCCTGATTCGATTCATAAGACGCGTTTTGTGATTGTTGATGCTGTTGGTGTTTGTGAGAGTGATAAGACTGATTCTCGTCCTTTGGAGCGGAAGCGGGGTGTGTCTTTTGATAAGCTCATTCTTTCGGTTGCTTTGGGTGCTAGGGATGAGGATAGTTTAACGTCTTTGGCTGGTAGGCTTGCTCGTTTGGATATGGAGATTGATGATGAGGAGAGAATGGAGATTGAGGCGACCGCGGGCGGTAAGTCGTTAAGGCAGATTATTAACGCGGTTTTTGATGCGGTTGACCCTGATAAGCAGTTTGAGAAGGCTAAGGAGATTTTTAAGACTGACAGTCCTACGGCGGAGCAGGTGAAGAAGGCTTCTGAGGTGTTGGTTAAGGTTGCTTGTGCTGTTTTTGATGATCCGACGTTTAGGAACACGGTTATTGATGTTAAGAAGCGGAGTGAGCAGATTATTGACACTGTGAGTAAGGATATTTTGATTTTTGCTGGTGGTGATGAGCAGGCTGCAAGCAAGGCTCGGCTTATGGTTGATTCGTTTAGGCGGTTTATTGAGGATAATAAGGATGAGTTGACGGCTTTGCAGATTATTTATGGTCGTCCTTATGGTCAGAGGCTTTTGACGTATGAGGCGATTAAGGAGTTGGCTGACGCGATTAGGAAGCCGCCGTATAATTTGACGCCTGAGCTGGTTTGGTTGGCTTATGAACAGTTGGAAAAATCGAAAGTGAAAGGCGCAGGTCCTCAGAAGCTTTTGACGAATATTGTGTCGCTTGTGCGTTTCGCAGTTGGTTCTGTTAATGTTTTGGAGCCTTTTGGTGATGTGGTGAATCGCAAGTTTGCGGAGTGGCTTACTGGACAAGAGAAGCTTGGGAAACGGTTTACGCTTGATCAGAAAGAATGGCTAAACATGATAAAAGACCACATCACCACATCCCTAAGCGTTGGCATAGACGATTTTGAGAATGTGCCGTTTAACCAGAAAGGCGGAGCAGTCAAAGCCTACCAACTATTCGGACAAGAACTAAACAAGATTTTAGAAGACCTGAACACGGTGCTGACAAAGTGACAATTAATGACAAACTTTCTCAGCTGCCGAATAGATGGATTTGGACAACTATTGGTGAAATTTCAGAAAAAATCCATTACGGATACACGGCAAGTGCGGTCTCGGAACCAGTAGGACCGAAATTGTTGAGAATCACAGACATTCAAAATGATAGCGTCGATTGGGATAAAGTTCCCTACTGCAGAATAGATACAACCGAAAAGCAGAAGTATCTGTTGGATGAGGGTGACATAGTTTTCGCGAGAACAGGGGCAACTGTTGGCAAGAGCTTTTTGGTTAGAGGGAAAATACCTGAAGCCGTTTTTGCTTCTTATCTGATTCGAATTATTCTTTCCAAACATGTTCAAAAGGAGTTTATATCCAATTTCTTCAAATCGGGTAAATACTGGTTACAAATAAAGAGAGGTCAATTGGGCATAGGGCAGCCAAATGTAAACTCTCAGATACTTTCAAAGATTACAGTTCCTTTTGCCCCGTTTAATGAGCAAAAACGCATCGTCGACAAAGTTGAGGAGCTTTTTTCTTTTCTCGATGCTGGTGTGGAGGCGCTTCGGAAAGTCCAAGCGCAGTTGAAGCGTTACCGTCAAGCAGTTTTGAAATTCGCTTTTGAAGGGAAACTGACGGAAGAGTGGCGGCGAACACACAAAGACCGGATAGAACCCGCAACAAAAATACTGGAGCAAATCAGTCAAGAAAATGCAGTAGAATCGAACTTACCTGAATTGCCCGAAGGGTGGGTATGGACTCGTCTGGAGCTAATTACAACCAACCATGATGGAAAACGGGTTCCAGTCAGCAGGAAGAAAAGAGCATCAATGAAAGGAGTATATCCATATTATGGCGCTTCAGGAATCATAGATTCTGTCGATAACTATCTGTTTGATGGAAACTTTCTCTTGATAGGCGAGGATGGGGCTAACTTGTTGGCTCGAACAACACCAATAGCATTTCAGGCGACTGGCAAGTTTTGGGTCAATAACCATGCACATGTTTTGACTCCACTTGGGGGGGTCCCAATATCGTATTTGGAACACTATATCAACCGAATCAGCCTCGCAGAATACGTTACAGGGACAGCACAGCCAAAGCTTACCCAGAGAGCAATGAACAAGATTCCAGTTCCTCTTGCTCCCCTCAAAGAGCAATACAAAATCGCAGAGGAGATTAGTCGACGATTCTCAGTTATTGATGAAATAAGCAAGGAGATGGAATTGATGACTAAATACTCAGACAAATTACGGCAGAGTATTCTGAAGACAGCTTTCGAAGGAAAGATTACTCCTCAGGACCCTAATGATGAGCCTGCGGAAAAGTTGCTGGAGCGCATAGAATCCGAACGATTCAATAGGAAATCTAAAATTGACAATCAGGTGGAGTTGTCTCGTTATGTCAAATGAATCAGCGTCAATTGTCCAAAGAGTCTGGAACTACTGTAACGTCTTAAGGGATGATGGTGTAAGCTATGGCGACTACGTGGAACAGTTAACCTACTTGCTTTTCCTAAAAATGGCAGATGAACAAACAAAACCGCCATTCAACAAACCTTCCACAATACCGCAAGGCTTGGATTGGCAAAGCTTAATTGGAAAAGATGGCACTGAACTGGAAATCCAATATCGCCACTTGTTAGAAGCGTTGGGTAAAGAGAAGGGCATGTTAGGCGTCATCTTCCGCAAGGCGCAGAACAAAATCCAAGACCCAGCCAAACTCAAACGCCTACTCGAACTAATCAACGCTGAAACTTGGATGGGAATGGACATAGACGTGAAAGGTGAAATCTACGAAGGCTTACTCCAGAAAAACGCTGAAGACATCAAAGGCGGAGCCGGACAATACTTCACACCTAGACCACTAATCAAAGCCATAGTAGAAGTCATGCACCCAGAACCAAAAACAACAATAAACGACCCAGCCTGCGGAACAGGCGGCTTCATAATCGCAACCCACGACTACATATCCACCCACTACCAACTAGACGTAGAACAAAAACGATTCCTCAGATTCAACACCTTCAGCGGAAAAGACATCGTCGACTCAGTAGCACGCCTATGCGCCATGAACCTCTACCTACACGGAATCAGCGGCGAAACAAGCCCCATCGAAGTCGGCGACTCACTCATATCTGACCCAGGCACAAGATACGACACGGTAATGACCAACCCACCATTCGGCAAAAAAAGCAGTATCACACTAACAAACGGCGAAGGCAAAACCGACAAAGAAGCCTTAACCTACGAACGCCAAGACTTCTGGGCAACAACCAGCAACAAACAACTAAACTTCCTACAACACGTTAAAACACTATTAAAAATCAACGGAAAAGTAGCTATTGTGGTACCAGACAACGTCCTCTTTGAGGGCGGAGCAGGTGAAACCGTAAGACGCAAAATACTCCACGAATGCGACGTCCACACACTCCTACGTTTGCCAACAGGCGTATTCTACGCGCAAGGCGTAAAAGCAAACGTCCTCTTCTTCGACCGCAAACCAGCCAGCGAAAAACCATGGACAGAAAAACTCTGGATATACGACCTACGCACAAACCAACACTTCACACTAAAAACAAACCCACTACGCTACGAACACCTACAAGACTTCATAAAATGCTACAACCCACAAAACCGCCATGAACGAAAACCGACAGAACGCTTCAAAGCCTATACCTACACCGAACTTACTCAACGCGACAAAGCCAATTTGGACATAACGTGGATAAGAGATGAAAGCCTCGAAGACACCGAAAACCTACCAGCACCAGAAATAATCGCAAGAGAAATCACCGAAAACCTCCAAAACGCACTCGAACAATTCAACAACATAACCGAAGAACTAAACCACAACCAAAACAAAACACAAAGCTAACGTACAAGTTTTATTAGTATCTGCCCGATAAACAGCATAATCCAAGGTGAGAATTAGTTAATGTTGAGAACAAACGCGGACAAACTTGTGAAAATATCCGTTATGGGAGAAGTCGCCAGCCCCGTCGTCGGCAGGTCAGTTTACAATATTTCAGCTACAGGAACGCCAGCGGTTCTACCTGGAGTGGGCGGAATAACGTATAATCTGCGAGTTGGCGACCTAGCGTGCGGTTGGGAAGCTGACCACGTAGAGCCAAGCGTCAGCGTGGAAAACAAGGAAAATGACCCACGGTATGGGCAGGGAGCCAACACCGCGTTCAATGTGCTCTCGTGCATCGGAAATGAAGCAACAGTTGCCAATGGCGACGCAAAAGGCGCCAAGGGCGTTGTCACCGGCAAGCATGGCGGAATAGAACATGTGCTAGTTGATTTCCAGCCAGAAACTTTAGAAAAGCTCACGCTGGGCGACAAGATTCTCGTGAAAGCCTTTGGAGTGGGCTTAAAACTCATGGATTTTCCCGACATAAAGGTGATGAACACGGACCCGCGTTTTCTGGAGGCGCTGAACCCGACGCCGAACGGTGAGAAACTGGAGGTTCCCGTGACGCACATAGTTCCTGCGGCTATTATGGGTTCAGGGTTAGGAGCCAACCAAGCGCAGTCAGGAGACTACGACATCCAGCTTTTTGATGAAACGATTAGGGAACAGTACGGGCTTGAGGATTTGAGGCTTGGCGATTTGGTGGCCATAATCGACGCCAACCACTCTTTCGGCAGAATCTACCGTCAAGGCGCCGTTTCCGTCGGCATAGTCGTGCACACAAACTGCGTTACAGCGGGCCACGGACCAGGAGTCACAAGCCTGATGACCACGCCCTCAGGCAAAATCATACCACAAATCGACGCAAAAGCCAACATTGCTTATCTCCTAAAGTTGAGAGCAGATATATAAGACAGTAAACTAACTAATTGATGGCAGAGAGGCAAGAGGTTCATAGTAATTGCCGTTTAAGCGAAAGAGCCGAGGAAGATCAAAAGGAAGCAAAGGAAGCAGCGGCCTCGTACAATGCGCCAATTGCGGATCAATGGTGCCGCGCGATAAGGCTAAGAAGTCTACGCGCCGAGTGTCCTTTGTCGAACCTCAACTAGCCAAAGAGCTGCGACAGAAAGGCACATACTTATCCTCGTGGGTGGACACGAAACACTATTGTATTTCGTGCGCTGTACACCGCGGGATCGTGAAAGTTAGAGCTGAAAACGAACGTCACTCAAGATATAGAAGAAGATACTAATTCTCCTTTTTCTTTAGAACCCTGTAAACGTGCACTCCTCTTTGCAGAACTGTCAAGTTCGAAAGCACAGCGAGCACTATTATTCCGATGTTTAGGACACCGAAATTTAGGACCTGAGGCCAAAAAATCGCGGCCAAGCTCGCAACTGCTAGGATTATCATGCGTTCAGCTCTTTCGGCTACGCCTACCGACTCCATCTTTATCCCTGCCGCTTCAGCCCTTGCTCGGCTGTAGCTCACCAGCAAAGAACCTGCCAAGGCAATTAAACCCCAAATAGGGTCGCATAGTCCGCCGATTATTACGCCAGCATACACGGCGGCATCAGCGTATCTGTCCAGAAGTGAATCGAAAAATCCGCCGAAAACGCTTGTCTGTTGATGAATTCTGGCTAATACTCCGTCTAGCGTATCGCAGAAACCTGAGGCTAAAAGTAGAATGACGGCTAACAGAAGTAGTATAGGTTGATTTTGCGGATTTTGCGCCATGGCGTATGCCACAGCTGAAAAAAGAGACAGCGCCAAACCTATGGCGCTTAGCATGTTTGGTGTTAGTCCTATCTTGTGCGCGGCTTGCGCTTCCGCAGCCAACATTTGTTGAACTTTCTTCTTCAGCTTCGTCAGCATGTTTAGCTCGCTATTTTGTATGCCAACGCTCATTATTTAAACTGGACTGTGACCAAGTTCACGATTGACGAGAAGACACAGCGTGCATAGGTGAAAGCGGAATGAGCCGAAAAGCTTCTACGGAGACAGTGTAATCTATGAACGTAAAGTTTGGAGGAAGCTTGATTCTATGTAGTTAGCGCCCTGTTTCTCATCGAACTTATAAGGAAGCGTTCAGATTATTTAGAGGCAGTAACGTTCTGTCGCGAGCAGAGTGCAGGCACAGCGACGTTACACAAAGAAACAACAAAAAAGGAGTGAAGAAAATGGCAGAAAACGCAGATGTTATCTTCGTTGGAAACAAACCACCAATGAGCTATGTACTGGCAATCATCACAAGTCTCTCCACAGGAAACCCGGAGGAAATAACACTGAAAGCCCGAGGCCGAGCGATAACCACAGCAGTTGATGTGGCTGAAATAACCAGAAACCGATTCATAAAAGACTTAAAAGTTAGCAAGATAGCTATCGGAACCGCGGAAATGCCGCCGAGAGAAGGAGAGAACAGGTCCAGAATGGTTTCAACGATGGAGATAACGCTAAGCAAAAAGTAAAAAGCAAAACCAATACACGAACAAAGACAAATGCTTCAAACCTTCTTCCATTTTTTAATCTTCAACCGGCACCGATCTTGTTTTGTTCTCCGCGAGGAATCCTCTTATCGCAAGTTTAAATAGCAAATTTAGGGTTAAGTTAAAGAGTTAACTTCATGTGAGAAAAATGTTGGACATCAAACTTATCCGTGAAAATCCCGAGCTTGTAAAAGGCAATTTGATGAAAAGAGGAAACCCTGAAAACATCAAAATGCTGGATGAACTAGTCGACATCGACAAGAAATGGCGACAGAACCTAACTAAGCTAAACGATCTTCGCCATGAAAGAAAACTGGTGACCACTGAAATCGCCACGCTGAAAAAAACTGGAAAAGACACCCGCAGCAAAGTTGAGAAGGCAAAATCAATCGATCCCGAAATCACAAGCATAGAAAAAGAAGTAGCCAGAGCAGAAGAGAAAACGCGCGATTATCTCATGAGACTCCCAAATTTGCTGCATGAAACCGTGCCTGTTGGGAAGGATGAAAACGACAACGTCCAAATAAGAACGTGGGGCGCCATCCCCAAATTTGACTTTCCCATCAAGAACCACATAGACTTGAGCCTAAACTTGGATATAATCGACATCGAAAGGGCTGGAAAAGTTGCAGGTTCCAGATTTTTCTACTTGAAAAGTGAAGGCGTATTTTTAGATATGGCGTTGATGAGTTTTGCTTTGGAAGAAATCGTGAAAAAAGGCTATTTGCCCGTGGAACCGCCGTACCTGATGAGAAGAGATGCCTATGAAGGCGTCACAGCCCTAAGCGATTTCGAAGACGTGCTATACAAAATCGAAGACGAGGACTTGTACTTAATCGCAACCTCGGAGCATCCCATGGCGGCGATGTTCAAGAACGAAGTGTTAAAGGAAGAAGACTTGCCGCTTAAACTCGCTGGAGTGAGCACATGTTTCAGAAAAGAGGCTGGCGCCCACGGCAAAGACACACGCGGAATATTCCGAACGCACCAGTTCAACAAGATAGAACAGTTTGTTTTCTGCACGCCTGAAGAATCGTGGAAACTTCACGAAGAACTCGTCCACAATGCGGAGGAACTTGTTCAAAAACTTGGTTTACCTTACCGCGTGGTTAACGTGTGCACGGGCGATATTGGAACGGTGGCAGCCAAAAAATACGATATCGAAGCGTGGATGCCCGCTCAAAACGCGTACAGAGAAATAATCTCGTGTAGCAACTGCACAGATTACCAAGCTAGAAGATTAAATATACGGTACAGAGAAAAGGAAGGCGCACCCACGAAAGGGTTTGTGCACACTTTGAATTCAACAGCCATAGCCACTGGCAGAACGATTGTCGCGATTTTGGAGAATTTCCAGCAAGAAGACGGCTCGATTACTATTCCGCAAGTTTTAAGAAAGTACATGGGCGACATCGAGAAGATAAGCATGGAACGGTAAACCTTTTAATATTGCCTTGAGAATGTTGAAGGCACGTTTGGAGGATAAACTTGTCTTCGAAAACCAAACACGTACGCGATAAGTGGCGAGGCAAAGCATGGTACATGGTAGTGGCGCCGCCATTCTTTGGAAACGTCGAATTAGGCGCAGTGCCTGCAGAAGAACAGGAACGACTTATCGGAAGAGTTGTCGAAGCGACTCTTTATGACATCACAGGCGACTTTTCTCATCAATACTTGAAGATGTTTTTCCAAGTAAACAAGATTGATGGCAAAACCGCATACACACTATTCAAAGGTCACGAGTACTCCCGTGACTATTTGCGAAGTTTGGTTAGGCGAAGAACAACAAAAGTTGACGGACTTTTCAATCTAACCACAAAAGACGGTTACAAACTGAGAATTGCGGTGTCAGCCCTCACGCTTTCAAGAATCAAAACATCCCAAGAGAAAATCATCCGCAACATGATGGAGAAAACCATCAACGAAAAAGCCGCTGCACTGACCCTAGACCAGTTCGTTCAAGAGATGGTCCTCGGGAAAATAGCTTCAGACGTTTACAATGAAGCAAAGAGAGTGGCGCCGCTCAGGCATGTGGGAATCAGAAAATCAAAATTGATAGCGCAGCCAGCTCAGGCACCACTACAAGAAGCTAAGCAAGCCTAATGCATGATAAGAGCTTTTCCGAAAGCATCAGAAATTTGGCTTTTCACCAGTTCTATTGTGCTTATTAATGCGAAATATCTTTAGAGGCGAATTAGCTTAATGTTATACTGGTTTCTTTAAGAAGCCGTGAGGAAGTGACACACTTGACCACACATGCGGGAGTCCATGAAAAAGGAACACTCTCTATTTTAGACCTAATAAGCAACATCAAAAAAAGCGATAATTTCGAAAAAGCTGGAGCCATAGCCCTTTTCATCGGCGTAGCCCGCGGCGAAACCCTAGAAAGAGAAAAAGTTCAAAAGCTCACGCTGGAAGCGTACGAAGAGAAAGCCAACGAAGTTCTCGCGAAAATCTGCGATGACTTGTCACGGAAACCAGGCATAGTGGATGTTCAGATTCACCACTTACTCGGCGAATTCCATGCTGGCGAAGACCTCGTGTACGTTTTGGTTGCTGGTTCCCACCGAACGGATGTTTTTCCAGTTCTGAGAGAAGCCGTGGAGAGATACAAAAGCGAGGCGCCCGTATTCAAGAAAGAACGGGTTGTTGACGCGAAAGGTTCAGCAACTGAGTATTGGGTTTCAGAAAAAGAGAGTAAAGAGCCATAGCGTCAGCGGAGAAAAGCAATAATATGCTGCATGGCGTTCCAGTAGCGCAAACGGGATGATGAAGACGAAAATCTCCATCATGCAGGGAAGATTGACCTCACTTGACGTTTTCAGAGGAATAACGATCGCATTGATGATTCTCGTGAACAACCCAGGCGGCGCTGAATACTACATTTTCCTCCAACACGCCAGTTGGAACGGCTGGACCCTGGCTGACCTAGTTTTTCCGTTATTCATCTTCATCGTGGGCGCATCGATACCATTTGCATTCATGAGCAAACTTGACCAAGGAATGAGTAGAAGGAAGTTGCTCACGCGTGTGGTGCGCCGCACAACAATCCTGTTCATCTTGGGCCTTTTTATAAACGGGTTTCCCGCCTTTGATTTTGCAACTTTCCGCATTATGGGGGTTCTCCAGAGAATAGCACTCTGCTACCTGTTCGCATCCCTTGCCTTCCTATATCTCAAACCAAAATGGCGAATCTATCTAACGATAGCGATCCCAATAGCATACTGGATGCTGATGACGCTTATACCTGTTCCAGGTTACGGACCAGGCGTCCTGACCGAGAACGGAAATCTCGCTGGATACGTGGACAGGCTGTTGCTGAACGGACATCTCTACGCGAGAACCTGGGACCCAGAAGGCCTACTAAGCACCTTGCCCGCTGTTGGCACAGCATTGATTGGCGTTCTTGCAGGGCAACATCTAAAATCAAACGCTAAGCCTCAGGCAAAGACTGTTAACCTTCTGTTCTTCGGAATCCTCTCCTTAGCAATAGGCTCTCTATGGGATTTCTGGTTCCCGATAAATAAGAACCTATGGACAAGCTCCTACGTTGCATTCACAAGCGGAATAGCACTCATCCTGTTAGCAACCTGCTTCTTCATAATAGACGCAAAAGGATACATCGCATGGACTAAGCCTTTCACGATGCTGGGACTCAACTCCATATTCATATACGTACTATCCGAAATCGTCAACCTCACCCTCATCTACACGAACATCCCCATCGCAGAGAACACGAGCTTGTCTCTGAAATCGCTGATATACGAAAGGTTATTCGCTTCGTGGGCAGGAACTCTTCACGGTTCGTTCATCTATGCGCTTGCTTACCTCGCTTTCTGCTGGACAATTGCGGCAATTCTCTACCGAAAGAGGATATTCGTTAAAGTCTAATGCTAGCGTTCACTGTATTGTGAGCATTTCGAAAGCGTTTACTTCGGACAGAAGCTTTTTGAGGGTTCTTGCTCATATGTGTCTTAAGCGTGAAAAGCTATGATCACGGCTTTAGCGGGTGGAGTAGGCGCGGCGAGGTTTCTCACGGGACTCGTGAAACTTGTTAACGAGAAAGACCTGTCGATAATCGTGAACACTGGTGATGACATCGAATTGTTTGGCTTGCACATATCCCCAGATATCGACATAGTCACCTACACTTTGGCAGGCATCGTCGATGAGGAGAAGGGCTGGGGAATAAGAGGAGACACCTTTCAATGTCTCGACGCCTTTAGGAGACTTAACCAAGAAGTTTGGTTCAACATCGGCGACAGAGATTTGGCCACCCACATTTTCAGAACCAACCTCCTAAAAAAAGGACGCAAGTTGTCTGAGGTTACGGCTGAAGTTACTCGGATGTTAGGGCTTAATGTTAGAGTCTTGCCTATGACGGATGACAAGTTTGAGACTAGAATCGTGACTAGAGATGGAACTGTTCATTTTCAAGAGTATCTGGTCAAGAGAGGCGCAAAAGACGAAGTGTTGGGCGTCGAGTTTCTAGGCGCTGACAATGCGAAACCAGCAGCAGGCGTCATAGACTCTGTCGTGAATGCGGAGATAGTGATAGTTTGCCCTAGCAACCCTATAGTCAGCATAGGCAC
>DATDQZ010000003.1:0-14705 GCA_035292005.1 Bathyarchaeia archaeon | reverse complement strand
TGACTGGGCTCAGGCTGATGGTTGACGCTGGCATAGCGAACCTCAAAAGAGCAGAAAAAGTGCTGAGTAGCCATGTCTCAAAAGTTATAATTGGAACGGAAACTCTGTCGAGCATGAGTTTTGTTGGAGAGGCGGTTAAATCTCTTGGAAAAGAGCGTGTTGTCGTTAGCCTCGACCTGAAGGGTGAGAAGGTGATTAGCGGGTTTGAACTTGGCAGGTTCAGAAATCCTGTGGATCTTCTGCGAGAGTTTCAGGGAATGGGGGTTGACCAAATCATTGTGTTGGATTTAGCCAGAGTGGGCAGTGGAGAAGGAGTCAACACGCCCATTTTGAAAGAAGTACTAAGAAATCTCAAGATTAAAGTGTTCGTCGGTGGGGGAGTGCGGGACATTAAAGATCTTGTGGAATTAAAAAATATTGGAGTGTTCGGCGTTTTAATTGCCACGGCTTTGCATTCGGGAAGAATCTCGTTGGAAGGGCTAAGGCGTGCTGGGTTGCTTTCATAAACTGTGCTGGAAACCTCTTCTTGTTTGATTCGACAGCCAAAACCGCAGTCGACAGATTTACCCCTGCGCGTGCGCTGATTTCCTATTTCCTTTATGGAACGCTATCCTACACGTTTTTTCCTATCAGTTCAATCCAGATTCCATCTGGATCCCTGACAAATGCCAATGTGTAGCCACCCTCATCCCATGGCTCGACGGCCGAAGTTGCACCGCCCGCAAGCACTCTTTCGTAGCTTTTTCTGACATCTTTGCACCAGAACGCCAGGTGGTCCAACTCAGAGCCTTCCACGTATTCCTCGTAGAACTTCGTTTCAGGTGGGTAGTAGTTTAACTCCAAGACTTGTTGCGATGTTTTGCTTTTCAACTGTACAAATCTGCCACCTGCCTGCATTTTTCCTCTTTGTACTTCTTTCATACCCATTGTCTTTGTGTAGAATTCGATAGAACGTTTCAAGTCTCTGATTCGAATACCCGTGTATGTAAACTTCATTTCTTTTCTGCGCCTCTGTTGCAACAGAAGCTAGAGGTTTCTAATAAAGACTTGAGAAGACGGGTTTCTGTCCAATTTTGCAGATAATTCCAAGGCTATGAGTGTCTCTACATCATGCCCTGAAGATTTGCAGAAATCGAATTTGGATAAGATTTCTTCAGCCAGTTACTTGAATGATAAATACTCGACGGAGGGAACAGGAGACCATGGTTGGCAATGACAGCTCGAAAATAGAAAATAATCATGTGATAAAAAGTTATTGCGAAGGCGGAAATCAATAGGAAATAGTATTGACCGCAAAATAATTAAGCAAAGATTTCAAATACACTTCAATGGTGAAAGTCAGGAAAATGTCAAAGATAATTTTTTGCGCGATAGTTCTTACGCTTTTTGTTTCTAGCTCTTTTACACTCAGTGCTCAAGAGTTGGCCGTTTCTGACGAGAATTTGATGGCAAACGCATCTTATGACCCACTAGAGGCTATTGCTAATATTACGCTGGGCAAGCAGCCTCACTGTATAGCTGTCAACGATGAGACAAACCGTGTATATGTTGGTGTCGATGGAGGGCTTATGGTCATAAATGGTGAGACAGACCAAGTAATAGCAGAAATCCCCCTAAGCGATGATGTGATAGCTCTTGCGGTGAATCCTCAAACCAATCGCATATACGCTGGAGTCTATGGGGAAGAGAATGTAACTGTAATCAACGGCGCCACCAATCTAATCGTAGGAACAATACCAGAACATCTCTATGCTTCACGTAATCTGGCAGCAAACCCAATCACAAACCGCGTTTACATAGGGTATGAAGCCACATATATGGGTCATTATGACTGCGTACTTGTTTATGATGGAGAAAATCTCCAGTTTGTTATCTCCGTGCAACTGGGCCTCAGCTCATATTATGAGGAGGTGGGCGTAGCGGTTAATCCCAATACAAACATGGTATACGCTACGTGGACTGGAAACAATAGTCTGTACCTGATCGATGGAAACACTCATGCAATCACACAAAATGTGATTCCTTCTTCCTTCACCTACGCGGTGATGGTTAACTCATACACCAATTACGTCTATGTTGGGAATGAAGTTCTGAACGGCGAAACCTTGGAAGAGGTGACCTCAGATTACACTGGCGAAATAAAAGCCATTGACCCCGTTCACAATCTCCTGTACACAACTGAATATCGTGACCTTTACCGACTCAACGGTACTACGCACACCGTAATAGATAGTTTGGAACTACACTGGTGGATTTCATCATATTCTGATCCTGTTGCAGTAAACCCCAAAACTTCCAAGATTTACATAGTTAATAGTCAAGAAAACCAAACATGTGTGGTTAGCGCGGGCGCCCTTCCCCAACCTTCTGCTACACCATACCCCACGCCTACTCCAACCCCTACTCTTACCCCAACACCTTCCCCGTCTCCAACTGCAACACCGACTTCCTCGCCAACCCCAACTCCCACTCCGTCTCCAACGCCTACTGCTACGCCAACCTCGTCTCTATCACCTTCACCGACGGCATCTCCAAGTCCTTCGCCTTCTCCCACGGGCAGTCCTTCAACCTCACCGTCTCCGACACCCAGCGGCCAAGGACTATCCCTGTCAAGGGAAGTTATCTACGGCGCAGTAGCCGCCATAATAATCGCGGTAGTTGCAGTGGCAATAGTAGTCCTCAAAAAACGGCAAAATAGAATAGGCAAAGCTCCAATACCTCCGCCTCCGCCCCCTCCTTTTTAGTTGTCAATTAACATTAAGCCATACGAGGCAGCACCAGTCTCTACGTTTTCATTACGTGCGGGCGGACTTATAGGGGACTGGGTGCCTCTGCAGGTTCTGGAGTTTTCGCTTTGCTTAGCGTATATACTGTGTTGATCCACAGAACTGGAACTTTTCCCGTGACTTTCTCCGTGTATGGATAAGCGAGGATGCCTCTTCGAATTCTAGCCATTGTTTCCAATATAAGTTTAGGCTCTCCGTAGGTACCGTAATTTCTCAGAAAAACTGCTGTTTCGTCCCCAGATGGCACGATTACACACTTGCCTGCTATATCTGAGCACTCGATGTTCAGCCAAGACTTATGGGTTAGAGACACGGAACATTTAAGCGAGAGTTTGGCAACACTGTCACAAATGCTTTCGTCCGAGTTCAAAGCTACTGCGACTGCTGTCTGCAACAACGGAGAGTTTAACAGTTCTTTTTCGTTGAACGGTAGTGATATGAAAGGTAGGAACACTTTTGCCGAGCCTTTCATGAAACCCTGTCCGACCTCCTTGAACAGTAGCGTGAACGGCGTCGAGCCTTGAACTATTGTGCTCCAGATTGCAGACGGCCAGTACACTTTCCGCATTTCCGCCATGGCTCCGTGAGGCGAGCCTTCATACACAGTTTGACTTTGAACAAGCGTTATGGGATATCCTTCCTTGTCGTTGAACCTCGCAATCAATGTCCCCCCGTTTCTAGCTCTAGCGTCTGCGCCTGACAAACTAGCATATGCAAGTGATAACCCTAATTTTCCTAACTGCTTTCCCAAGTCTTTCTTGAAATCCTCAAAGCCTTTGTTTATCATTTTTTGAATCTGGTTAACCTTCTGCTCTTCCCGCTTCTTATCCCACTCATGTTTCTTCTCCTTTAACTTGCCAAATATGCCTGACATCATCATCACCTGAAATTAGACCAAACCTCAAATAATTTGTAGTAACGCATGTTTCATCTTAAATTACTTTCGTCAACGTAGCGCACGCTAGATCAGATGGTGTATAGATGGAAAATTGGATTTGGCAAACAAAGTGGGAGTTGCACCGTACTTCAAGCGGAGAGAGCACGCTAAACGCAGGTAAAAATCAAGCGTGTTATTCCAAAGGGCTGGTGTGTTGGTTGTAACCCGCCTTTTGTTTTAAGTGGCATTCGGCTAATCGGGCTACCCGCGCTTTAGGTAGATTCCTCATCAGCGTCTGTTTGCCCTTTCCACTTGCAGGACAGCCGTTTCACCGCTTCGCACCCAGCATCCATCAGCAACTTAGCATGCATCACGGTCACGCGCTGAGTGGACGTTTCGTTTCTGCTCCGTAGCCAAGGCTCTCGCCTTGCCCCACTGAAGGGGCTGCAATTCTACCCGTGGGCGGAGTTTCCTCAAGCCCCACACGATGGGACTCGAAAGCCACACGCCAACTCGCCAGCCCACTAGCCAAATGCGCAGCCGCAAGCAATAAGAATTTCTCCAACCTCTTTAACAACTATGAACAAATGCGTCATCCTCGTCACGGGAACGCCCTGCGTCGGAAAAACCACCATCGCACGCCAACTCAGCAAGAAACTAGACGCACTATACATTAACCTAACCGAACTCGCCGAAAAAGAAAACCTAACCATAGGCCGAGACAAAAAAAGAAAAACCTTCATAATCAACGAGGACAAAATGCGCAAAAAAATACGCGAAACAATAGACACAACCGAAAAAAACAACATTATCATCGACGGTCACTACGCCACCGCGGTCGTGCCAAAAAGCCACGCGACCCGCATCTTCGTTCTAAGGCGCAATCCCGTGGAACTCCGCAAGTTCATGGAGAAATGCGGCTTTCAAGGGCCTAAACTGTGGGAAAACTTGGCCTCCGAGATCCTAGACGTTTGCCTTGTCGAAGCCTTAAGCGAGCACGAAAAAGAAAAAGTATGTGAACTGGACGTTACTGGCAAAACAGTGGAAAACGTCGTAACCGAAATTTTAGCCATTCTAGCCAGTCGCAAAAAGTGCCGTGTGGGCTGCGTAGACTGGCTGGGCATGCTTGAAAGGCAAGGCGTACTGGACGAGTACTTGAAAGTTTAGCATTTTACCTGAGGCTCATGGCTATCTTCTGCCTAGTCAAAAGCATAAGCTTACGCCTGTTCGAATAGGACTTCGCGTGGTCGCTGAACTTTTCACCTATCATTATGGGATTCGACAAGCCAACATCATCAGAAGCCATGTCCAAACCAATAATAACGTTGACGCCTATTGTCCTGTTCCAATCGCGTATCCAAACGCCCTGCTCCACACGGCTCTTCTGAACGATAAGGTCAAACTTCCGCGAAATACCGCTGAAACCCTCAAGAACCGCATTCTCATGGCTCACCTTGTAACCCTCCTTCTTAAAGTACCGCACTGCAAGCTCCATTAAACGCGACTTCCCCGTTGCCCTTTCCTCGCTGCCCATCTCACTCACTCTTCCCTAAGTGTTATCT
This sequence comes from Bathyarchaeia archaeon, assembly GCA_035292005.1. Classification (GTDB taxonomy): domain Archaea; phylum Thermoproteota; class Bathyarchaeia; order Bathyarchaeales; family Bathycorpusculaceae; genus DATDQZ01. The sequence goes on along the minus strand of DATDQZ010000003.1, from coordinate 9,480 downwards.
ACTCGTTTGTGGAAAAGTCTTTCGGAAAGGTAACGCGTATGGGCGTCACATTAATCGTTGTGTGCAGCCGCTGCGGCGGCTTATTGATGGCTGCAGATGACCAGAAAACAAGAACCTGCCCCTACTGCGGCTCACGAGTGGATGTGAGAAAAGCCAGAAAAATAGCCTCAGCAAAAAACGCCTTCGAAGCCTCAGAAATACTGCGAGACCTAAAAAGCAGAAAGAGCTTCAACCGCTAAAAGCCAATTTGATAACGTCAACCAACCTGCTTCAGCATCTGACAAACCCTGCACAAACCCCCAGACGCAGGTTCGCCACACTCAACGCACTCTTCAAAATCGTCTTTTTTGGCAATTTCGTCCAAAGCAGGCCGCATGCGCTCGACGGAATTAAAAATCGTAAACTTTGTCCCAGCATGTTTCTCTTCAATCCGATTGAGCATGACTCGGATGTCGTTCCTCAAGGCTTCTGAAGCGTACGGGCACGGTGTGCTTTGGAACTTGATTTTCTTGACATAAGCGTACAAGGCGCTCTCTTTCTCGGGAATTTCACAGAAGGGCTTAACCTTCTGCACGAACCTCGGATGCACCTCGTCCGTTACGGGCTTCTCCTTGGCTAAACGCGAGACATCACCGTGGAAAATGTTTAGGAGAATTGTTTGAACCTCATCATCCAAAGTGTGTGCAGTGGCAATTTTGCTTGCGCCAACCTGCCGAGCAGCCACGTTAAGCGCTCTCCGCCGCAAGACGCCGCAGTAAGCGCATGCCGTCAACTTTCTTTCGCCTTTCTGCCGCGTTCGCGCAACTATTTCGTCCAACGTGAAATCATAGAGCTCCCTGAAAGAAACGACATGATGCGCTACTCCCAGCTTTTTGCAGTTTGCCCCTGCGATTTCTAAGGCTTCGTCCCTGTAACCCTTAATCCCCTCGTCAACCGTTATCGCCATGAGCGAAGCTTTAGGGTGAAGCCGCTCCGTTTTGGCTAACACGTGCAAGAGGCTTATGCTGTCCTTCCCGCCAGAAACCGCCACTGCTATTCTATCGTCAAAGTTGAACATTCCATACTTGGCGATGCTTGCCCTCACCTTCGCTTCGATGGATTCGACGAAGCACTTCTTGCATAGGCTTTCTCCAGAGTACGGCCTATAGAAAAAGGCTTCTCTGCGCTTGCATGCATTGCAGAGTGTAGCGTTTGTGCGTATCAATTTCACTTCATCATCCCTGTGATTAGCGAATAACTAAATAAACCATACACCATAACTTTTTTGGAAGAGACGATTCTGATGGCTGCGAAACCAGAGAAGCGCGCAGACTACAAGGAAGTAATCTACAACAGCGCACGCTGGGCTCTACTGCGAGAATACCGAGAAAAAGCCACGCAGATAATGACTGCACTGGAAAACTTTCACCTGCAAACACTGACGCATGGAAGCATCGCCAGAGGCGACGTAAACAAAAAAAGCGACATCGACATTTTCATCCCAGACCCGCAATCCTCCTTTCTCGTAGAAACCGCCATGGAGAAAGCAGAAATACCAGTCAACGCGCGTTTGGTGATTCAAGCCACGCCAACCTACGCCATGAAAGCATACATCGAAATAGACCCTAAGACAAGCGTTTCCTTCTCCTTAATGCGCATGCGCAAGGTAGAACGTGAATTCTACAGGTTCGGTGGCGAAATAAACCTCAATCATTTAAGAGACGGCACTCGCGTGGCAGGAGTGGACAAACGGCTGATGCTGATCGAACCCACAAAGAGAGGGCACACGGAAAGCAGCATCATCGGCCGTGAAGAACAAACGGCAAAAATTCTCGGGATATCAACCGAAACGGTTCTAGACCGCGTCCACGCGCTCTTGAGGCGGGACCATGTTGGCAGAACAGGCGTTTTCATAAAAAAAGAGTTAGCTTCCGATGAAACCTTCGAGATGGCACTGAAGAAGCTTGCTGACGAAAACCCTGCAGTCCGCAGAAGACTGAAAGGGTTTGTTTAGACTTTAGGGCGCGCATCATTTTCGGGGTAGAAGATTAGGCCTTTTTCTTCAAGCAGCTTCTGAATTTTGTCGACGGCTTCGTAGACTTGTTCTTCCTTCTTTGCGCCTACGCACACTAGTTTTCCAGCGGAGAAGATGAGGAAAACCACTTGAGGATCTGGCATTCTGAAAACTGCACCTGGAAACTGTTCAGGCTCATACATGACTCGTTCAAGCTTGTACACAAGGCTCTCTAAGTCGATTTCTCCGCCCAACGCGGCAGAAGCAACAATGTTTTGGATGGTGACTACTGGCTTTTCTGTTATCTGGATGCCTTCTCTTCTGAGTTCCTTGACTACTTTTTCCACGGCTCTTCGTGATTCCTTCGCTGACTTCGCTCCAGTGCAGACCATCTTGCCCGTTCCAAAAATCAAAGTGGCAGTTTTGGGTTTCTTCAGGCGGAAAACCAGCCCTGGAAACACGCTGGGGTTATACTCGGTGTGGGGGAACTTTTCAACTATTTTTTGCAGGTCTATCCTTTGGTTCAGGGATACTGAAGCGACTATGTTTTGGATGGTGATTGACGGTTTTCTTTTGCTCATTTAAACTCCCGTGTCTTGGTCTATTTAAATAAGCATGGAGTATATAACATAATCCCTTTATAAACAGCCAATCATCGCAGTTTGCTAGTTTTTATGTTGAGAGGTCGCGGTAGACTGGAAACCTGAGGAGCGCCGCGATTCCGCCCAAGGCCAGGAGCTTAGCACCTGCTTCATGTTCTGTGCTGACCACGGTAACGCTGCCGCGTCTTTGCTCCGCCTCTCGCATAAGTTCCTCCAAGTGCAAGCGCTGCTCTTCCTCAGAATTGCGCAACATGGTGTCCGCTATAATCAGTTTTTCAACCGCGCCCATTTTCACCGCGTTCTCAACCGCTTCCAGCCCATAGGTGACTGTCGCCTCGCCTTTTCCTAATCGCTTCATAACCTCTTCTATGGTCTCTGTTTCACCAACGATGCGCAGTTGTTTCGCCGCTTTTAAGAGCACGCCAGAACGCAGTGCCTCGTAAATGCCGCCTACGCCGCCGTTGTTGACGCTTTTCACGTCCGCAACCGACCGTGCTAAGTCGCCTGCGTTATCGGCTACGAATTTTGCAAAGTCACTCTTCACGAAACCAACGCCCATAATCACTATTGGACTGTGCTTTGCAGTCCATAACTGGCTTAGGCTTTTGAGCGCTTGGTTGAAGTAGTCTTTCGTGGCGGCGCTTCGTTTTTCCGCTTCAAGCTTGCCGGGCAGTTTCATTCGTTCTTCCACTTTTATTTCTACGCCGTACTGTTTAGTCTCAGCTATGGCGAAGCCTTCGTCGTCGATGGCGAGGATCAGCATGGGTTTTTCGGTTGCGCTGGCCCGCGTTAGCCTGTCAACAGCGTGTTTAGGCCATTCTTTCTTCACGATTGTCACGGGCTGGTTTAGGGAAATGTTGAGCGTGTGATGCGCGCCTGTTGGGATGATGTCTGGCGCGTGGCAGATTAAGCCGTGAACGCGGAGCTTGCCGAGAAACTTGTCCCAGCTTACAGATTCCACAGCAACGCCCATGAAGGCTGAGACGCGTTCTCCGCTCTTTGGCCGCGAATACTCTTGGTCGGATTTAATTGCTCTTGAAGTGTAAGCGTAAACTTCGTCGCCCTTGTAGATGACGTTGTATAGGTGCCACAGGTCATCCAGCGAGTCTGGTGCGACTTTGACGAAGCCTTTCTTGAGGTTTTTTTCTATTATCTTCACTTTTGCTTCTCCAATTAGCGATTCGTTGGTTGTGTAATTAACTTTCGCTTGTTCAGAATTAACAAGTTACATCGAAAAGTCTATTATTATCTTTTGTCACCTTTCATTTTTCATATTACATAGGGGTTTGAAGTGATGATGCTGGCTGATTTCAAGTATGAACCGAACAAGCTGGATAAGGGCTACAACAACAGGACGCTCTACGTTAACCTTTCAGAGATGAAAATCGCAAGCAAGCCTGTCTCGGACAAAATGAAGACTACGTTCACTGGTGGCCGCGGCTTCGACTTGTGGCTGCTTTGGAACGCGTTGCCGAAAAACCGAATTGTGAAGTGGGATGACCCTGAAAACGAGGTTTGCACAGCCTCTGGTCCGTTGGGCGGCATTCCTGTCTATCCAGGAAGCGGAAAGAGTATTGTAGTTTCCATTTCGCCTCTGACGGGTACGGTTGTGGATTCTAACGTTGGCGGGTATTTTGGTCCTTACTTGAAGTTCGCGGGGTGGGACGCTCTTGAGGTGCAGGGGAAAGCCGCGTCTGAGGTTGTTGTGTTTATTGATGGTGACGCGTGCAAGGTTCAAGTTGAAGATGCGGCGGGGCTTCCGTCAGAGACGCATTTGGTCACCGAAGCCATGGCTCAAAAGTACGGCGGGGGCAATCCGCTTAGCATATCTGTCGTGTCGTCAGGTCCAGGCGCAGAGCACACGCTGTTTGGGTGCCTAAACGTTTCGTGGTACGATGCTGCAAGGCGCGTGCATAGGCACAAGCAGGCGGGCAGAGGCGGCATAGGCACGGTGTTGCGTGATAAGCGAATAAAGGCTATTGTGGTTAAGTATTCTGGAAAAATCACTATCGATAGTAATGGTCCTGCGGATGCTGAGTTGGTGAGGCAGATTGGCACGGCGTACAATAAGGAGTTGAGGGCGCTTGATCCGAAGCAGAATGAGATGTCGATTGTGGGAACCTCGCATCTCGTGCCCATAATGAACGATTTTGACCTTTTGCCCGTGGACAATTTCAGGTATGGCTGTCATGCTGACGCGGAGAAGTTAGGCAGTGAAGTGTATCGGAAGAAGTTTCACGCTGGGTTTGATGGTTGCTGGTTCGGCTGTTCCCTGTCGTGTGCTCATGGCGTGAAGGATTTTGAGCTTAAGACTGGACCGTACAAGGGGCAGCGGGTTTTCGTGACTGGACCCGAATACGAGACAATCGCGGGTGTCGGTAGCAACTGCGGCATCTTCGACGCTGACTACGTCATCGAGATGAATTATTACTGTGACGTTTACGGTTTGGACACGATTAGCGTGGGAACTGCAATCGCCTTTGTCATGGAATGCTACGAGATGGGCTTAATCGATAAGAGAGCTACAGGCGGCTTGGATTTGCGGTTTGGCAATAAGGACGCTGCATTGGAGCTTGTGCATCAGATGGCGCGGGGCGAAGGCTTCGGCGTGGTGGTGGGGCAAGGCGTAAGGAGAATGAAGAAGCTTTTTGCGGAGAAATACGGTGCGAATGCGGACGCCCTGCGTGACATCGGCATGGAGTCCAAGGGTTTAGAGTTTTCTGAGTATGTGACTAAGGAGTCTTTGGCGCAGCAGGGCGGGTATGGGTTGACGCTTAAGGGTCCGCAGCATGATGAGGCGTGGCTGATTTTCCTTGACATGGTGCATAATCTGATGCCTACTTTCGAGCAGAAGGCGGAGAGTCTGCATTGGTTTCCGATGTGGCGCACTTGGTTCGGCTTGAATGGCTTGTGTAAGCTTCCGTGGAATGATGTTGTGCCAGAGAATAACAAGCAGACAAAGGAGCCTGCGAAAGTGATGGGACACGTTGAGAACTATGCTAAGCTGTTCTATGCAGTCACGGGTAGGAAGGTGACGGTTGACGATATCATATTGATGAGCGAACGAGTTTACAATTTCCAGCGCATATTCAACCTGCGCATGGGCTATGGAACGCGAGAGCACGACACCGTGCCATACCGCGCAGTTGGACCTGTGACAAAGGAAGAGTACGAAAGCCGCAAGGAACGCTATGACAAACAACTTAAAGAAAAACTCGACGTTGACCCAGCTGGCAAGTCGACAGAAGAGAAAATGGCTATTCTAAGGAAGTACCGTGAAGCGGAATACGAGAAGCTGAAGGACGCGGTTTACAAGCGACGCGGGTGGAACCAGAACGGAGTTCCCACAATGGAGAAAGCAAAAGCGTTAGGCATAGACTTCCCAGACGTGATTAAGCTTCTTGGGCAAGAGCCGAAGCAATAGCTCAACTGCGCCCTAAGTATTTTGTTATTCACAAAATTTGCGAAGGATTAAGAAATTTTGTGCCCTTTAGAGGGAAGGACAAGTTCTTAAATCTTGACACTTCTATGAAATATAGAAGAAGTGGACGGGCTTGGGTGTCCCAAAAAGAGTCAAGATTGCTTCAGCGGTTCTGATTACCCTATTGGGACTTGGAATAGCTTACGGTCTTTACAATTATTTTATCAATCAAAACAACAACCCTCCAAATAACAATCATTCCCCTACTCCAACGCCTACTCCGTCACCTTCACCTACACATAGTCCTCCTCCGAAAAATCTCACGGATCAGATTCTTGATCAGTCCGAGCTTGCTAGAAATCTTTTTAACGCTGACGAGAGCGCTTGGGAGAATGTTGTGAGGGTTGCTTCAACTAACGGTAGCGATATACCAAAGAATCTTGCGTACCAAGTTTTGAGGCAGATTGAAGGCGATGACAGAGTTGCTGACAAACCGGCCTTGGCAAGAGAAGTTTTCCAGTTGTATGTCGATTGTGCTGAAAAAGTTCAGAGGATGTCGCAGATATATGCTCTGAACAACGCCACGGACTATTTCAGGAATTCAACTGCTTTAAGAAATGAAATAGGGAATGAAGTCCTTATAACGGCTTTGGAAAAGCTTGGAGAGAACGATGGGATAAATATCGATTTTGACGCTGCGAGGAAGCATGCGAACATGTTCAGACTGGCTAAGTACGTTTCGAATATTTTGGATTATCCTAAGGACTGGAGGGAATGCGCGATACAAGTAGACGACATAATTTACAAGACTTGCAAAGTCGACTCGGGAAACGAGAATGAAACCGATGCCTGGACCAGTGCGGTCAGACCTGCCGTAAAATACATGGTCGACAAGCTGGATACAGGAGAAGCGAAGTACGACTTTGGCATACCAGACAAGTTCTTGGAAGCGCAGGTAAGAAGGCAGAGGATACTTCCTTTACAACTGTTTCAGGTTAACATAACAAGTGGTGAGTTCCCAGAAAGGCTAAGCGTTAGTTTTGTTGGAGATGTAGAAATGGGAAAATATAATGTAAGCCCAAATCCAAACCTTGGAGGAAAATCGCCACAGCAATGGCTGGAAGATTTGGCTAAAAAAGACTTTAATGAGAAGACTCCAAGATATCAGCTTTCATTACCTTTCGGTAGAGGCGGCTCTTATATGGGTGTTGTCGCATACCCAGATGTATTTTGGCCGGCGTCCTATGAGGCACTTAAAGAAGCGGTGAATACAGTTTTGGCAGAAGATCCAACAGCAGTGTACATAATAGGCTATTCGAGAGCATTGGCTAGTGGATATATTCCATGGGGGTTAGAACCCGTAGTTCCAATGTGGGGGCAAACAACTCCATATTATGCTGATTTGATAGCAAGAGCTTTCGGTAGAGCCGCTTTTGTTGTACGTGATGTGTACCCTCCTGTTGCTGGTGGCGGGTCACATGACGAGCCTTATGTTGTTATTTCTCCAGAACTTTACGGTAAGCTTAGTCAGAAAGGAGAAACTCTGCTGCCATACATGTTTGGCGGATGGCCGTACAAAGCAGCACTTAAAGCAGACCATGATAACAAGGATCTCGGCGTCAGAACGTATAACCCTCGGATTATATGGTCAGATGGGACCGAAGAAGAGATCAAACTTTAATCAAATCTATAAGGAGTTTAATAGCGTTTTAACTTTTTCCTAAGTCCAAATTTCCTTTTCTTAAGGAATAAGAGAGGAATAAAATTGCGATGGCAAGTGCCCAGACATCACACAACACTTGCTTGAATCTCCTTGAATGCAGTAACGCTTATAGAGAAAAGAGTTTGCCGAAAAAATCAGAGGGCTCTTCGACGAAAATAACACTGATTATGCTCGCGTGTTCGCAAGGAGCTCCAACGTCTTTTACCAGAACCATTACCTACACGTAAAGAAAGAACAGAGACGTTAACGCTAAACTAGCAACAGTCAAGCATGGTTCTGCGCTGAAGTTCAAGCTATTTATAGTTTATATAAGGGGGCTATAGTCTTTTCCGAGCCCAACAGTGGAAGCCCTTTCATATTTGGAGCCTAATAGTGGTTCTATGCAAAAACCTATAGAGGGTCTATCCGTATTGGCGCTTTTCCACGCCAAACACATGCAGAAAAACAATAGCGGGATAGAGGTCTAGTTTCCCATAGGCTACCTACACAGCGCAAAGAACGCGCACTTAGTTAAAGGTTTAAAGGCTTTTATTTCCTATTTTACTGCAGGCGATGACTTGTGAAGATTACATTTTGGCTTTTAGACATCAACTCAGAGACGAGAAACGGCACAGCGGAACTGTGGCTCTGGGGAATCACCGAAAACGGCAAAAGAACACTCGTTATTGACAGAAATTTCATTGGCTATTTTTACGTCGTGGTTAAGGAAGGATTTGACCCATCGAAAGTTGCAGAAGAAATCAGAAAAACCCATAACGCTTCAATAGCGAAGCTGGAAGTTGCACCGCGCAAATTCTTCGGAAAACCCGTGCAAACGGTGAAAATCTACTGCAAAAACCCAGACGAAACGGCAAAGCTTGCAAGGACACTTCGAAACCTCGAAGGAGTCCAAGACTGCCTCGAAGACGACATTCGCATATCCATGCAATACCTCATCACCAACAACGTGGTTCCGTGCGGATGGCACGAAGTAGACGCAATCGAAGAAAAAAACACGCTAGGCATCCGCGCAGACAAAGTCTACTCGGCAACGTCCACTCCAAAACTTGTGGACAAAACCGACGTCCCACATTTACGAATCCTCAGCTTCGCGATGACCTGCTACAGCAAGGAAGGCTCGCCAAAACCCGACAGAAACCCAGTCATAATACTCTCCACAGCCACAACAGACGGCGAAGAGAAACAGTTCCTCGCAAACGAAGACAAAGACGACAAACCACTACTAGAGCAGTTCATAAGCTACGTCCAGAAATTCGACCCAGACGCCATCGTGGGCTACGGCACAAACACGCTAGATTGGTTTTACCTGAAAGAAAGATGCCGCAAACTAAGACTAAAACTAAGCATAGACAGAGCATGCACTGAACCCCACACCAGCGTCTACGGACACACCTCGCTAACAGGCATAGCAAACTTGGACCTCGCAGACTTCGCAGACGAATTCCCAGACGTCAAAGTCAAAACCCTCCAGAACCTAGCAGACCACTTAAACGTCATGAAAACCGCGCAACACCCAATAATAGAAGACGTAGACTTCGCAGACCACTGGGACAACAAACAAAAACGCGAAGCGCTCAAAAGCTTTTCCATGGACAACGCTCGCAGAGCAAAAGGCATAACCACGGCACTCTTAGACTTCGCAATGCAACTCTCAAACCTCGTAAGCCTACCCTTAGACCACGTCATAACCGCAGCTGTCGGCTTCCGAGTAGAATGGTTCCTGATTAAGCACGCGCAGAAA
>DATDQZ010000002.1:0-14454 GCA_035292005.1 Bathyarchaeia archaeon | reverse complement strand
AGATAAAGATTGAAGATGCGTCGGTAAGGTTTCTGGACAAATTTTACGAAATAGAGAAACAGTGCTTTGAACGGGAAGCATTCACAAAACAGCAAATAGCCTATTTGTTGGCTGATTACAACGCCATTGGATTAGCCGCGCGAGTAAACGGCGAAATAGCTGGTTTCGTAATAGGGCGAATAGACATCAGAAGAAACATGCCATTCGGACACATACTCACGGTGGACATAGAACCTTCTCACCGTCGAAAAGGAATAGCGCAAAAACTACTACATGAAATTGAAGTTATATTCAAAGAAAGAGGCATCAAAGAATGCCGTTTGGAAGTGCGAGAAGACAATGTTGCAGCATCAAACCTTTACCAAAAACTCGGATACAAAAAAGTGGACAAACTCGAAAAATATTATGGCGACGCCCACGGCTTGTATCTTAAAAAAACTTTGTAACCACCTCACCGCAACCTAATCCCCGTCTTCAAGGAAACGTGAGAAACACACTTTTCCAATCGCCAACTTAACATCAAAACTTGCAGCTTAACCTTTAATCTTGAAGCATCTAGCCATATTTTGAACACAAACGTTTAAAAATATTGTTGCAATTAGGCTATGTTGGTGGGGGAGAACTGGGGGACTTGCCACACCAGAAAAAAGAGCAGACTCTCGTGAAGACAATAGTTGTTTTGATACGCAACACAACATGGCGATGCGGAAAGCTTGAAAAATCTATTGTTCGACACCTTTACAAGCGGCATGAAAATTTCGGGAAAACAGAAGTGCCAGTTAGGGACATAATGCAAAATTTGAATTTCGCTGGGGAGAAAAAAAACGAGTTCTTGGACGCCCTCAAACGTTTGGAAAAAAGAAATATAGTGAAACTACTGCCCTTATAAACTTCGCAGCTTTGTCCTCTTTGCAACCTTTATTTAACGAGCTCTTTCGCGCCTGCAACCCATTTTTCAACAATCTTCGGAGAAATTTTCAGTTTCATCGCTATATCTTCTGCTGAGGTTGCTGCTAATTCGTCAACGCTGTTTATGCCTAGCGCCTTCAGTTGCGCAGCTCTCTTTTCGCCTATGCCCTTCACCTGTGTCAGTTCAATTGTTGGCGCTGCTGATGGTGGGGGTGCGGGTGCTACTGGCGCTGCTTGTATAGCAGCTTCGACCTTCTCCTCTTTCGGAGCTTCCACCGTCGTTACTTGAGGTGTGGGCGCTGCTGGCTGGCGCGCTTCTACTCTAGCTTTTTGTCTTTGATAGTAGCCCAAGCCAATAGATAAAAGTCCCAAGACAACCGTTCCTACGACCCATAGGTTCCTTTCATTTGGTTGCTCCGTGAGCATAACGAAAGATACTGCGGTTATGAGGAAAAACACTGCAGCTAACCCGTATAGCATATAATCTAAACGCATGTCTTTATCCCTAACTTATCCATTTTCTATGGAACCGCTTAAATAACTTTCTCCTTTTTGGGAAGCTCTAAGAATTTTGTGGCTACGTAAGGTCTATTTCAAAAGGCTGTCTTCAGATGGAGGCGGCTTTATCAAACCGTGTTTCATAAGCAGTTCAGTTGACTCGCGGGCATTCTTAATTATCGCCGAAGCTCGCTCATACAGCTCTTGTTTGCTAGGCTTTACTCTGGCTACTCCCTGCTCAATTGACTTAAGCGCGCAGGCAACAGCTTCTCTAGGGAAAACTTCCCATTCCTCCATTCTCGGCAGAATATCTTTTTCGTGCATGCCTCTTTCCTCAGCGAAATTCGCCAGTTCCTGCGCTGCTGCTATGCACATGTCATCCGTAACCGTTCTCGCCTTCACGTCTAGCACTCCGCGGAAGATGGCTGGAAACCCCAGACTGTTGTTAACTTGGTTGGGAAAGTCGCTTCTGCCCGTTGCCACTATTCGCGCTCCTGCCGCTTCGGCTTCCCAAGGCCATATCTCGGGTATGGGGTTGGCGCATGCGAAAAGCACGGCGTTATCCGCCATTGTTTTTATCCACTCTTTTTTTATGGTGTCTGGGCCTGGTTTTGACGCGGCGACCACAGCGTCTACGCATTTAAAGGCCTCAGGCGTGTCGCCTGTTCTGCCCTCGGCATTCGTCTTCTGAGATAAAGCGTATTTCCACGGGTCTTCTTCTTTTGTTATGTCCTTTCTGTCTGGGTGAACTACGCCTTTGGTGTCAACCATTATTATGTTACCCGGTTTAACGCCCCATTTTATTAGCACGTAGGCTGTGCGGATGTTGGCTGCTCCAGAGCCCATCAGAGTTATGAGGCTTTCGCGCGGTTTCTTGCCCACAATTTTGAAGGCGTTTATCAAGCCTGCTAAGATTACGGTGGCGGTTCCCTGCTGGTCATCATGCCAAACTGGAATCTGCAACCGCTCTCTTGCTTTTTCGAGAACGTAGAAGCATTTCGGCTTCTCTATATCTTCCAAGTTTACGCCGCCGAATGACGGCTCGAGAAGCTCGCAAACGCGGACTATCTCTTTCGGGTTAGTGGTTTTTAGGCATATTGGAAATGCATCCACGCCGCCTAAGTACTTGAACAGCAGTGCTTTTCCCTCCATCACGGGCAGGGCTGCTTCTGGTCCGATGTTGCCTAAGCCTAAGACTCGTGTGCCGTCTGTGACTACGGCAACGTAATTCCAACGATTCGTAAGCTCAAAAGACTTGTCTGGATTTGCCTGAATTTCTTTGCATGGAGCCGCAACGCCTGGCGTGTACCATATTGCGAAGTCATCTGTGCTTGTTATGGCGCATTTGGGCATGACTTGGACTTTGCCCTCGTAGAACCTATGCATAGATGGCGCTAACTGTGCTGGTTTTTTGGCTTTGGCTAACAGTTCTTCCACAGTGGGTTTTATTTCTCCTTTCTCTGCAACCAACTTGGTTTTCTCCTTCTAAGCGGTAAAGTATCTGATGCATAATGTTTTAAGTTTTATTAGCCTGAGACCAAATGAACAATGTGAGGAAATCAAGTAAAAAGTTAACTGGACACTATAAAAAAGCGAGAAAAAAAGGGTTTTCTATATTTCGAAGCTAGTATCTTTACCTGTATCCGCCGCCGCCTCTGCGGTCCCTGAAGCCGCCGCCGCCTCTTCTGCCGCCGTAGCCGCCACCGCCGCCGTAGCCACCGCCACCGAAGCCGCCTCTTCCTCTAAATGGGCGTCTTTCCTGCTCGTATGTCTTGCTGGACACGTTGTTCTCGGTGTTAACTTCGCCTGCAAATGGTTCCTTTGCGGCTTCCAGCTTTCCATATTTGCCGATGTTGAGGCGCATGTTGCCTTTGAACAGGGTTACGTAGCCGTTTTCTATGCGTATGGTGTCGTTTTCGTTCACTTTTCCGATGTTGTCGTCCCACAGAGTCAGGTAAATGCTGCCTGTTTCGTCGCCAACTAGTGCGTCGCAGACACGATGTGCTGATCCGTCTCTTCCCAGAGGGATGTCTCTGATTTCGCTTTTTGAAACCACTTTTGCTGTGACGTTGACCGCTCTTGAAGCAGGGGTCAACTCACCGACTTTTGCTTCCACTGGTTGTCGTTTGCTTTCGAAAAATCCTTCAACAGCCAAACTAATTCAACACCTTATTCATTAGACAACACATGTAAATTACCTGCCACACTTAAGGCTTTTGGTGGTTAATCTACGTTTGATTTTGTCTTATAGCGATCGCCCGCCATCTTCATTATACAGATGTTTCTGCCATTAACCCCGCCTCTGGGTATGCGAAAACATGCGCTTTTTCTGATGCGAAACTTAGAGTAACCTTTGTCCCAACAGCAATCCATGTTTCCGCCAGTGAAGGCTTAACAACCACAACGGAGTCTTGGCTTTCAAGCCTAATCACATACCTTACCAATGTCCCTTCGAAAGTGATTTTCTCTATCTTGCCTATGAGGGCGTTTTCGCTTTTGTGCACTCCTCGTTCCACGGTGAAGATTTCAGGTCGTATAGCCAAAACAGCTCTTTCACCTTTTCCCACACCTTCGCCGATTGCATGAACTTTGATGCCGCCGCGGAGTTCTATTTCTAAATCTTCATCGCTTCGGTCAGCAACTGAGCCTTCTAAGAAGTTGGATTCGCCGATGAAGTGCGCGACAAACAGACTGCCTGGGTGCATGTAAAGCTCCTGCGGCGTTCCCACCTGCACGATTTTCCCCTTTTTCATCACGGCTATTCTGTCCGAGATTGACATGGCTTCAGACTGATCGTGTGTAACGTGAATAGCGGTTAAGTTCAAATCTTTAGCCATTTTTCTCATTTCGTATCTTATTTCGTTTCGTACTTTGGCGTCCAACTGCCCCAACGGCTCATCAAGAAGCAGGATTTTGGCTCCCGCTGCCAGCGCCCGTGCAACCGCTATCCGCTGCATCATACCACCACTTAACTCGTTGGGAAAGGCGTCTAAGCGTTCATGAAGCTTGACTAGCTCAAGCACTTCATTGCCTATGGTTTCCGCCTCTTTAAGGTCAAAATTTTTAACTTTGGGACCGTAGAGTACATTTTCCCAAACGGTCATGTGCGGAAACAAAGCAAAGGTCTGAAAAACAAACCCGATATCCCTGTCTTCAGGCGGAACGTCGTCCACGCGCTTGTCTCCGATGTAAATTTCACCGCTATCTGGCTCAATTAATCCTGCGATCAGTCTCAGCAACGTGGTTTTACCGCATCCGCTGGGACCCAACAGGGCAAAGTACTCCTTGTCACGTATGTGCAGGTTAACGTTTTCTAAAGCCGTGATTTCTCCGAATTTCTTCGTTAAGTTAACAACGCGGACATCAGGCATTGTTCAGCTTCCTTTTCAGGTTTATAGTGTAATATTGCGAGTTATAAAGTGCCATGTCAATATTTCCCTTTTCCTCTTGTCACAAGCCTCAGTAAGAACAGGATTAGAAAAGAAAGCAACACAAGAAGACCGCAACCCAATCCAATTTCCAATGAAGTGGCTGGAACGGTTCCCTTCACCCAGTCAACTATTACTACAGGCGCAGTGCGTAGGCTTGTCGCCACAGCCACTGTTGCGCCTGTTTCACTCACGCTTCGCGTAAAAACCATGATCGCCCCTGAAAGTATAGAGTATTTACTCAGTGGAAAAATTATCGTCCTGAATACACTGAAAGGTTTGGCTCCCAGAGTTCTTGCTGCTTCTTCCATGTCAATGCTTATTCGCTCAAATGCTGCTGACATTGACTTCACAATATAGGGATACGTGATTGCTAGGTGCGCAAAGATTAACAACAGCAACTCTGGCATGAAAGGAAAGCTTTCTTTCCAAAAGAACTTGAGGGAAACGCCCAAAGCTATTGATGGAACAATCAGCGGAATGTTAACAAGAATGTCGAGCAACGCTGAAAGTGATTTTCCGAGTTTTTTCCTTGCGATTAATATTGCCATTGGCAAACCGATGATAAAGCCGAGAAGCGTAACGATTGCTCCAAGAGAATATGAAAGTAACAGGCTTTGCCAATAATCACTCCACACGCCGGAACCCGAAAATGCCGCGGACAGAGTTCCCGTGAAAACTGCCTGAAAAGCTGGTAACGCCACGAAAAGAGCTGGAATCAGCACTATTGCCACGAAAACTATCAATGTAACGCTGTTTCTGGAGAACGCGGCTTTTGAGTAGCTCAGTTTTCTCTCGGCGACGGGCCAAATTCCCTTAAACGGCAATTTCAGTCGCGGACCTAAAATGCGAATTAAGGCAAAGATTGTGCAAGATATGATTATTAGTATTACGCTCGCGAATACAGTTGCACCTTCGTATGTGGCTGGAGCCGAGCCTGAAAACTCGTTCTTCATGTTTTGAATGAAAACTGGTCCGTTTTCGAAGGCTCCTGCAACTATGAATGTTGCTCCAGTTTCTGAAAGGGACCTCGCAAATGAAAGAATAAAAGCGGCTATCAATGAAGGCTTGAGTATTGGAGATGTGACCGTTCGAAATGCTATGAAGGGCGCTGCACCTAGAGTTCTTGAGGCCTGTTCATACTCCATCTTGTAATCCAGTAACGCCCCAACTAAAACCCGAACGACTACAGGATATGAGAATGTGAAATGAAGTAACATGACAAGCAGCCAACCGGTAGAAATTAGTGAGCCGCCAAAAAGGCCAGATATACCCTGTGGGCCGTTCCAGAAAAGCAGCAGCGAATAACCCAGCGCTGCGGTTGGCACAACAAATGGCAGGTCTGCCAGAGTATCGAGAACGCTCAACCATTTCGACTTTCCACGGGTAATGAGCCATGCCATCGGAATCCCAGCCAAAACATCTAACGCAGAAACAAGTAACGCCACCACGAAAGAGTTTGCGACCGCGTTGAGCGCTCGCCCCATAAGCGCGGGCTGTTCCAAAACCTGCTGGGTTGTACTCCATTTAATCACAATTCCAATTATTGGAGGAAGCAAGATGAGTGCAAAGAAGACTATTACTGCAGCGAGGTATGTGGCGTACTTTACTGTCTTTTTCGACGAAAGTGCATTCAGAGTATCGGTGAATTTGCGCCGAAACAAGCGTCTCTTCACTCCATCTGCCTTATGCCTTATGATTGATGTTTCCTCCTCAGGTTTTCTAGAAACCCTTTCTGTTTCTGATGCCTTTGTTTTCATTAAGCCATACCGCTTTCTTGTCGAATCCTTTCAGACTCTATATATAGCTCATAGATATTTTTTGTACTCTTATATAACTAAACAATTGAAGGATGTTGATTAATCTCGTTTGCTAAATGCAATCAGTCGTCGCTTTTGTACTTCACTTAAAAGCCTTGCATTTGCCGTTATACGTCGGGAGAACAGGAGCGCTGCTCATTCTCGTACACCTCAAGTTTTGTTAGATGTGGCGTCTAATGTTTCATTGACAAGCGCGTCTACCTTTTGAATCTGATTGTTGGTTCTGGGCACGTTTTTGAAACTGACTTTCTTGAAGTGCTTTTTTAATTCTTGGACTTTGTTCCACATTTTCCTCAACTCACGATTTTTTACGGCGTATTCTCCAATGAGTTGCTTGGCTACTAGTTCGCTGTCTATGTGGCAAGTTACTTCCTCAGCATTGAGCGCTACTGCAGATTCCAGCGCCGCTATTAACGCTTCGTATTCAGCTTGGTTATTGGTGCGCAAGCCTATATAACGCGATTTCGCCATTAAGATTTGACCGTTTTCCGAGAGGGTTATGAAAGCTATGGCGGCTGGTCCAGGATTACCTCTAGCGCCGCCATCTGAGAAAACCATTAACCGCGTGTAAATGTCTGTTCCCTCACTTTCGTGTTTCTTCAGTCTCTTATTAAAGAGTATGGAAGCGCCTTTTTGTCGTTTTTGTTGCTGCGAGAATACAGTAACATTTGTTAAAGAATTAACATTGTTTTCGGTTATTCAACGCTTTTTTCAACACTGAAACAAAGCCAGTCTCGTCTTCCGCTACGCGAATTTTAACCTGCCTCCAAGCAGCTGGGCAATTCTTGTAATCCACGCCAACAATGTCATGAATAATCCTGTCGATTTCCTGCCTATTTTGAGGAGTAACCTCTATCCCAGCCTTCTTAAAAATCTCGCCAAGGTGTCTAAAGTAGCAAGTCATAGAGAACCCATAAAACATAGTTCTGCTGGTGCACATGTAAACCTTGCGCTCCGATTTTTCTTGTTAGTGATTTTTCGAGAAATCATAAGCAAGATTTGAACCCATTTCTCAGTTTGGAGATAACTATTTAAAGTAAGAAAGTAAGAATACACCTGGTGATTTCATGACTCGACACGAAAAGCCAGACGTTACAGTGGTCAGTGAAAAAGGTCAAGTCGTGATACCTCATACCATAAGGAAGAAGCTGGGTATAAGACCAAAGACGAAACTTCTCGTCTACGGTTATCAAGATGCAGTGATTATGAAGAAGCTTGAAGTGCCAGATATAGCGAAAGAACTGGAAGCCATGTATAGAAGGATAGATAAAAAAGTAGCAAAGTATGGCGAACTAACTAATGAAGAGATAAACGAGATAATCCAAGACTATAGAAGAAAGAAGAGAGCTTCCATGTGAAGGTCATGGAATGAAGATTGTACTCGACACAAACGTATTGGTATCTGCTCTCATCAAAACTGGAAAGCCAAGGGCACTCTTCTTTAAAATAGCAGAGGAAGAAGTTCTGATTCTGTCCAGAAGCGTTTTAGAAGAGTTCCTTAAAGTCGCTGACGACCCAAGGATAAGGAGATACGTTGGCGAGGATGACATAATCGCCTTTCTGACAGTTACGCGAAGCGTTGCCAAAATAGTCAGAGTAAAATCTAGGTTCAAGGTAGTGAAGGAAGACCCTGCTGATGACATTATTCTCAGGACAGCCTATGATGGTAAAGCCGACTACATAGTATCAGGAGATAACCACCTGCTTTCTATGAGAGAATTCAGAGGAATAAAAATCGTAACAGTGGATGAAATGCTGATGTTATTGTAACAGCATAGCCTGCCATGCAAGTGGTACTCAGAAATATTAAATAATCTGAGCACATGTTTAATTTGAACACGGAGTAAACGTAATGCTTGTTACAAATAAAGATTTGATGGTCCCTGCGAGAAAAAACCGCTACGCCATCGCCGCTTTCAACGTCCAAAACCTAGAAAGTTCGTTAGCCATAGTTGAGGCGGCAACAGAAGAGAACTCGCCCGTAATAGTTCAAATTACGCCAAGCGTAATCAAGTACGCTGGTTTAGCCTACATATCAAGCCTTGTCAAAACAGCCGCACAACTCGCACCAGTGCCCATGACCATGCATCTTGACCACGGAGAAGACTTCGACACGGCAGCAAAATGTGTTGACGCTGGTTTTACTTCGGTCATGATAGACGGGTCCTTCTTGAAGTTTGACGAAAACGTCGCCTTAACAAAGCGAGTAGTGAGTATTGCGCATCCAAAAGGCGTTTCGGTTGAGGCTGAACTGGGAAAAATCGCCGGCATAGAAGAACGAAGCGTGGAAGAGAAGGAAGCCATCCTAACCGACCCCAAAGTAGCAGTGGAATTCGTTGAGAAAACAGGAATTGACGCTTTAGCAGTGGCAATAGGCACATCGCATGGAGCTTACAAATTCAAGGGCGAAGGCAAGCTTGACCTAGAAAGGCTAAAACTCATCAGCGAAACAGTTAGCATTCCGCTCGTTCTGCACGGAGCCTCAAGCGTGCCTCAGTGGATTGTTGAAAAAGCCACCAAATACGGCGCAGCCCTAAGCGGCGCGAAAGGCATACCAGAAGAGCAAATCAAAAAAGCCGTTTCAATGGGCATCGCCAAAATCAACATCGACACCGACTTGCGCTTGGCTTTCACGGCAACTGTGCGCGAAGTCCTAGCAAACTCGCCTAAAGAATTCGATCCCAGAAAGATTCTAGGTCCAGCCAAGGAAGCAATGAAAGAGGTTGCCAAAAGCAAGATGCGGTTGTTAGGAAGCTCAGGAAGAGCATAGGAGAACGCAAGCAGATGAAAATTGGAGTATTAAGCGGAGGCGGCGACGCCCCAGGAACCAACGCTGTTATTCGCGCCATTGTCAGAAAAGGTCTTCAGCAGTACGGCGATGAATTCGTAGGCATCAAAGATGGTTGGCGCGGACTGCTTGAAGGTGAATTCATGCCGCTAGATCAGGAAGCTATTACAGCTATCCTTACTCGCGGGGGCTCCATCTTGGGGTATTCAAGAACCAACCCGTTTAAGGCTGAAAAGGGCGTTGAAAGAATACTGGAAAACGTGAAAAAGACGGGCATAGAAGCGATAATCGTCATCGGCGGCGACGACACTTTAAGCGTAGCGCACAAGCTAGCTGACTTCGGACTCAGATGCGTAGCCGTGCCTAAAACGATTGACAATGATCTGTGCGGAACAGATTACACTTTCGGTTTCAATACAGCGGTTTCGATAGCAACTGAAGCGCTCGACAGGCTTCGCACCACAGCAGAAGCCCACCAGAGGGTAATCATCCTCGAAGTCATGGGACGGTACGCAGGCTGGATAGCGCTAGAATCGGGACTCGCAGGCGGTGCTGACATCATATTGATCCCCGAAAAACCATTCGACGTGGCTGAAATCTGCGAATACATCAAAAGCAGACAAAAACGAGGAAGGAACTTCAGTGTGATAGTTGTCGCCGAAGGTGCGAAGCCCAAAGACGGAAAAGAGATAGTCTACAGCGACGGCGTGGACGAGTTTGGCCACGCACGCTTGGGAGGAGTAGGATATTACCTCGGAAAGGAGATTGAGAAGTGCATGGACACTGAAACGCGCGTCGTGATTTTAGGGCACATTCAACGCGGTGGAACACCAACAGCTTTCGACAGAATCTTGGCCACTAGACTTGGTTTAGCAGCCATCGATTTTGTTCATGAGGGCAAGTTCGGATACTTAGTAGGCACTCAAGGAAACAAAATAGTGCCTGTCGCGTTAAAAGAGGTTAGTGGCAAGAGAAAAACCGTGGACCTAGAGCTCTACGAGATAGCAAGCGTGTTCTTCGGATAAAAGAACTCCTAACACTTGTCATCTCTGCTACTTTCTTAGCAGTTCCATGAGTTTCGGCATCAACTCGCAACCGCGGTCCAAAACGCCTAGACTCCCGTTTTTGCATTCCCTTTCAGAAAATTTGGAAATTTTGTCATCCTTGATTTTGCCGCCTGATATAAGCACGGGAACTGGAGTGTCGCTGTGAACCTTCAAACTGCAAGGCGTCGCATGATCCGCCGTGATGCAGATAACACAGTCCTTCAACGTTATTTCCTGCAGCAATCTCCCGAAGAAGTGCTGATCGATTGTGGAAATTACGTCGGTTTTACGGTGGCAGTTGCCATCGTGACCGGGTTCATCTGGACCTTTGAGGTGAATGTAAAGGCAATCGTAATGCGGCAACGAATCCATTATCTTCTTTACTCTTAGTTCGCAGTCTTTTTTAAGATCGTCCGATGGCGGAGGCAGAAGAGATGCGTGCATGCCTGCGAGTTCGGCTATCCCCCTCTCAGTGGTCATGTCTGCAAGCGCGGCAAATTTAACGTTGTATTTTTCGTTTATGTTAAAGAGTTTCGGTAAAAGGTGCCCCGCGTCTCTTGTGAGCACCACGTTTGCCTTAAGCTTTCCTTCTGCGGCGCGTTTTCTGTTTACTTCGTGGGTTTCCCAGAGTTTATGGGTTTTTTCTATGAACTCGTTCACGAGTTTCGCAGAGTTTCGCGCTTCTTCTGTGTCATCTGTTGGCTCGCACTTTTTGAGAACCATTTCCACATTGTGCGTGGCTACTCCGATGCCGTTGATTACGGTGTAAGCTGGGTCGCTGTTCGTTATGTTGCTGGAAAGGTGTTTTCCTTTGCTTTTTATGACAAGAACGGCGCGGTGACCCAGAGTGTTCTTGAACTCAAACGTGGTTGGGTACGATTCAAGTTTCACTTCAATGTTAGCGGCTTTGCTTAGTTCAGTTGCTTCTTCTGTGGTGAGGGTTCTTCGCACGCGTCGGTCAATTATCGTGTTCCCCTCGCCTAAAGTTGCAAAGTTGCATCTCAGTGCCAAGTCGCCGTCCTTCATGTCAATGCCTGCGCCCACCGCCTCGATGACTCCTCTTCCTGTACTGTACTCGAAAGGATCGTAACCCAAAAGCGAAATTACAGCTACATCACTCTCAGGTGCAACGCCTTTTCTAACCGAATACATTAGCCCCGTTTTCCCATTTTTGGCAAGAAAGTCCATGTTAGGGGTTTCAGCAGCCTCCAGAGGGGTTCTGTCCCCTAACGCGTCAATTGGTAAATCGCCCATACCGTCTATGACCACGTAAAGCAGCTTCAATGCAGGAGATTTCCTCCGTTAAGTCACAGAGCTTATTCTGTTCTGATGCTCTATTTCTTTTTTGTGCATCAACATTATTCTTTCACAGAGAGGATTGCTCTAATTTCCATTTGTGTCGCCTGCGGCGTTCCAATGGTGTTCACGAGGTAAACATCTGTTTGTTCAAAATATCTTCGGAAGAACTCTTTTCTAAGCTCAATTTTTCTGCTGTCTCTTACGAGTTGGTGAGGGTTGCAGAAATCATGCGCCACCATGTACTGCAACGCTTCACCCGTGCTTAGCTTAGTGACTATGGTTTGGTCTTGAGGCTCCCTTTTCAGCAAGATTATTTTTCTCATAGTCGTAATTGGAATGACGCCTCCGCTTCCCACAATCCAACGCACGTTCACTACCGCCCTGCCTTTTTGGTCAAAACGTGCCTTATCCACGAGGCGCTCATATTCATTCCAGATTTTGCCGATGTCGGCTTCGATGTAACAGTTCTTTTCCGAACCAAACGCTAAAGGCTCGCGGCTGGAAAGCCTCACGAAATACCAGTCATCAGAGATTAACCTTGCATTTTCCATGCGCAGCAATCCCCATGAATGAGTTGTCTTGCCTGTTCCAGAAGGCGCAATTATAGAAACGCCTAAACAGCCTACGTCTATGGCAGCACCGTGGACTGAATAAATCCTGTGTTCGTCTTCTAAGATGTCTCCCGCTACTGCCAACGCTATGCTCTTTATCCACCCATAATAGTCAACGTTAATCAGGAAAGCGGTTTTCGTGTAAGAATCATATTTGATGGTCGTTGGTTGGTCAGGTTCTTCAAGCACGATGAGTCTTCCATGAGACCTGACGCTTTCACTCATTGTGTAGAAGTTGTCTTCCCACTGGTTTTTCACGTATTCTATTTCGGTTAGCAGTTTCACGCAGCAGCCATATATTTCAGCTTTGTTGGTGTAGAGAAATCTGTTTTCGTACTTCTGGTAAAGTCTGTCTTTTTCCTCGGGAGTTATAGGTTGTACAGAATAACTCATAGGTAATGCTTCTCCAAGAAATGTTATGATCTACTCAGAAATAAACTAAAACGAAAGATAAGGTTTTCGAGAAACCGAATGCCGTACTCTTAAACGATTATGGATAACATTAAAAGACGTGGCGCTTGCTCATAAGCTTTCGATGAATCCTGACGTGACATCTTTGATAGACTGGATTAATGCATGCTTTATTTTTACGGGTACCTTAAGTTTCTCTAGGCGACTGACTCTGAAGTATATGGGCGGGTGAGGATCTAAACCTATCCACTCTTGTATGCGGAAGGACGGCGTCCTTTCATACAGCAGTCTTTGAAAGCCGATTTTTTCAAGAGCTCCAGCTAAGACTTCGGGCTGGCCCATCTTAATAGCCGATACAAGATCAGCTCGCGCTTCAAAGAATTTGGCAATGAAGAATATGACAACCATCACAGCCCAGAAGTAAACAAAGAACAGGAAAGAGGAGAAGATAAAGGGAAATAATGGAAATAGTACGTAAAACCTGAGAAGAAATTCCGCAGAAGTCAACCCGTAAAGAATAAGAGGGTCTCGCCCTTTAAGGTGACCGAACTCATGCCCCAAGACGCTAATAACCTCGTCCTCTTCAAGCTGAACAAGAAGACCCGTTGTTATCAAAACCACGCCGCGACTCGGGCTGGGACCAGAAGTTGCAGCATTAGGAACCATAGTGTTTGACACAACAATCTTAGGCATTGGAAAGCCGAATCTGTCTGCGATTTTTTTCACAAGCTCGTACACATTCACTTTTTTCGCCGACAGATTCTCTGGTTGGCAGGCGATGCCATGTTCCGCGAAGACTTTTTGTGCAGATTCGCAGTCAATTTCACCTCGCTTAGCCAATATCTCATCGTAGACTTCCTTCTTTATTGCTACCAGCTGATCTGCAGAGTAAGTTTGCCTAAAATCGTCGTGCGCTCCTATCGGTAAGTGATACTCTAGAAAGTGTATTATGGGGTTTGCTTCAGTGATGTGCCAATCAGCAGTCCTTGCAATGAAACTACCGGAATAGAAGACGAAAACAAACTGCACCGTTATTAGTATTATAGGCGCAATCCAGAACATGTCAGGATACAGCTCGGCTATGACCACGAAAATCAACATACCCAGAACTATGAATACAATGAAAAAGAGAATTTGAGTTTCAAGAAACAATCGGTTTAAAGACTTTTCCTGCTTTTTGACCACTTCGGGAACTATGTCCTCGCCTTCTCTCCAAGCAAAGTAAAGTGTTGCTTTTCTGGCTTTTTCCTCGAATATTTGCACGGCAATAACAACATCCTGTTTTGCCTCTTCAATAACCGTGGCGGACACTGGTCCATTAACAGGGGTTAGCGTCAATTCTATCGGCTTAGTGCCCTTGACTTCGACTTGGAGAAGTTGCTTTCCCTGCGAACCAAGAACCACATACGACAGGAAAGTACCGCTCTCTGTTGTTTCTCTGGAAACGTTCATGAAACGTTGCTTCTGTGGAAGCAGGTATTGCTTGTGAATGAAATCAACTAGTTTTTCCATGTAACTGGCGGGAACTTCGGTGGTAATCTTGTAAGAAACAGGTGCAGCCATTCTGTCTCAAATCTTAAATGCGTTAACTTCAATTGATGATGAAATTTCTTTTTTATAACTCTATGGGTAACAGCTTTCTCC
>DATDQZ010000001.1:0-13660 GCA_035292005.1 Bathyarchaeia archaeon | reverse complement strand
GGTCCCAACGCAGCTCCAAACCTGTTCCTCCTCATTTTATGTTTAATAAGCGAGTAATAACTCTTTTTTTATTGGCAATTGCAAAATGCCATAGCACGCGCGATGCTGAAATAATTGAGGCAATCTGCAGAAACATTTTCTCTCTGCCCAGACAACTGAAAATTCCCTTGGACAGCGCGCATGCTCTTTCCTGAATTCGTTTGCGACGTAACTTGTGCTGCTGGTTTTCAATATGCTTTTACCCTTTGGGGGCGCCGAGGGTTAGGCCTTTGGTGAATTTATCTCGGAATAAAATGAATAGTATCAACATTGGGATTATCGAGACCAAGGGTCCTGTTACGGCTAATCCCCATCGAATTGCTGCGGCGCCGGTGGGCCCCATTGACCCACCTCCTGCAGAGATTGGCCATTGCGCCATTCCCACGGGAAGCGTGTACATATCTGGACTGCGCATGGCTATCATTGGCCAGAAATAATCATTGAACGCCATTGTAAACACTACTATGGCTAGAGTCGCGATTCCGGGAACTATTATGGGCATGACTATTCTGAAGAAGACTGATCGCTCGGAGGCACCGTCCACTCTCGCTGCCTCGAGAATTTCGGGGTGTACTGAGCTTCTGATATAAACTCTCATGAAGAAGAGTGAAAACATCGATGCACCCCACGGAAGTATCAGCGCTAAATAGGTGTTGATTAAGCCAAGAGTTCTGAACATCAAGAACCAGGGGATTATGAGGACGTAGGCAGGCACCATGACGGAAGAGAGTGCTATCATAAATAAAGTCTCCTTGCCCCTAAATTTGTAGAAGGCGAACGCGTATCCCGCCATTGAGGCAACTACAATGGTGAGTGCGGCGGAACCACCAGCCACTATCAAACTATTTAACATCCATCTGAGGAAGTCACTCTTGAAGAATAGGTTATAGTAGTGCTCGAGCGTTGGATTTAGGGGGATGAAGGATTTCGACGTTTGAAAGAATTCACTAATTGGCTTAATAGAGAGGGAACCTAACCATATCACGGGCGTGAGGGTATAGATGACAAATCCTATCAAGAAGAGATAGCATAGGAGGAGGCCGATGTTTTTGTGAAGATCCACGTGTTTCATTTTTTTGGTTAAAGTTTTCTTAAGACCCAATCCTACTCACCTCTTGCAAAGAAGCCCAGTCTTTTCAGGAAGAAAAATGTTCCACAAACGGCAACAAGTGCCATAAACCATCCGATTGCCGAGGCATAACCAAACTGGCCTTGAATAAACCCGATGTTATATAATCTTATCGCAACCGTGTAAGTTGCAAAGCCTGCACTTGTGCCCTGTGATGTAAGCACGTATGGTTCGGCGAATAACTGTAAGCTCCCTATGATGGAAAATACCACGGAAAAAATTATTATTGGTTTAAGCAGAGGAAGGGTTATGTGTCGAACTGTTTGAAGTCTTCCGGCATCCAGTGCTGCGGCATCGTATAATTCTCTAGGAATGGCCTGCAAACCCGCTAAAAACATTATCATATTGTAACCCGTCCACCTCCACGTAATTACAGTAAAAATTGAAACAAGTGCGAGAGTGGGATCCAAAAGCCATTTGAATCCTGGCAGACCGATGCCTGTCAAAACCAGATTGATAACCCCATAGTTTTCCCCGAACATGGGATACCACATAAGCGTGGCCGCAACTAGAGAAGTCATAACCGGTATAATAAAAATAGTGCGAAAAATTGTTTTGCCCCTTATAAGGGGTGAACTGAGAAGTATGGCAAGGATAAGGGCAAGCCCAGTCATTATCGGCACTTGAATAAACAAAACTGTGGATACGACTTTAAATCCATTCCAGACGAGGGGGTCTCCAAAAAGTCTTACGTAATTTGTCGCTCCCGTAAATTCCAAGGGACGCCCAGGTGACATATTTGTGAAGGATAGGATTAGAGAATAAGAAAGTGCGAAGGCAAAGAGTAATAGAAAAAGAATCAAGTAAGGTAAAAGAAAAAAAAGGAGATTTTTCGTCTCGTTCTTTGGCATCTATTTTCCCCCAATATTGCGCGTGCCGACTTTTACAAGCCGGTATGCATTTTTTAAGCTGTTTTACAGGCCAGCAGCTATGTCTCTATCTATGTTCGCTTTCGCATCTGTTAGTCCTTGTTCGGGTGATTTGGTGCCAAGCAGTACTTCTTGCAACATAGCGTTACAGTAGGTGTTGAATAGGTTGCTGTATGGGGAAGCGTGGAAATTAACGTATGGCATACTGTTTGCCGCGATAAATGCGTTCACGTTCTGGCCGCCGAAGTATGGATCGTCAATTGCTACGACCGGATCAGTTTGTAATTCCGTGTAGGCTGGGTAGTACTTGCAGTTCTGGTAAAGTGTCCTTGCGTTGTTTTTGCTCAAAAAGAGCCATTTAAGCAATTCCCATGCTGCATCTGGATTTGCCGATTGAGTGGTGATGCAATAGCTCGTCCCTCCACGGTTAGCCGAAGTTGGCGTACCCGCTGTCCACTGGGGGAACGCGGCAACTTTCCAATGAGTCGTATTCCTGTCTAACCAAGCACTGAGGCTGGCAGTGTACCACTGCGCGCACAAGACGCTAGCGTAAACGTCGTCCCCCATTTCTGCGTACATCTCATCGTTCCACATGGGCGCAGCTTTAGCGAGTCCGGTGTCAACCAGGTCTTCCATGAAATTCAACGCCCTAAGCGCCTCTGCTGAGTCTAGGTTGCTCACCCATGTTCCATCAGTGTTCTTGCGGAAGATTCCGGGCCCACCCTGCGAGTCTATCAGCATCTCAAATTGGATCTGTGAAGAGTCCGGCGGCATGAAGGTCAGGTACCAGCTTGAATTCTTTGTTTTAAGCTCTTGTCCCACTGCCTTCCATTCAGCCATTGTCGTTGGAACCGTAAGGCCGTATTTGTCGAAGACGTCACTTCTGTAGAATAAGGCACCTGCTCCGCTCGCATCCCATGGTATTCCGTAGATTGTGTTATTGTCTACATAGCTGTTCCAGAACCATGCTGGGAACTTGTTAGCGTAGTCCATTGCTCCGTATTGATTTAAGGGTAGCAGAATGTCCATGGGTATGAAGCGTGCTCCCCAGTCAACTTCGATACCGACGAGATCCGCTGCGCCTGATCCGGAAGAGGCGGCTTGTGTTAGTAAGTCGTATTCAGCTCCGGTGCCTGCTTGAGCAACGGGGTTCAATTCTATATTAGGGTACGTCGTTGTGAATCCTGTCTCAATAGCAGTCCTGTTAAGAATTTGTTCATTTCCGCTCCAACCCCATATGGTCAAGGGTATCTTAGGGTGTGCGGGTGTCGTGTCTGTCCATAGGTGCTGATTCAGTTCGGCTTTAGTAGCAAATGTCTCCCCATCTGTTGGACATACGAACGCTGCTGGTGTTGGTGTTGCTGTTGGGTTCATGACAATATATGTACCGATGCCGATGCCTGCTATAGCTATTATGGCTACAACTAATATTATAAGACTAGTTCTTGCTATGCCCTTTACATCTTTTAATGCCTTCATTTTTTTCCCTTCTCCTTTATGCAGCTTAAGTTATTGTTATCCTTATTTAAGTATTGCCCAACATAGGCGTTGCTGTGTACTCCTACCCGACCCAAGCAAAAAAGCCGCACAAAACGAGGAAGTTTCGCTCGTAGATGCCTCACGATTCTCTGATTATCTCCCCTAGTCCATCTGCTCACCGTTTGACGGCAATCTTGAGGCATATTAAAAATGAAGTTAGATAATGGCCGTTCCTGTCTTCTTATCAAAAACATGCATATTGTCCATGTTGAACGTTATCCCAGCATTTTCGCCTTCATCCAACTTAAATTGGCTCGGAGCAGTTGCCAAGATTAAATTTTCCCCAATTTTGAGAGTGACCAATTTATGTGAGCCCATCGGTTGCACAGCGTAAACTTCAGTTTTTATGCTCTTTCGGTCCTGTGTCTCAAGTACCGAAATGTCTTCGGGTCTAATGCCCAACTTCAGTTCCGAACTCGTAGCTTTGTCCATTATTAATTGCTTAAGATCTGTAGGTATGTTGAGTTCAAAGCATCCGGCATCGCATATAATACCGCCATCTTTTTTCTTCAGGCTAAAGTCTATGAAATTCATCGCTGGACTCCCGATAAATCCTCCAACGAACATGTTCGCCGGTTTGTCGTATATCTTCTGCGGCGAGTCTAATTGCTGTAGCTTGCCTTCATTCATTACCGCGACTCTCTTGGACATCGTCATGGCTTCTACCTGATCGTGTGTAACGTAAATAGTTGTAATCGCGAGCTCTTGCTGCAGTTTTTTCAATTCAACCCTCATGTGAACCCTAAGTTTTGCATCTAGGTTTGAGAGCGGTTCGTCTAGCAAGAAAACTGTAGGATGCCGCGCTATTGCCCTCCCCAATGCTACTCTTTGCTGCTGTCCACCGCTGAGTTGCTTTGGTTTTCTTTTCAGAAGTTCGCCAATCTTAAGAATTTCTACAACTTCCTGCACTCGTTTCTTAATATCCGCTTCAGGAAGTTTACGCATTTTGAGGCCAAATGCTATATTATCATAAACACTCATATGGGGGTAGAGCGCGTAACTTTGGAAAACCATTGCGATGTCTCTGTCCTTTGGTGACATATCGTTTACTAGCTCGTCCCCGATGTAGATTTTCCCTTCATCGGCATTTTCCAACCCTGCTATAAGCCTGAGCGTCGTGGTTTTTCCACAGCCAGATGGCCCCAACAGCGTTAAGAATTCCTTGTCCTTTATCTCCAAATTCAAGTTGTCGACTGCCGTGACGGCGCCAAAGCGTTTGGCGAGATTTTTTAATACGACTTTTGCCAATTTTCTCACCGAGATTATTTTTAATTAATATAACTTAGTTTTGT
Organism: Bathyarchaeia archaeon; assembly: GCA_035292005.1. Lineage (GTDB taxonomy): Archaea > Thermoproteota > Bathyarchaeia > Bathyarchaeales > Bathycorpusculaceae > DATDQZ01. Next base: position 8,792 of record DATDQZ010000001.1, on the reverse strand, counting down.
CCGAGGATATAAATTTGTCTAGATGTGGGTTTTCTCAAGGTTATTTATTTAAACGACCAAGTTTCCTTGGAATGTTTGCGTTTTTGAATTAACCAAGTTTGGTTGGTTGGACTAAACTTTAATCCCAAACCCCAACATAAGAAATTTAATCCAAGCTAACACGTAAAGAGACTCCTTGTTAGTTCGGGGCGTAAGTTTATGAATTCTTCTATGAATTTGTGAATTTCTTTGAGGTTCAAATAGTGCTGCTTAGTCTAAAGAGTACGTGAACAAGCATGTGGAACCATAAAAGTTTCCAGCCTGTACTACAAGTGAACCAGAACTTCAATGTATATATAAGGGAGGGGATAGACACCTCACACAAGCTAGAATAGCTATACGCGGCATATTTGGAGCCTAATAGAAATAGAATGCAGAAACCTATAGAGGGTCTACCCGCATTGTCCATCTTTTCAGCCAAAAAGAAGAGTCAGCACAAAAAGACAGAGGGGAAGGGGGCTAAGAAAACGATAGGAGCCTATCCAAAAGTTCAACCTATAAATAAGGGAGCTATAGTCACCGCACAGCACAACAGAAGCAAAACAATAAAATAACACAAACAACCAACATCAACACTGAAAGACAATGTACAGAACCGGCATCGCCAATCTGCCCTTACACGGCGGCAAAGCACCCGCATGGCTAACCAACCGCATGCGCAAACTCGCCAAAGAAATAACCGCCATCATAATCAACGAACATGGTACAGACACTTTCCTAACGCGCATTTCAGACCCTTATTGGTTTCAAGCATTCGGCTGCGTTTTGGGCTATGACTGGCACAGTTCAGGCGTCACCACAGTCGTCACAGGCATCCTCAAACAAGCACTCTCCCCTGAAGAGCATGGCATCGCTGTCTGCGGTGGAAAAGGCAAAACCTCGAGAAAGACGCCCACGGAAATCATTGGTATCAGCGAGAAATTCGGCTTCTCCGAAAACAACATCCAAACCCTCACTTACACCAGCCGAATGACAGCCAAAGTCGACAACACAGCCATCCAAGCAGGCTACCAACTTTACCATCACGCGTTTCTAATAGCAGAAAACAAGAAATGGGCTGTAATCCAGCAAGGCATGAGCTCCGAAGACCGCACTGCACGCCGCTATCACTGGCTATCCGACACCGCAACGAACTTTGTCGTTGAACCTCACAATGCCATAGTCGGCGACGCAAAACGCTTACGCGCTTTAAACATGACCGCCAAAACCAGCGAAGGCGCACGCAGGGCTTCAGTGGACATAGCCAAAGAACCACCCAGCAAACTCACGCGCCTATTCGAAGCCGCAAGACCACTATACCAGAAATCACTTCAAGAATGGCTCCCAAAAACCGACACTAATCCGTGGCACCAATCCATTGCGACACTCAACATGCCTAGAAACATAAACTGGGAAACGATGAAGCGAGCCTACGAGTTTCAACCCAAAAACTACGAAGAACTCCTAAGCGTGAAAGGCGTTGGACCCGCTACTGTGCGCGGTTTAGCTCTCGTGGCAGAGCTGATTTACGGCGAAAAACCAAGCTGGGAAGACCCTGTAAAATACAGTTTTTGCGTAGGTGGTAAAGACGGAGTTCCATTTCCAGTTAACAGAGAGTCATATGATGAAATAATCGAGATTTTAGGGAACGCTGTCAAACAAGCGGAAGTGGGCGATAAAGAGAAAACGCGCTCGCTGCAGAGGCTTAGGCGATTCGTGCCTGAGAACGCAAACTCTTAAGCTTAAGACAAGCATGAGCTCTTTGAAGGAGCAAATCAAATGCCCAAATTCAAGAATGCTTTAAGGCTTAGAATATCGGGAATCTGCGGCTTTCTAGCGCCTGTTTTCGCGTTTGCGCTTATTTTTTCCGCGATAGCTTCTTACTCCCAATTCAGCTGGGTGGACAACGCTTTAAGCGACTTAGGCGTGGTGGCAGGCGTTACGGCTGTGCTCTTTAATTCAGGATTGCTCATTGGCGGTGCTTTGTGCTTTATCTTTGCAACAGGCTTGTCCGTGTTTCTGAAAGAGCGAACTGTAGGCAGAATAGGCGCTTTCGTTTTAGTTTTGACCAGTTTGGCGCTTTTTGCGATTGGCGTTTTCCCCGAAAACGTTCGTCCCGCGCATTATTTTGTTTCTGTGATGTTTTTTGTGCTTCTGCCAATATCCATGCTGATTATTGCTGGGACTTTTTGGCTTACGCGTCAAGTGCGGATGGCTGTGTTCACGCTGCTGGTGGCTGTTGCCGCGGCTGCACCGTGGGTGCTGTATTTTTCAATTCATTATGTTTCTGGTGTGGCTGTTCCTGAAGCTGTTTCTGCTTTTGCCGGTTCGGTGTGGGCTGTGGTTTTGAGCGGCAAGATGCTTAGGCAAGCGTCACATTCAAAAATTCCATAGTGCAGTTTCAGCAGTTTGTGAAAGTTCTCCTCTTTAGAGTCGCTTCGAAATGCTTCGAAAGAACTATTCAGCGCTTTTATTCATGTAGATTTGGGAGCAGCAGTACGGAGAAAAGGACAACTCGTATCTTTCATTTTCCGCGTATTTGATGGCTTCTTCGCTGGGGAACGCGATGGCGTTGACTCCTGCTTTCAGAGCCAAGATATCTGTTTCGGCGCGGTGTTTGCCTTTCGGTCGCATGCACCCGAGCGCTAGAGGCGTTTCAGGAAACATTAGCCGTGCTGTCGCTGCGACTTTGGCTATGTCTGTGGGCTGTGGCGGTTTAACCTCAGCCATGGCTGTTCCGCGTATGGGCATGAAGGCGATAACAACTAAGGCTGAAGGTTTGTAGCGCGCTATCATTTTTAAGGCGCTCAATTCGCCTCGCAGCTTTCCATTATGGAGGCCAACGATGACGTGAGGTACAAAGTTTAAACGCGCTTCGTGCAGTGCCTTTAGCGAGTTCGCGTAGTCATTAACCGTCACGTTCAGGTTGTAAATCTCCTTTATTGTTTCGTTGGAGCCGATGATGTCTAATAATGCGGTGTCCACTCCAGCGTTCTTGAGTGCTTCGGCTGTGGCAGTGCCGACTACACCTGTGTGCACGATGACGGTTAAGCCTAATTCGTGTTTGATTTTTTCAAGAACTGGGATGAACTGTTTGAGAGGTACGGAGCCGTTTGGCAGGCATCCGCCGCTAACTAAGCAGCCTAAAGCGCCGTTCTGCTTTAACTTTGCGCCGAGTTCAAAGAGTTTTTCAGGCGTTTTGGCGGGGTGCATGGTTTCGAGGACTTTGCCTTCGCAGTGTTTGCAGTTGAGCGCGCAGCCTTTGCCTGTCACGGATATCGTTGGAAAGCGAGTGGGTGATGAATAGTAGTGGCTTGTTTTATGGTACATGAAGCTTGGGGCGTAGAAGTTGGCTTTTTTCGGTTTTGGAACCAGCGTGCCCGTGGATAGTAAGCTTAAAAGTTCTTTTTCATTTATGTTCCAAACTGTTTCGGGGGAAAGTTGCGCCATGGCTTTCTCTTAGGTAGAACCCTTTGCGCCTTGTTTAATAGTTTTCGTTTCGCCGTGTTCGCCTTGTCGTCTCTTTGTCTTGTTCTGAAAAGACTGGAAGTGCTTGTAAGGCTTCGTCGATCATTTTTATGGTGGTTTGCAGTTTCTCTAGGCGTCTTGTGATGGTGAGGGTTTTGTGAATTGCTAAGCCTCTTCTTGTTAAGGCGTAGACTGTTTTTTTCTTGTAGTTCTTTTCTTCTACAAGGCGGTTCTTAACTAAGAAGTCTAGCCGTTGGCGAAGAGCGACGCAGTCCATGTTGCATTCGTAAGCTATGCTGTCAATGGTCAGGGGTTTCTTAGCTAATGCATGTAGCACGTCTTCGTACAGTTCGAGTTTGGACTTTCGCATGTCTGCACGCTCTGATTCTGAATGTTAGCTCTTTCAATAAAGGGTTTGTGAATTCCAAATCTTAAACCAAAAATGTGCGTAAGACTCAAAATCAATCGTAATTACGGGACGTTTGAGGTGTGGATATGTATTATTTCTCGCCATACTTCGTAATCATGTGCGTATCAGAAGGCTGTTGTCTTTCTATTTGCTGCGAGCGCGTTTCCTTGATTTCCACGCGAGGTATAGTGTTGAGATGACTAGAAAGGTTGAGTCCAGTAGGTTTGGGAAGGTTGGGAAATAGACCCATTGGTCGAAGAAGGTTATGAATTTTAAGGCTATACCGACTGTGCCGCATACTAGTGCTATTTGAATGCAATCGTTAAGCAGGTCGCTCCAGCGGTTGTGTATAGCTTTCATTTGGTTATCGCTGGATTTGTAGGTTTTTGTTAATAAGTGACTTATGAATTTCAGCTAATGATTGAGTTCAATGGAGTGCGTTTTATGAGTGCTCTTTTGGGTTCTACAGTTGTCAAGACCGACTGTAAGTGTGCAGTTTCATGTGAATTTAGTGTGGTTTAGGTTATTCTAATGGCGGTTTCTATAATGAATCCTTTTTTGCCAATATTATATGGGAGTCTTCGTATGGGAATAAGTGTTCCTCTCATCTTTTTTATCATGATGTTTCTGGTTGTTGAGTCGGCTGTCCATGTGGTGTTGAAGATTATCACGCCTTCTGCGAAGTGTTCCATCGTGGTCTCATCTTTTTTGTCTTGCATTCCTTCGGTTAGGAGCACGAAGTGGCATTCTTCGCCTTCTCTGTTTTCCACTGCCATGGCTGTAAGTAGGTTGATTGCGTCTTCGATTTTGTGGGTTATGAGCAGTTCGGAGAGGGAATCTACCACTACGGATCTGTGGTGTTTGATTTCGCGGGTAACGGTGTCAACTATCTGGTTGGTGTTTGTTAGGCTGATGAATTTCCAAGCTCCAGTTTTTTCTAGTGGTGTGACATCCCATCCGTAAGCACACATGTCTTCCTTGATGAATTCGGGGGCGATGTTCATTGTGAAGTAGGTGACGCCTGTTTGTTTTGCTCTTGTGTAGGCGATTTGTCGGGCGAACACCTCGTTTCCTGAGCCTGGTGTTCCGAGGATTAGGAGCACTCTTGGGGGTAGTCCTCCCAGTAGGAACTCGTCAAGGCCTGCGATTCCTGTTTTCAGCAATCTCATCGCGTGGTCCTCGTTTATTAGATGTGAAGGCGGTGTTATAATGTTTTTAGTCTTCGCTTATGAAGTCTATGGTTTCCTTCTTTGTGGCGGGTGTTTAGGTTTGTTTTAGAGAATTGTTATATACGTTTCTTCCATAGGTGTTTTTAAATAAGTTCTTGAAGTAGTCTTATACGTCTTAAAAAAGAGGAGAATAAGAAGGGAGGAAAGGAAAAAATGAATTTTAGAAAACTCCGTAGGAATGTCAAAGCTATCTCGCCAGTCATATCAGTGCTTTTGATGATTGCTGTTGCAGTAGCAGCTGCGCTTGTGACGTACGCTTGGGTCATGGGATACTTGGGCTTTACAACCACTAAAGTCGGCAAGGCAATAGTAATACAGAGCGTATCTGTAGACGGTAATATCTATGTGCAGAATGTCGGCGAATCAGTTGTCGTTTTGTCGGGCTCCTATGTCGACGGATTAGCTGTAGGGACTCTTCCTGCCGACCCGGAACTTAGTGTGGGTGAAACAGGAACGATAACGGTATCAGGCGCAAACTATGCTGAGTCAACACATACCTTCAAAGTCACTACCGAAGACGGGACTTTTGCGGAAATCACAAAGACATTCCCATAAACTGAGCAACCTAAAGCATCTATCACCTCATTTTTTTAGTAATCAGAATAACATTAAATTACGTCCGAAACGTTCACTAGAGGAAGGGGTACGGTAATTGGATAGACGGGAAAAATTGAGAAAGCTGTTTTCCAGAAATAAGCTAGCGCAGACTGAGACTATTTCAACGTTTCCCGTGCCTAAAACGTTCAAAACTGGTGTTGGCTGGCTTAAGCCGACAAGTGAAAAGTCAATAATTACGCCCTTAACTAAAGACATGGGGATAATTGAGACTTACCCGTTGAACGAGCCGTACGCATACGCGAAAATCACTAAAGCCGCTTCGCGTGGAAACATAACTTACCTTATTGAGGAACCTAAACTTGACAACACCGACATTCTCAACCTGCAGCGTTTAACAACAATTCTGAACGAAGTTTTAGAATTAAAAATAACGGACCTTAAATCAAAGAAGGCAGCGGAAGAGTATCTCCTTAGAAAATGTGACGAGATACTAAACCACTACAACTTCAAACTCAGTCCGCCAACAAGGAATAAGCTGCTCTACTACGTCGTCAGAGACAACCTTGGACTCGGAAAAATAGATCCGTTCATGCACGACCCGCTAATCGAGGATGTTTCTTGCGATGGAGTCAACGTGACCGTCTACGTATATCACAGGAAGTATGAATCAATCCCCACTAACATTCGGTTCGAAACCGCAGATGAGCTTGACACTTACACGCTGAGGCTAGCTTATCTGTGCGGCAGTCACGTTTCAATCGCGCAGCCGATGCTGGATGCTTCCCTCCCTGATGGAAGCAGACTTAACCTGACCTACGGGAGCGACATTACACGTAGAGGTTCCACATTCACCATCAGAAAGTTCAAGCTGGACCCTTTCACAGTTAGTGATATAGTGAGCTTTAACACTATGTCAAAGGAAATGGCCGCCTACTTCTGGTACGCCGTTGAAAACAGAGTTTCAATTCTCGTGGCTGGAGGAATTGCCGCTGGGAAAACAACCATGCTCAACTGCTTGAGCATGTTCATTAAACCAGACCTTAAAGTAGTCTCAATCGAGGATACGCCGGAGCTGAATCTTCCGCATGAGAACTGGATTCCAGCGGTCACCAGAGCTCATGTCGGCGCCGTCACAGAAGCAGCCGACATAACGCTGTTTGATTTGCTGAAGTCTTCGCTTAGACAGCGACCAGACTACATAATCGTGGGCGAGATAAGAGGCGCAGAGGCTTACACGCTCTTTCAAGCCGTTAGCACTGGTCACTTGGGAATGTCAACCATACACGCCGAATCGGTGGAAGCAGCTGTCTATAGACTTGAATCAGAGCCCATGAACATTCCGCGAACGCTAATCGCAGGAGTGGATTTAATTCTCGTCCAGAAGAAAGTTGAGTATGATGGGAAACCCGTCAGAAAAACAGTTACGGCATCCGAAATAGTGGGTCTGGATCCAAGATCAGGCGAGATCTTAACCAACGAAGTGTACAAGTGGAACCCGGCTGAAGACACTTTCGACTTCACGGGCAGAAGCTACATCATGGAGAGAATCGCCGAAAAGAAAGGTATAAGCACAGAAGAAGCTAACGAAGAGATTCAACGCCGAGCCAAGGTTATTGAATGGATGGCAAAACGAGACGTAAGGAACTACAAGGAAGTCTCAGACGCAATAAGAAGCTACTACGAGAATCCAGAAGCCATACTCGAGGAGGCGGCGAAAAACGAATAGCCGAGTATTACACCTCCTGTTAAAATTGTCCCGTGTAATCCCGCCACGCATGCTGTCAAAATTCGCTGGGCTGCAGAAAAACCTGGCCAAAGCCAGCATACGAATGAGCTTTAAGGTATACACGGGCTTGATGGTGTTAGCTTCTCTGATTTCAGGAGTTGCGGCCTTTTCGCTGTCACTTTTCATACTCTCTTTTAGTTTTCAAATAGTCCAGGCGCTCATTTTCTCCGTTATAGTAGGTATATTAGCAGGTTTGGCATCGGCTGCAACATGTTACGTGTATCCAATGTTTGGGATTTCGTCGAGAGGGCGAAAGATAGACGCAAACCTGCCGCTAATCGCCAACTTTATGTCAGTCTTGGCGAGTTCTGGGATGCCTCCCGAACGCATTGTTCGCTCTTTGGCCAATGTGGGCGACGAGTTTAGCGTTGGCGAGGAAGCGAGAAGAATAATTGGAGACATAGAGCTTATGGGTTTAGACCTTAGAGTGGCCTTAAGAAATGCGTCTTTGAGGTCTTCTTCAAAAAAGTTCGCAAGTATGCTTGATGGAGTTGTAACGACCTCCCACATGGGAGGAGACTTGGCGAGTTACCTTCACGATGAGGCTGATAAGTACAAGAAAGCGAGGGTGCAGACAATGAAGGGTTTTCTGGAAAACTTGTCGACAATCGCGGAAGCCTACATAAGCTTGCTGATTGCCTTGCCGCTGGCGCTTATTGTCATGCTCTCAGTAATGTCCTTTGTCGGCGGAGGAGCATTCATCGGTGGTGTGGATCCGCAGGTTCTTCTCACTGTCCTTACGTTCGTTGTTACACCAGCAAGCGTTGGTATACTGTTGCTGATAGTTGACTCGGTGACTCCTCCGAGGTGAAAGAATGCGCAAGATATCACGAAAGATTAGACGAGTTACTGCGGCAGTTACGTTGACTTGCAGTTTTTTGGTATTCATTGTGCCTTTCCTCTTTTTGCCAACTGAAACGGTTGTGCTTTACTCGAATGAGCTGTTGCTAGTTGCGATTTTGGTAGCGGTTGTTCCTTCTGCGGTTCTGGACTATCTTAACCAGAAGTGGGTGAGCGCTATTGAGAAGCAAATGCCCATGTTGGTTCGAGGGGTGTCCGAGTCGCAGGAGACTGGCGTGACTATTATTAAGGCTTTGGAGAAGGTTGTTGAGGATAAAATGGTGGGTAGGCCGCTTTCTGATGAGGTTAGAAAACTCACGGTTCAAATGTCTTGGGGCACTTCTTTTGAGGGTGCCTTGACAAAGCTCAAAGACAGAATAGGCTCGCCAATCGTGAGCAGGTTCTGCGCCTTGGTTTTAGAGGCTAGCCGTTCAGGGGGTCAAATCAAGAAGGTCTTCACGGGCACGTCTGGTTTTATGGAGGA